>NZ_JACOOY010000015.1:0-78351 GCF_014287705.1 Dorea hominis | reverse complement strand
CTTCCGGAATCTTGACAGATCCGTCAGCCTGTAAATTGTTCTCCAAGAACGCGATTAACATTCTCGGTGGAGCAACAACTGTATTATTTAATGTATGAGCGAAATATTTGCTTCCATCTATTTGTCGCTGAATTTCTATTTTAGATGGATTATTACCTAAAATAAAATCAGGTAATAGAAAAATTGATGTTTTCAATTTTAACCACCCATCATCTATTTCTATTTCTTTATAATCGTATTCTAGATATATGAACAAAACATACCTACGTTCTCGTTCTTTTTCCCATTTTGAATCTTTGACTGATAATATCCAGTATTGTAATATTTCCTCTAAAAATTTCTTTTTGTTTTGATTTGACACTTTAAACTTGTCGATAATATCCATCAAAAAATTCAATTCCTGCTTTGCTGCATCACGATCATATAAAACATCAAATGCAATTACCTGTGACAGAAATGGTCTTGTTGTTCTTAACGGCAGACTTGTATCAGCATTATCTTTCCTTTTTAAATGATGTATACTTATTGGAGCTAAAAGTTCCACCAAGCGATCTCCTTTGTATCCATATACACACTTACCATAATCCTTCTGCATATCTGGATTATCATATGATTTACTAAATGAAGAAACATAATATGTTCTTATCGCTGTAAAATCAATATCTTTAGCCCAATTCACCTTAATCCATGATGAATCTTCAAATAACTCCGGAATAACCTTTTGTTCTCTCTCATCATTAAGATCTTGTGTCTTGCGCATCCAAATCTCATGGTTTTTTATAGATTCTCGCGCAACGTCCTCTGATATATACTTACAAATATAGTCCTCATTATAATTATTTCTCGATTTCAATATAAAGTTACTTAATTGTGTCATAAGAACGCCTTTTAAAGGTCTTACAACTGGAGACTGCTTATTTAATTCAATAATTCTTGCTTCTAATGCGAAAAGTTTCTTCAGCTCATTTCGTTCAAATTTCCATATTCCATTTCTCAAATTTCCGTGCATATAACTTATATCGTTTAACAAATTGACATATGCATTAGTTATAGTGTCAATTTCTTCTGCTGTTTTTGAAAGATTCATACTATCCTCTACTACAGAAATCAATTGTTCAGCGAAACTCTTATTTTTTTCTACCGTAAATTTTAGATATGAAAAATAATACAATTTAAGTTGCAACACTAATCCTTGTTCATATGCCGCAATACCGATTCCTTCTTTTTCATTAATAACTTCAGACATATAGGCCACATTTTTTTGCAATCTAGCTGTTTCACCAACCAACTCATATAAATATGCTTTCAACGCATTTATATTTGACATTGCTCCGTAAAAATAAAGTGTATTGATTATAGATACTTCATATTCAGTTACTCTATATCGTCCCAAATAGGATCGCTGATTCAAATCATAATCACTAATCCACGAAAGCAGTCGTTCTTTCGTGATGTAACTTGGATTATCGCGAAATTTTTCTGTTGCAGTTAATACTCTATCTAATACATATTCTCTAGCATTAACTGGCCATTCTTCTGGTTTCTCAGGATATTTTATCTCCATGTATTCACCTCTTCTAAATATATCTCAAATACCATTTAATCAAACAATATGTACTACATAAAAATGCAACCGTATTGTTTTATCATTTCTTAATAGTACAGTCTGAGCATGTTTTAATTCTGCATATTCTATATCAACATCTACTATTTCCTTCAAACGTTCATATGGAAATTGGAATTGATTCAAATGTACGATAAGCCTATCATAAAAATCTATAAAATTATTTCCTTTATAATAAATTATTATAAAGGCATATGGACAACCATTCGGATCATAATTTACAAGTACTTTCCTTATGTGCTTATTTAAATATTCTTTTAATACAGATTTCAAGATTACCCCCTCTATCATTACTACGGGATTTCCATCTATATAGATTTGAATATCTACTTCTCCTGCATCGCTTTTTTCTTCCGATTCTCCTTGTCTTGTTTGATCTTTTGTTTCAAAAGTTTCATCCAAAATATCACGAATATAATCATTCATTTCATTTTCAGAACTTTGTAAATCATATGCATGATTTCTTTGTAGCTTTGAAACAGCTCTTAGTACTTTATTGACTAATTTTTCCTCCTGAATCCGTTCATCCACGATTTCCAAATCATTTGAATTTATTGCATATTTTTCTATGTGTTCTTTCAATACACTAAGTTTAGATTCTACTTGTTCAAATTCTTTTTTATCAGACCAACCATTAAATTTTTCAAGTAATTTTATTACTTCATCAATATAATTATCTTTTTTTAATTGCAACAGAGATAATACTAATTCATCACGCCATTTCATGAATTCTGGATCATCGCTTATTTTTTCAACTTGCATATAACATGTCTTCTTTTTTCTTTCGCTCCAATCATAAGAAGAAAAAGCCAGGCCATTTTCAACGTGAAAATTATCTTTAATTGTAGACATTTGTTCTATAAGCTCTTTAATTTTATCAACTGTACCCATCTTATACTTTCACCCAATTTCCTATTGTTTTTTCTCTTCTGCCTATTATTTGCTCTTCCAGTTCAAAAACATTTTTTCTTTTTTACTGATAAATTTTGTATAATCACGCTCTGCAATACCAATACCGATTCTCTTTTCCACAGTTCTTTAATCTTTCATCATTTAAGTTTCGCCAAAAGATCTACTTTTAATGCTTTTTTGCCTTCCTGCGCTACTTCTATGCCCTGGAATTTTGCGTAATTGACTTTCACGCCGTCGTCCAGATCGATCTCTATTCTCTGATTGGCAATATGTGCAATCGCTTCATCGTAAATCTTCATCTCTGCAAGCTGCTTGGTATACTTGGTTACTGCTTTTGTTGCTTTTGATTTCTCAGATGCAGATGATGCATTATCAATCGTATACTGCGCGCTCTGCATAGCCGTCTCTACATACTTCTGTGCCCGGTGTAAATAATCGGTTCTTACACGGCCTACAGTATCGGCATTGTATCGGTGCATGTAAATTAGTGCTTTGAATCCGTTCTGTTTTCCGCTGTCAAAAAGCCAGTAAATCGGTCTCTTCTGATATACTTTCAGATGATCCGCATAAAAATCTTTCAGGAAATAGTTGCGGATCACTTCTCTGGAAGTATCGCCCTTGTTGCCTAATGCGTTGGCAATAAAATCAAGGTTCTCTTCCAGCGTATCTGCGCCGTAGACGGTTTTTACAAATTCTACGAAACGTCCAACAATATCATCTGAGAAATATTCTTCATCGGTGATTGGAATACAATTGTCGTCATCTGGAAGGAATGTCTGATACCTGCTGCTATCCCATTCACCACCGGCATAAATCAGACCTTCTTTATCAAGAGAATACCGTCCAAACATACAGCCAACTGCGTAAGAAATAAAACTGCAAATATCTCTGGATAAATCTGCTTTCCGAACCGTAACCTCTTTTTCTTCAACTTCTGAGGTAAGTTCATCTTGTAATCCATAAATATCAATAAAAATACGATTGAGTTCTTCTTCTTTTTCTTTTAATTCCAAAATTCTCGTATCACATATTGTATTCCAAAATTTGTAACTTTCAGATATTTTTGTTTCAAATTGTATCAAAGGATGTCGTATAAAACTCCATGATGTTTCAAAAGAATCCCAATCTTTTTTAGAAATTTCAATGCACATCTTCACATCTTTATTCACAATCTCGAAAAATGACTCATCCATTATTAATGGAATTTTTGAATAATCTTTAAGTTTAAAGTGTAATGTAGGATTTAATACTGGTGCAATATATGCAACATATACAGAATTAAGTAATCCCAATAAATATGCAATATGTTCTTCCTTATACGGAAAAGCTGTTGCCGCTGATCCATCAAATACACTTCCATTCGGTTCATATCTAAATGCTACTCCCTTAATGGACATATCCGTCCAGGTTATACACGGTAAAAAATAGTATTGTCTTGAAGGCAAATGATTCCCCTGATTAAGAAGTATATTGTAATGTTTTTTATCAAATTTTATTACATATTCTAAATTTCCATACCATTTTCTATATGCGCCACCTTTATTGTAAACTGCATATCTAGATTGTGATTCATGAAATTCTTCTATAGACTTACAATTATAATTAAATAATTCATAATTTATTTCATACCAATACCTAATAAACTTATCATTATCCCCCGTATTCATTCCGCATCTACTATCTGAAAATTCACTAATCTGACTTTTTTTAAAAGTTGAAAACATTTTTTCCGAAAGCATATACGCAAAAGGACTTCCTGATATTTCATAATAGTTATCTTGCTTAGCCCTAAATTTCCCTTTACCTTCTAAAAATTGTTTTTCACGTACTTTCACTGTTTCAACTTCTCCTGTTTTATTGAATAAACGTCTATATTGTCCCTCAAATTTTTTGATATATTTTTTTCTAAAAATAAAAGAAGTAGTTCCAAAATCAGAACCAAAAATACCTCTTCCTACATGTACTAAATTAATTACTGTTTGATTAGACAATAATTTCTTTCTAAATTCTTCATAGCTAGATAAAAACATCCATCCAGGAATAGTAATCATAGACCAAAAACCATTAACATCGCAAAAATTAGTTGCTCGCTCCATACATACCGTACTCATATCTGATTTTGAATTTGGATATTGTGTCTTCACATATCTGGACAGTTTAGCTCCCATTCCAGAAGCGCCCATATACGGAGGATTTGTCACTACTGCATCATATTTCTGTCCCAGATTTTTCGCTACTCTTATTAACTTTCGCAACTGATTCTGTGTCTCTTCACTTCCGACGCTCTCAAATGATATCTGTCCATCTGTATCCAGATCTTCTAAGAATTGTTCTAATTTATTCCAGTCGCACTCATCTACATTCAGGATAGATCCGTATTCTCTCGCATCTGCGAATGTATTTAACAGAATCTCTATCTGCGTCTGTGCCTGCGTTCTCTCAGTATCATTCATATGTGCGCCGAAGAACTGCAGATGATTCCGGTTAATTTCATTACTCTCTACAATCGCATACACTTTCGGCTCCGGCTTATCATCTCTTCCACGCAAGAATCGTCTGTTATAGCCACGTCCTTTCATCATAACTGCAAAGTATGCCAACTGATAGGCTCTCTGGTCGATATCCAGTCCATGAATGTTATGCTCTACGATTTCAAATGCTGCTTCTCTCTTGTCATAACCGGCACTTTCATAGATGTCCATCAGCACATCGAACATAGCGATCAGGATATGTCCACTTCCCATACATGGATCAATACAGGTAATATCCGTTGGTTTCAGATCTTTGTATGTAGTTCGGATTTCTGCTAACTTTACATTTACCGATTCTTCCTGTTCTGCTTCCGGAAGATAATATTTCCATCCGAATCTTTCTGCCATTGCTTTTTCATCGGTACTTGGATCTACTGCCCGTAAATGCTCAATCCAGATTCTTCCCACTGAGTT
Organism: Dorea hominis; assembly: GCF_014287705.1. Taxonomy (NCBI): domain Bacteria; kingdom Bacillati; phylum Bacillota; class Clostridia; order Lachnospirales; family Lachnospiraceae; genus Dorea; species Dorea hominis. The sequence goes on along the minus strand of NZ_JACOOY010000015.1, from coordinate 72,870 downwards.
TTCTACCATATAGCGAACAATCCAGTCCGGTGTGAAAAGCTGGGTTGCCGCAGGGATTCGCTCTTTTGTGATTTTTACATTCTTTTTCAGTTTTGCAAAGGTGTCATCCTTTAATTCTGTATTGTAATACTGATACAGCCAGCCAATGATCTCCACCTGTCCTGTCGGATTGCCTTCTCCATCCAGTATGGATACATTAAAATCAGCTTCCGGAATACCTGTTTCCAGATTTACCAGCATGTAGATGACATCATCTTTATTTGTATAAGAAATACCAAACAGTAATTCCATATAGTCGGAATCGTCTTCGAACAGTCCCGGCAGGATATCATGCAACTGATGGCACTGTTTCAGAAATAATTTACAGTACAGTTTATCCGCATCTTCGGATGAGCCGCTCATTTTCCAGTTGATGATCTCTTCTTTTTCCTGTGCCGTCAGGTCTAAATCTACCTCCGGTGCCTGTGTCACAAGATCCGGCTCCATTTTTCCTTCTTTTTCGGAAGAAAGTACACGAACTCTGTTTGGAAGATAATCGTTCACTTCCATAAAACGGATGGCACAGATTCTGTTGAACCACGTATAAGCGACTTCTTCTACGACCGCCTCAAAACCACGGGATTCAATCTGAGCTACCAGTCGTCTTCTCTGCTCACACTGTCTTTTATTCAGTGTCACTTCTGTTCCCGCAGTCGTCTGATAGACTTCAAAGTCTGCTCCCTTCGTGATCGGTTCGCTGCATGCTTCTGCTGTGATGCCAAGCATACCAGCTTTATCGGTAACCGAATCAATCAGTTTAATTCTTGCTTCTATCGCGAATTTCTTTATCGCATTCTTGTTCATGTACTGTTTCCTCCTGCACAATATCTATATTTTAAAATCCAAAATCATCCACAAATGCAATATCAATCATAAATTCATACTGCTGCAGAATATTCTTCTCATCATTTGCATCTGCCAGCACCAGATAATATTTGTCGCCATATTTATATTCTCTGGACTTCAATGTAAATTTCTCATGGAACGATCTCTTCTCCGGCGCATCTTCGCGGCTGTTCGCCACGATCGGCACATCAAAGGATATTTTCTCTCCGTCTTCTGTCGTGAAATATGCCACCAGACTTCTCGCTTTCATCGTATCTGTCACTTTCTCTGTCTGAATGAAGTCAAAATATGTGATCAGATTCGTTACTTTTCGATTGGATGAAGTAAGTACCACATTCACATAATCATATGCAACGGATTTGGTATTTGTCGTAAGCTCTATTACCGGAACCAACATTTCCTGCAGAGACGAGCCGCCGTGTACATAATTCTGCCCGCCGCCCGGCGTTTTGAAAATATCCGTTCCGATCGGCGTCGTTATATAACAGTTTTTGACATACTCTCTTGTCCTTGATTTTACGCCTGCGCCGCCCATTTCTTCAACTGTAAGCAGGAAACGTTTGTTGCTGTATTTGCACATTTCTTTGTTGTAAGCCACTTTGTCAAATTCCTGCAACTTGTCTCTCTTATATAAAAATCCATGATCTGCTGTTATAAAAAACTTCGGTGCAGAAATACATACCGTAAGGCGGTGGATCAGCCGGTGGATCTCTTCAATGGCTTCCGCGCACGCATGAAATACTTCATTTTCACTTGCCGGCTTGTCCCCTCTGGCATCAATCTGATTATGATAAATATAGACAATATTTTTCCCTTGCAGCATTTCACGCACCTTGGTCCGATTTGCATGAATCACTTCATCAAAAGCCAGCGCCACGTTATTTTCATTCTGCGACTTCAGTATCTTGTCCCTTGCATTCAAATCGCCGCATGGTTGCCCGTCAACTGCCACATTTAATTTCTCATCAACTGCCAACTCTTTATGCGGCAGTAAACTTGCCATTCCGACAGCCGTAACCGATGGCAGTTCTCCAAGCATACACTCCATCTTCGGTGTACATTTTTCATCCCATTCCAGCTTTTCCAGCAATTCTTTTGCGCACTCATACCGAAGTGCATCGGAAATAATCACAATTACACGGTTATTTCCTTCATAAGATTTCAAATAATTTCTATAGAAATCTTCCTGTTTCTTTAATCCCGTATCTGCGACATTGCTTCCCATCAACGCTTCATTCCATTTTGGCGTGATCTTTTGTAAATAAATATAAGAATACATATTTTCTATACGTTCTCTTACATTTGCAAACAGCTCTGCTTCCTCCATCTGGTCATATGCATTGTAAAACCATCTATAATAAGAATCGATCAAATACGTATGCTTCTGATAATCCGCTGCTATCGTCTTAAGATCACTTGAAATTTCCAGCAAGGAAATATTTTTCATCAACTGATATGCATATTTGATCGCCTGATATTCATTTTTATATACTTCTCCGAAATGACAGGATTTTGCCATCCTCTGCTCTGCGATCTGCGCGATATTCATGCCGTCAATCTGCGCGTCTAAAATCTCATCATTTAACTGATCCAGCATCCAGTTGATTAAGATATTATCTAATCCACGGAACGCATCACAGTTGACAACATCCAGCAACTGTGCGGACTGATCTTTTGCTTTATTTTCACCTTTTGTAATTGCATCCTGGATCCTTGAAGTCACCCGCAGCGTCTTGTCCACTTTTTCCGCTAAAATATCGTAATTCTCCTGATACAATATATTGTCCATCAAATTACGCACAAATACAACCACATCATTCTTTTTTTTCAGAACATAGGACTCCAGCACTTCCGGTAATGTGTCTTTCAATGCGACTGACGCATAGGTAATCAGCATGCACGCCGCAAGGTCTTCCACTTTCGGATTCTCGGACTGATATCCGAAATATTTCTTACACAGCTCCCAGAATTTTTCTATAATTCCGTTGTCCTCTAACGCCTTCATGTATGCCTCATGATCGTTCAATATCAACTGTTTGATAATCTCTTCAAAATTCGGAGTTTTCACATCTGTAAGTACGGCAACAAGACCAATATCAATGGTTTCTACATTGAAATGGTCTATGCCAAGCTCTTTAAATTTCTCTATGCGATTTTTATTTTTCCAGAAATTGCTATACTGCGCCAGATGTTCTTTGAACTTATTGTCAATTCCAAGTTCCTGCGACATCTGCGAGATCCGATCCGTGTAATACGGAATGGAATAAAAATACATATCTGCCAATGGATTTTCCGCATCACTTGGTTTGGAAAATGGTGCATATACAAGATATTTTCCTTCTGTATCTGACTCATTTAACAGCCATTTGGAATAAAACCAGTTGGTTCCGTCTAAAATATGTAATTTTGCATTGTCAAGCTGAATCTCCGATACCTCGTCTTCGTACTCGCCTTTGTCATCGAACCAGAATATGATCCGGGTGTCCGGCTTCGAAAATTCCGCATTCAGTTGATCCTGTATATTTTGTAAATCCATTTTTGCTAGCTCCTATCTGTTATTTAATATTATTTATTCATATTGATTATAGTAGAACTTTCCAATCATTTCTCGAATATTTTTCAGTTCTTGTTGCAACCGATAATATGTAATATCCAGATATCTTTCAATCTCGACTTTCTTATATCCAGCCATCAACATACCTATAATCACCTTTTGGCGTTCCGATTCGATTTCCTGATATATGTCATACACTATATAGTTACTAATAGCCATCTTCTCTACTCCGATTGGCGGGGCTTCCACCATAAATCCAGAAATATATGCATCTTTGCCATCCTGCTCATCATAATACAGGAATCCACCTTCTGGTCTTCTCTTAGATCTGTACATTTTACTATAGTAATTTCCCTTTGCACTTTTCAAAGACTGATAAATAATTGCTTCTATACCATATTGATGCAAATGTTCATAATCTGTATATTTCATAATTGCCAGAATATAATACTGTGCCAAGTAACTTTCCCATTCATCTATCGGCTTTAGCCGGTTCCGTCTTACAAATGAAGCTATCATTTTGTATTTTTCTTTAACAATTTTCTGTTCTTCATCTGTCAATTTTCTATTCGCATAAGAAGCTCTTCTCATAACTATTCCTCATCTAAAACAATAATATCACTGACATTATCTTTTATCGTTTTTATTCGAAATGCTACCATATGTATTGCAAATAATGTTGCTACGAATGCAAACTTTAAATCTCCTCCTGATAAATATGCTCTTCCATGAATACATTCATTACGAACATTACATGAATTACTATTATACATAATATTATAAACGTATATTAAATCCGGTACATTTTCAAAACTTTGTTGTTCACCCCAAATCATCTCTAACAGTTCACGTAACAATGAACTTGGATCATTATATTGCATAAATTGCTCCATATTCTTTTTAAAAGGAAATATTCCAAATAATGTTACCAATTCACGTATTTTTATTTCCAATACAGGGAACAACTGTGTTAATATCGCCAACGTAAGTTTGTCCGAATATGGTAACAGTTCCATTGGAGTTTCCGTCTTTACGATATTATACAATTTTTCTTCTTTAACAAATAACGAAACACTACTCAAAGTTTTGGTCTTATAACGATTATGGATACAACCAACAAGCACTTCATCATCAAGTTGATTCAACAACGTATATCCCTTTTTATGTTTTAGATTTTTTATATATTCCAATAGCCTGCCATCAATCTCATGTCGCTCATAAACGACTTTATCCCGTTCTACTGGATATATCGGACTCAATATCATTCCTCTGCATAAATGTATGAGTACATTTTCTGATGTATCTTGCATTATCTGCAGTAAAGCCTTTTCCGAAGTAGGGGTGCAGTTTTGAGCGAAAAAAATAGGATTGGTTAAAGCTATTTCACTATATTTTTCAAGTTGTTCCGACTCAAAATTCTGCTCATATGAAATTTTTTGCATATTTTCACATAACCTGCTATACGTTTTTTCCTGCCATTCTCGTTGTATATATAACATCTCTTTTTGAACAACTCTCTTATCTATATTCGGATTACTTTGGTTAATGTCAATCAAAAATAACATATATTGGTAATAAACAGCTGCAACATCAACACTATTCTCTTCTGTATATTTTTTAAACTTTTCATGGACTTTTTTAAGATACTCTGTTGTAATTGTTCTTGTTGCCACTTTATCCTTAAGATAATTTAGTAATTCATGAATTGCTAAAACATTGTCTATTTGCTTATACTTATCATCGTAAAAATTTGCTATCATTCTTTTCTGTTCCTTAGAAATCGGATAGCCATCATCTTTCATTTTAATAAGCCATGTTGGCTCTTTCCATTCCTGTATCTTTTTAAGCAACTTAATATAATTATCTTCTTTATTGTACTCTTTCATTAATTTATCCTGAAATAAGTAAGACAAAATACAATATGAAGAACTTGTGAAAATTTTATACATCTCTTCACCCGATTCAATTGCCTTCAGCAAAAGACCACAATGAAGCATTTTTACCTCTTTCGATGGTTCCACATTAAATTTGATATATGAAATAGACTCTATCACAAAGTCTGCCACTATATGATTAAAATATCTTTTTATAGCATCAAGAATTTCCTCACTCCACATAGATATATCCGGAACCGATTCATTGCCGCTTTCATATATAGGTTGAATTTTTCTTTTTCTAAAAGATGTTCTCAACATATCTAAAAGGTATAATTCTTGCCAGGTTTGGCAAGGTTTATCATTTAAGCTTTGAAAAGAAAAAGAATTATAGTTTAATATCTCTTTTCTATATTGATCTAAAAATTTGGTATCACAAGGATATTCCACTTGTTCTAAATTATCTTGTAAATTTTTTATCGAAATATCTATATCAGCAATTGGTATCGTTTTGGCATAATTCAATAATTCAGATTCGGATTCCAATAAAGAATCACATTTAATCAATTCAAAAAAGTTTTTCTGAGTTAATAACCTGATATCATACAAATATTTCTTTTCATTTGATACCATAGTATTTTCTAATTTTGTTATCCATACGCAAAAGAAGAAAAGTTTACATTGAATGTTTGACACTTTATCTTTGCATTCATTAGCACTAATACTTCCAATATAAAATTTTGCGATTTCCCATATTTCTTCAAATTCCTTCTTTGAAAATATCCAATTTTTATCACAAACTTGTAAAATCTTCACAAAATATTCAAATACCGTCCTCATAGGACCATATTCACCTAAATACTGTTTCCAAGAATGAACTTCTTTAATTTCAAAACAGCCTTCTATTTCATCTATCATCCATTGCCAGTCTTGCGAATGTGCTAACAACCCATCAACATATTTTACTGTTTTTTCGTGTTCTAAATAATTCATCTCGAAAACCTCCGTTTCTTATTCCAGAACATTTATGATGAAATTATGAATAAAAATACAAATCAATTGCATCAATTAATGGATCTCTAACTGTCTTTTCTCATTATTTTTAGCTTAAATTATCCCTTCCGGAAACAAATATTCTCTTGTAATTCCTTCCTTTTCCAGTCGTTCCAGAATTTTTTCTTTGTATTCTCTTTTGATAATTATTTTTACTAAAGGTCGCTTATTCTTTAATGAATCTGGTACATTCACCGAATGACATATCAGTTCATTGGCTGCTGCTCTCATTGATGTTCTCATGTATGATGGAACCGCATTAGCAAATTTTACACCACATATGAAAAATGTCCCCTTTTGTCTTGCCATTCGTAAATTACTCTTGCTGCTATCTTCATTAGGCAACACCATATATCCATGATTCAGATATGCTATCATAAAAGCACTTAGTTCTGAAATACTTTCAAATCTCTCATGAAATATTTCATATTTATCATATAGCTCTTCTGCAAATTCTCCTAACTTTATTGTCCTATCATTTGGCATTAACATAATTTCTGTAAATATAATTGTGTCTATCCACTCTGCCTTATGTGAAACATAATTGTATAAATATAATGCCGCATCTCTTTCTTTGTTATCCACACAAGCAAAATATAATGCAACTTTAGGATCTGTTGTAAAATCAATTAATCTTGTCCCTGTTTCATAATGTTGTAAATAAGCTAACTGATCAAATAAGGATTTTCCTTGCAATTTGGATTGATACTTCAAATATTGATCACGCTCATTAATGTCTGACCGGACAATACTTGGTTCTATCTGCCATATTGCATCGGACTGTCCACGGTAAAAAGCTCTAAATTCACCGCCACTAATTTTTTTCGGCATATCCCATTGCTCATTATATGCATTAATAATATTATATATCTGATCAATAGAATTTGCTTCTATTTCGCAGTACTCCTGTAGATTCCATTGGTGCATAATTAACATAGCCTCCAACTTGAATTTTCCCTAAATCACATCATTTCCCTCTGCCAGGACGGATGCGCAATTCCATGTGTATGTATTCTTAAATCACTCTCATACACTTTAAATAATAAAATGCCTTTTTCTTGCCTGCTCCTCATTCATAATAATAAAATCAGGTATTTTCCAAATACGCATCTCCGCATTTAGTTCTTTTCTAAATATATCCTGAAGCGGAATTATCCAGGATTTATCTGCGTTTTTGATAACTAAAATCAATCGCATTTCCAGATTTTCAGCATTTTTCATCTCATCCGGAACACCGTTCTGTGAATATCTGTTCAAAAGAATATTTGAGAATAATTCCAGCGAATGGCGCATTTTTTCTGCGATTTCCTTTATCTCCTCATAATACTTCTTTTCGTCTTTTGTAATTCCGTCAATTGGATCAGGATAACTTTTCTTCGCTTCTATGAAACATAATTTATTTGATCTTAATAATATAAATTCACAACAGCGAACTCCTTGTTGCCGTAATTTCTTCGTATATTGTTCACTTTTTTCAAGCTGAAATATCTGTTTTTCTTTATATTTTCCAAATTGCATATCGGATTCTGGAATAACAATTCCCATCAAAGCACCTCCTCTATCTCTTGTTCATACAACTGTATTGAAGTGTCAATAATGGAATTATCAGGCATTCCATCATGCAGATCGCATATTTGTGCCTCCTTTCCCTTATTTAAAGAAATGCATTTCACCGTATTTTCCTTTTTAAGCGCAATTAAAAACAATTTCTTGATTACAAAATAGGAATGGCTGGTTATAAAGACTTGAATTCCCATTTCATTTGCAATATTGTCAATCATATCCAGGAACTGGCAAACTGCTTTTGGATGCAATGCAGATTCAATCTCATCAATGAAAATAATTGAATCTGCATTTAAATAGCCGTTTGCAAGAAGCCTGTCCATAATCGCAATTTTCTTTACTCCTTCTGAAGTTGCTCCAATTGAAAATTTCTGATTCTTTTTATTTCTATAATACCATTTGCCGCTGTTTTCATCATAATCTACTTTGCCATCGATAACATCTCCTACCACTTTACGTGACTCTGCAAATACCGTAAAGTTTTTACCTCTGGATGGCGAAATTCTTAATGCTTTAGAAAGATCATAATAGGTATCATCAAAACCAAAAGCTTTATCAATCTCTCTTGATTTTAATATAACTGAAAAAAGCGATAATACTTCTTTTGCCGGAATAAATATAGAATCCCCGTCTTTTCCATTTCGAACCGGCTCTACTGCTCCCACTTTACTGGCTGCACTTTTAGAAAACTGATATTCTAAACTTGCTTTATTCAGCTTCATTCTAAAATCCAGTCCTTCATCCGCACTTTTTGATACAATATCTCCCAGTTTATCCACCTGAAATGTCCACCTTAATTTTTCTGACAAAATATCATTAATTGGCGTTATATCATCTCCCCGCTTGTATTCTTCCAATGTTTTTACAGCAGAATACAATGCTTTCAACAGAAATGTTTTTCCTGTTCCATTTTCGCCTATGATCAAATTAATATTTGAAAACTCCTTGCATTGAAACTCTTCAAGCATTCCAAAGTTTTTCAATTGTAAATTTTCAATCTTATATGCCATATATAGATACCTCCAGTCCTTACATTATTTCAGTTTTGCCAGCAAATCTACTTTTAATGCTTTCTTGCCTTCCTGTGCTACTTCCACACCCTGGAATTTTGCATAATTGACTTTCACGCCGTCGTCCAAATCGATTTCAATTCTCTGGTTGGCGATATGTGCAATCGCTTCATCGTAAATCTTCATCTCCGCAAGCTGCTTGGTATACTTGGTTACTGCCTTTGTAGCTTTTGATTTTTCAGATGCGGATGATGCATTGTCAATCGTATACTGTGCACTCTGCATAGCCGTCTCTACATACTTCTGCGCCCGATGTAAATAATCGGTTCTTACACGTCCAACGGTATCTGCATCATAGCGGTGCATGTAAATCAGTGCTTTAAATCCGTTCTGTTTACCGCTGTCGAAGAGCCAGTAAATCGGACGACTACCAGCAAATAGTGCCGAATAAGTACTACAATGATCTTTGAAAAAATCATTCAAAAAATATTTACGAATTATTTCCCGTGAATCTCCACTCCCTCCTATAGCATCTGCTATAAATTGTAAATTATCTTCTAAATATTCTTTACCATATACGATACATAAAAAATCTTGAAAACGGCTAACAATATCATCTTCAAAATACATTTCATCACTTATTGGAATAATATTATCATTATCTGCGCTCAAAGAAATATATCTGTTTGAGTTCCATTTCCCTCCCGCATAAATCAAGCCATTTTCATCCAATGAATATCTTCCAAACATACAGCCTACTGCATAAGAAATTAAACTTTTAATATCTTTTCTCAATTCCGGTCTTTTTACACAAATATCTCTATCATCTAAATAAAAGTCTATTTCTTTTTCAATATTGAGCGATTCTGCTAATATCTCATTTATACGACTTTCTAAAACCAAAAGTTTATTATAATTTTCTTCACATTTTTTGCACCAACCATCGTATATGTTTTCCAATTTTTTGTAAAGACGAATTGAAAGATGAATTAAAAGATAACGTATTACATTGTATTAATCTTATGAAAAGAGATTGGAATATTGCCAACCGCTTCATTTGTATAATTGAGTGTAGGATTTATTACTTCTAATAATTGTTCCGCAATTTTACTATTTAACATTCCTAATATGATAAACAACTCATCATCACATCTTGCAATTAGAGCCGGACCTGCATCTCCAAAAATAAACCCATAATCATTGTATCTCAAACTAATTCTTCCAGTGCAAACCTTTGTCCAAGTAATTGACCGTTTAAAATAATAATCTTGATTACTGTAACAAAAACCTTTCAATTGAACGTAATTTTCTCCGTTATGATAATAATCTACTACTTCTTCATTATTACCAAACCATTTACGATAAAGTCCTCCTTTATTATATGGAAACCATCTCTTATTACTGTCATAAGCCATTTCATTCGATGTACAATTGAACATAATATTATTCCAATCAACTTCATACCATTTTCGTACATATTTTTCACTTGATGCTGTCGCATACCCACGAACAGTGTTTGCTATATCCGATATGTGATCATTTTCAAAGCTATCTTTAACTTTATCCTTGATCCAATATGCAAATGGCATACCAGGGATTTTTTCAAAATCTTTTGTTTTTGAAATATAACAGTTTTTTCTTTGCAAATAGTTTTGTTGTTTTTCCAAACGATCTCGTTCTAAAAGACGATAAAAATACGACTTATATTGTGGTAACCTACTGTTTCGTTCTACAAACGCCGCTGTTTGAACTACATCATTTCCAATTTCTTCAAAAGCTTTTATTCCAAATTGTAATAAACTTAAAAGATTTTGGTTTATAATTTTAACTCGAAGTTTAGAATAACTTGATAAAAACATCCAAGCCTGCATAGTAATCATAGCTTCTATTCCATTATCTTTTAAAATATTATTACATTTTTCAATAAAAACTGAAAACATATCTGTTTTGCTATCTGGAAAGTGTTCTTTGACATATTTTACCAGTTGTTGTCCTGAATTGCTCATGCCCATATACGGCGGATTCGTCACCACCGCATCATATTTCTGCCCCAGATTCTTTGCCACTCTCACCAGTTTTCGTAAGCTTGCCTGTGTTTCTTCACTTCCAACACTCTCAAATGAGATCTGTCCATCTGTGTCCAGATCTTCTACGAATCGTTCTAATTTATCCCAGTCGCACTCATCTACATTCAGGATAGATCCGTATTCTCTCGCATCTGTGAATGTATTTAACAGAATCTCTATCTGCGTCTGTGCCTGCGTCCTCTCGGTATCATTCATATGCGCGCCGAAGAATTGCAGATGATTCCGATTGATTTCATTACTCTCTACAATCGCATACACTTTCGGCTCTGGTTTTCCGTCTCTTCCACGCAGGAACCGTCTGTTATATCCACGACCTTTCATCATGACCGCAAAGTATGCCAACTGATAGGCTCTCTGGTCGATATCCAGTCCATGAATATTGTGTTCTACGATTTCAAATGCCGCTTCTCTCTTGTCATATCCAGCACTTTCATAGATATCCATAAGCACATCGAACATTGCAATTAAGATATGACCACTTCCCATACATGGATCAATACAGGTAATATCCGTTGGTTTCAGATCTTTGTATGTAGTACGGATCTCTGCCAGTTTTACATTAACAGCTTCTTCTTGCTCTGCTTCCGGAAGATAGTATTTCCATCCGAATCTTTCTGCTGTAGCCTTCTCATCTGTACTAGGATCTACGGCGCGTAAATGTTCAATCCAGATTCTTCCGACTGAATTTTCTACCATATAGCGCACAATCCAGTCCGGTGTGAAAAGCTGGGTTGCCGCAGGGATTCTCTCTTTTGTAATCTTTACATTCTTTTTCAGTTTTGCGAAGGTATCATCTTTTAATTCTGTATTGTAATACTGATACAACCAGCCAATAATCTCCACCTGTCCGGTTGGATTACCCTCTTCATCTAAGGTAGATACATTAAAGTCAGCTTCCGGAATACCCGTTTCTGGATTTACCAGCATGTAGATGACATCATCTTTATTTGTATAGGAAATTCCAAACAACAATTCCATATAATCAGAATCATCCTCGAACAGTCCCGGTAATATATCATGCAACTGATGGCACTGTTTCAGAAACAATTTGCAGTACAGTTTATCCGCATCTTCGGATAAGCCACTCATTTTCCAGTTAATAATCTCTTCTTTTTCCTGTGCTGTCAGGTCTAAATCCACATCCGGTGCCTGTGTCACAAGATCCGGCTCCATTTTTCCTTCTTTTTCGGAAGAAAGTACACGAACTCTGTTTGGAAGATAATCGTTTACCTCCATAAAGCGGATCGCGCAGATTCTGTTGAACCACGTATAAGCGACTTCTTCTACGACCGCTTCAAAGCCACGGGATTCAATCTGGGCTACCAGTTTTCTTCTCTGCTCACACTGTCTCTTATTCAATGTGACTTCTGTTCCCGCAGTCGTCTGATAGACTTCAAAGTCTGCTCCCTTCGTGATCGGTTCACTGCACGCTTCTGCTGTGATGCCAAGCATACCGGCTTTATCTGTAACCGAATCAATCAGTTTTGTTCTTGCTTCTATCGCGAATTTCTTTATCGCATTCTTGTTCATGTACTGTTTCCTCCTGCTAAATTACTAGCTCAATGTAATAATTGTATTTTCTTCCAGCTCCTGTAATAATTTTTTCTTCATCTCTGTTAGGAACTTATCGATATCCTGTTCATTTTCGATGGAATACGTTCTTGCTCCTGCCACATTGCTGATCGATACATTCTTACGTTTTTTCGGTTTCGGCTGAACCGGCGGTGTTACAGGTTTCACCGGTTTTGCACCTTCCCCTCCTCCGGCTGGTGTTGCCGGAGTTACAGGCGGTTCCGGTTCTGGCTGCGGCTGATGTTTGATCTCATAATCTGCAATTTCATCCAGACAGCGTAACTTCAACGTATCACTTTCCAGACGGATATTTTTCACCGCTGCGATTTCTGATGAGCCCTCCAGTTTTTCTTTTAAATCTTCATAAGCTTTTATGAATTTGTTGCGGAATACGGCAGCAAATTCTTTCTCGTCCAGCGTATTTAATACTTTCTTCAAGTCATCATCCACGATCGGGCGCATCTCATCTGCTTCCTGATTCAGCAGAGAACCATACTGATCTACGAACTGCGTTGACAACTCCGGAAGTTCCTGAATCTGTCCAAATGGCTTTCTGTTTGTCACGATAGCTTCCATCTGAGCAACATTATCGATAATTTCCTGATCCCGCACATAAGTTTTACTGTTCTCAAACATGCGGATCTGCTGCAATGCTTTTTCGAAGATCTTCTTCTGTTCTCCATGGAAGAAATCAAATACTGGCGCGGTATCTTCTGCATCATCCAGCAAGTCATCCCGTTTCTTGTCTACCGTCTTGAAAAACTCTACCGGCTCTTTGATTTCAAGTATTTCTTCCAGATTCTTCTTCGCCTGATCCATCAGAGATTTGCAAGGCAGCTTCGGATTTACACGGTATTCAATCATAATATCATTAAAGGATTCCAGCTTATCTTTTGCTTTGTTTTTAAAGGTTCTCATAATGGTATCATCGTCATCACTTGACAGAGAGAATCCAAAATAATCCTTCAATACTTCTTTTACGGAACGGATCTGTCCGTCTGTTGCTCTCTCTCGGATATCAACAAGCAGTTTTTCTACAAATTCACGCTTGGTCAGATAACGTACCAGTTCCTCTTTTGTATTGGACAAAAGCGATAAGCTCTGGCTGTTGTATGTCAGAGATACGCGTCCTGTCTTAAAGAGCATTGCCACCAGCCACTGTACATCTTTCGGATCGAAACCATACGGTGCGGCTCCGAATTTATCCTGAAGTGCTTTAAGCGAAGTCTTCACATGTCTTGTATTGTTCAGTGTGATCACCTGAATCACTTCTTCCAGCGCCAGTTTATTTGGCGTTGAATCACTTGTTCCAAGGAAGGACAACTGTCCGTCACTGCCGTTAAATACCGCTGCAATATCGGAAAGCTCCGGTGCGGTCTCCATGTAGGTCAGCTTGCTGTACTGCATTGCCACCAGTTTGCCAAGTGCTTCATTGATACGGTTTGCCGGTTCTTTTGATGCTATATTTGCTTTATCGCCATTTACATAAATGTCTGCATGTTTCAGCGCATCTTCGATATAGATACGGATGCGGTCTTTCTTCTCAATACGCTCATCTTCTTTTGCACGTCGGATGCTGTCGAAGCTTCCTCTTGCGTCGGAAGCGTTTTTATTCAAATATTTATAGATCTTGATAGATTCGGTAATCTCATCTAAGAATGTGCCGTCATTCGGCAGTTTTACAATTACGGTGTGTTCCTGTGCAGAACGCAGACGAAGTGCGGAATCCGGATAATCATCGCCATACGGCGTAATAATGGACACCCCGATGTCGTTAGACTGGTTGCCTTTATAATACCGGTCGTCCACTTTCTGGTTAAACGGGAACATATACCGGTTGCTGTAACGGTATTTCTTCTCTTTGTATATTTCTTCAAAGATAACGGTAGATGCCTCTCCGATAATTTCGCCCATCTCTACATTCTCACTGTTGATGGCATTGTTGATCTCCTGCTCTTCATTTGTCAGGAAGATGTAGATCTCTCCATTCTTCTGTACGAGTGTCTCACGGATCAGTTTCTTTAAGGATTCTTCGATCTTGCCACGGATCTCAATACGGTCATCATCAATATTGGAGATCATCAGCGTCGTAAGGTTATCTATATTTGCTTTGATCTCTTTGACATATTTGATCATAAAGAGTACTTTCAACAGTTCTACATCGAACTCGTCCAATCTGCTGTTATTTTCTGCGTCATTGATCACCTGACTGTGCTGGTGATCGATGAATTTGTGCAGCGGATCGTAAAAATAACTGAACGGCACCAGCACGCCTTCCTGGCTGTCTTTCAGGCGGACTGCTGACTCCTGGAACAGTGCCAGCATGGAACGCGACTGGTCGGATAAGTGCTTTCCACTTGCTCCATGGGTACGCACGGCTGTCAGCACCTGTCCAAGCAGGTTAAACTGATATGGAATAAACGGATAGCAGTCTGCGAAATCTGTCTTATCTGTATATAATTTCTTATCTGCCGTATCCGCTGTAAATGTGATCAGGTTCTTGATAATGGATTCTTTCTGCTCATATAACAGCTTCAATGCTGACTCTGCGATCTCATTTTTTTCCAGAATACGTTTGCGGATAACTTCGTCTACATTGGATGCGGACAGCGATAATCTTGTATCAAAACGTCCCTGAATCTTGGAGAAGTCATTTCCCTTCGTCTTTGTGATGGAGTCAATATCTTCCTGGCTGGTTACAATTACCCATGCTTTTCCGCGGCATGCAGTTCCCAGATCTTCTACGATGGTCTGCAGGTTCAGCATTAACTGCGTATCATCGGCAATGTACTGTCCGATCTCGTCTACCAGGAAAATGACATGGTGATTCGGTCCTTTTTTCTCACAGTAGTCTTTTACGAGAGATACGAATTTCTCGATGCTGAGATCATAGCTTCCTTTGGCATTTTTGCACCAGTTGCGGGCTGCTTCCTCACTCATGAAGTCCATAGACACGAGTGTTTTTACGATTTTATCCTGAATAACTGCAAATGCTTGCCTCTTCTTTTCCCACGTTGCTCCTGCGATTTCTTCAAATTTTTCTTTAAATTCTTCAAATCTGCCTTCGTTATCTAACTGGCGCTCAAATTCTGCAAGATACGGAATGGAACCACAGTAACCTTGCATCTCATTGAACACTTTCATAAACACTTCTACAATCGCTTCTTTGCCGGAGCCGACTTTTGCAGATCCCTTGGAATCGATATTAAAGAGCATGACATCGGAAGAAATCGTTCCCGAATTCGTCATCTTGGCGATCAGCATCGGATCTTCGATCTTTTTGCCATCTGTAAAATATTCAATGGCTCTCTTTCCTTCGATCACACTGTTTTTCAGCAGATAAGAAAGAATTTTCAGGAAGTGTGATTTACCACTTCCAAAGAATCCGGAGATCCAGACGCCCATTTTATCTGTATTTCCATTAATTCCTTTTTCATAATTTTCAAAGAAATCCCGGAAATGTTTTAACAATTCTTTCGTTACTACATATTCATCCAGTTCCTGATATACATTTTCTTCATCAGACTGACCGACTTTGATAACGCCCTTAATATCACGGTCAATCTGTTTCTCAAACATATCTTTAATCTGCATATTTCTTTTCCTCCGTATCTACACAAGCCGGAATGCCCGGTAATAATTTCTGGAATCCATCGTTCCAAATAGTTTCAGATCCTGTCCGCTGTATTCTCCCGGATAGAATAATACAACAGGTACACTGTCCAGCACCTGATGTAAATTATTCAATATATTATGGCTGGCAATGATCGGATGACACTTACCTACTCCTGTCAGGAACACGACACTGCCTTCCAGGTCTTCCTGCAAAATCTTTGAGATGATCAGATTCAGCTCATTCGTCTCATCCAATCCCAGTGTCTCCACCAGGCTGTCAGCCATTTCAAAAAATCCGTTATCTTTTTCCAGGTCAAGAAAGGCTTCCAGATAGCCTTCTTCTTCCAATACCTGAATCATCGTATGAAACAGGTCAAATTCTATAATTTTAAAATCTTTATTGCCGTTATTAATTCTGTCTTTCAAATATGCAATGTGGCTGCGGACTTCCAGTTCTGCTCTCGGATCATAATCGAATACATAATATCCGACTTCATTTCCAAGTCCTTTGTTCTCTCTGAAAGATTTCTCCGAGATCTTATCCTCGATCTGATTCAGCCGTTCTTCTAAACTTAAATGTGCCATTCTTAGACTCCCTTCACTGCTTTCAAGTATTCTCCTAATCCACTTGCAGTCAGTAGTTCTTCTGTCCGGTAATCGATGTGAACCTGCCTGATCGTTCGTGGCTTCGCACTGCTTTCCAGCATTCCTGCCTCGAACATCATTCTTGTGAAACACTGCTTCAGCTTCCGCACTGCTATGTCTGTCCACCCCGCTACTACATCACTCTGCGTTGCTTTATCGGAGAAAAATACATTCAGATCCCTGTCTGTGATTTCTTTCTCTCCCAGGCGGATTTTCTCGTCATATACTTCATGAAGGAAATCAAAAAATAGTCTGCTGTCCATCAGAATCGCAATCAGATTCAGAATCTTCGCTGTCTCCACATCACAGGTGGTAAATGCCTTAAGCACTGCTTCCGGCAATACCGATAATCTCCGATAAGTGCCATTTAACACTTCATATGCACGATACTCTGCTTTTACCTGATAGATATTTTCTTCCCATGCGATCCCACGGATCTCTTCTCTGCTGTATCCCTTTAACATATATTCTGCTGTCTTCCTCGATTCCTGCAGCCAGAATAATTTTGATGTCAGTCCTGCACTGTATTCCATTATTGTCCACCATCCTTTGCTTCTTTTTCGTAGTGAACAATGTCTCCGAAATCACAGTCCAGCTTCTCGCAGACTTTCTCCAGAACCTTCATGGAAACCAGCTCTCCGTTGGTCATCTTTGCCACGGTACTGCTGCTGATTCCCACCTGATTCATCATATCCACTTTCTTCATATTCTTATCAATTAATAACTTCCATAGTCCATTATATGATACTGCCATATGCCCTACCTCTTCGTTGTACAAAACTTATGGTTTACTTGTGTAATTGTACCATACTGTATGTATTTCTTCAATGAAAAGCGCAAATGGCAGCTTTGACTTTGCGAATATTTTATTTGTATTTTTAAATATGATTGCTAAATATTTTCTACTCGTCCTCCAAATACACCTTCAATGCATTATAACAATTGACTGTATTGCTGTCTGCATCATTAAAATTCTGCGAAAAAGTCTGTAAACTTCCTGTTGGATCTGTTGCCAGATTGGTCAATGATATATATGCGTCATACATTTTTGAAAGAGATGCATATACCTCTTTATACTCTTTCGGTGGATTTTTTAATTCCTTCATTAAAGAATTTACCAGGTCCTTGTTATCATTGATTTCATCGATCTGACTGTTAAAATCACTGTCCGCGTAGAGATTTTCCAATGCATCATTAAAATCAGACACGAAATATCCCTTTGGTTTTGTAAATTTATTTGTTTCACTATCACTTTTTTCATAAATAGCATTGTTCCAGACCTGCTTAACCAGATTTCCACAGGTTTCTGCATCACTGGCACCTGAAAGCATGGAATATGCTGCTGTATTTAAGTTTTCACCATATTCCTTACTCAGTTTCTTTGCCTGCGCCGCTGCTTTTGCAGCTTCGTTCTTCTTGTGTGTCTGTACTCCAACGGCTGCAATAATCGCCACAGCAATAACTGCGATTATTGCTATTATGATCATTTTCTTTGATTTTTGTGTAATCTTCACTCCGGTTACTTCCACCTGCTGTGGGCTTATCTCTCCCCCCCTCTCTGGTTCAATCGGGCATCCGCATTTCGGACAGGTATCCGCTCCTTCTTTCAGTTCTGCTCCACAATCCGGGCAAATTTTCTTCTCTTCTTCAATTAATACCGTACCGCAATGTACGCATTTTTTTGCTTTCTCTGATATTGGTTCGCCGCAATTTGGGCATGTTGTCATAGCCATAATCTTTTTCCCCCGTGTTTTCTATTCTTGTAAATTTATTTTCTACTTCTGACTCTTTTCGCAATATTCTTCGATCTCATCTGCCCAGTCATCCTCGAACAGATCATCATAATCCGTGTCATCATTCAGTTCCATATCGACTGCTCTTCGGATGACTCTTCCGATAGTCCGGAAATTCAGCAGGATTCCTTCGGAATCGTTGGAATAAGTAACGGACCGTTTTCTGTCGATTCCGATCTTCTCTGCTTCTTCCCCGGCGTCTATATTGGCACCTAAGAACAGGAACTGCCATCCACATTCTTTTCTGGCTTCTATCTTCTGTCTGATCTCACTGTACGTATAATTGTCACTGGAATTTTCCAGACCGTCGGTTATAATCACAAAAATTACTTTTCCGGCTTTGTTTTCTTCCGGTAAATGCTTTTGCACATTTTCGGTTTTTTCAATCGCCATTCCAACCGCATCCAGCAGTGCTGTGCAGCCACGCACATAATAGTCGTCCTCGGTCAGTGGTTCAATGATCTCAATCGGAAATCTGTCATGAATAAATTCGATTTTATGATCGAATAAAATTGTAGTGACATTTACACTGTTTCCGTCTTTTTTCTGCTTCTCGATCATACTGTTAAAGCCACCGATCGTATCACTTTCCAGGCCTCCCATTGATCCACTTCTGTCCAAAATAAAAACCAACTCTGTTAATTTTGCATTCATGTGATATCCTCCTTTTTATTTGATAATCACATTCTATATACAAAATGAACGGAGTTGGTCTCCTGTCAGGCGACAATATTTTTAAAATATCTGCTGCCCATATGCTTCCAGTACATCATTTATTTCAAACATATCGTAGATTTTATTTTGCAGAAAATACGCTACGATAATATCTGTCTTCGAGCTTCTTGACAAAGTAAATCCTGCGCTGTTCAGCAGATCCATTGCTTCATCCAGCGACAACTCTAACGCAATTGTAAATGCCAATACGGTTTTCTTGTTCGGCACATAATTAATATCGTTGCGTATTTTCGAAAAATGTCTGCGATCTACATAAGCTTTCGTATATGCTTCGGAATCGGTCATTCCGCGCTCGTCTATCATACGAAGTAATCTCTGCGAAAATGTTTCTTCCATCTGCTTCATAAGATTTTCAATCTTACGATTGGATACCATCGTTGATGACATACCTTTCTTGACCTTCTTCTTTTTCATTGTTGAGATGTCAAATTCATCAGGATCGCATGCGTCAATCTGACACTCTGCTGCCTGAACTTTCCCTTCCGGTTCTTCGTAATATTTCTCTATGTACTTTCCTACTTCATCAATCAATTTCTGGTTTGCCATTGTTCTGCCACCTTTCTCTCTGAAAATAAGTATTGGTTTCCCCTATCTGTTACTCACTGGTTATACTCTATTCCCGGGCCTGTCCAATAAAAAGGTCTTGGCGAAGATATTTATATATTTATATATTTAAAGGATATTTTTAAACTTTTTTACAACATTTCCCTTTTCGTAACATTTGTTACATCTATTTTCTTCATTCTTCGTTATACTACTATCACAAGTTAAGAAACAACACATTAACTTATAAATTAAAAAAAGGAGATTTTAATTATGAAAAAATATGTATGTGAACCATGTGGCTATGAATATGATCCAGCTGTTGGAGATCCAGATAATGGTGTTGCACCGGGAACTCCTTTTGAAGACCTGCCGGACGACTGGGTATGTCCGATTTGCGGAATGGGAAAAGAGGTATTTGTTCCGGAAGAAGCTTAATGCTTCTTCCAGGCAAAACGGTTTCGATTTAGTGAAAGAAATTGCGCTATTCTTCTAACTGCAAAGACGCATGATCCAAAACCTCAATTGTCTTTCTACCTGCCAGACGGATCGTTCCTTCTTCCTGAAGGTTAAGAAGCATCCGCGATAACGATGGTCTGGTTGTATTAAGATAAGATGCAAGATCTTCACGATTCATTTGCAAATTCACTTGATTATCTGCATTGCAGTTTTCCAGAAGATATGTAGCAACTCGCTGACGGAGATTTCCACTGGTCAGTACTTCAATTTGATGATTATTTTTATCGGCTTTTTCTGCAAAGACCTGAAGCATATTGAAAACAACTTTGCTATGATGTACACAATTATTTCCGCATCTGCCTCCAAAGAAATTTTTCGATACTTCCAGTACTTTTACAGCATTCTTAGCCTTTGCATAGCCCGAATAAGCCGATTGATGGAGAAACAATTCAATTTCGCCGAAGTCTTCTCCTTCAGACACCTGGTTGATTCTTGTAATTTTCCCATTCAGATTGATACTCCCCACTTCCACATCTCCATTTAATAGAAAATAAAGTTTTTCAGGGCGGTCACCCTGCCTGAATATATATTCATTTTTTTGATATTTCTGTACGACAGCCTGAGAACAGACCAAGCTTTTCTGCATCTCATCTTCTGTCAGGTTATGAAATATCTGTAACTGTTCTAATTTCATATGTTTCGCCCTTCTCTCTGATATGCCCGGCAGTTAAGGATATGAACCCGGCTCTTTGTTAATAGCTATTATAGGGCAGATATATGAGTCTTTCAACGAAAATACGGAGGTTTTTATTATGACAATTACTTTTGATAATAATTTAATTACAGGGAATGAAACCATTGACACACAGCATAAAGAACTGATTGATCGTATCCAGCAGTTTGTGACTGCCTGTGAATCCGGCGACGGGAAAATAAAAGCAATTAAAATGCTCGATTATCTTGACGCATATACAGATTTTCATTTTAAAGAGGAGGAGACTCTTCAAGAAAAAGTTGCATATCCTGAGCTTGTAAATCATCATGCAAAACATGAAGAGTTCAAGAAATCTATCCAGGAGCTGTATGATTTTCTCAATGAAAATGAAGGTCCAAATGAGCAATTTATTGAACAGGTAAAACGTAACGTTGTAGACTGGTTATTCCATCACATTAAAACATTCGACCGTTCTGTTGCTGAATATATCCACTTGCACGATAATTCTGAACGTTTATAATGGATATTAATAAACATAAACTCAGACAGGAGGGCACACGATATGGTTCATCTCAATCCAGAAGCTATCGCTTATATGCAGAAATATAATCACAAAGATATTCTTCTCTCGATAGAAAAGATTACCAGTTGATGTGCGCCTCCGCGTCTGGAGATATCAGTAGGATTTACTGATAAGAAAAAAGAGGACTTACTGGCAGATGGTTATGTTTGCGAGCAAAGTCCTCTTGGTAATGTGTATTATCGCTCTGATGGAGTTGTTGCCACGGGAGATATTTCTGTAAATTATGTAACTTATCCATGGCTTACTTGTTTTGAAGTAGACGGGCTCACCATTAAAAATCAGACCTCTATTTAAACTGTACTACGACCTTACGTCCGCCTACCGAGCCGTCAAGGATCTTATGGATCAGTTCTTTTGCATGGTCATCTGCTTTCTCCAGAAGTGAGGATGTATCTATATCATCATTGTTCTCTATATCTTTTTCTGCCAAAGAAATTGCTTTCTTGGCATCCTCTTTTGTCTGCCAGTTAAAAATGGCTCTCTTTTCATCCATGAACTTGATGGAATCCGGATCCACCTGTGGTTTTCCTAACACTTTTGCATGTGGAATCGTAACAATTATTTCTTTATCTGTAATCTTTTCTTTCACCTCATCCATCTGGATTCCGGCTTTCAAAGTTGCGCTGTAATGCATCAAAAAACTTTTCTTATTAATAAACGGAATACTTCCATCTTCCATCTGCTCTGTGGACGAATAGGTAACCTGCTGTGTTGCGAGTTCACCAACGTCTTCCAGTTTTCCAGAAATATAATCATTGGTAACTTCTGTCTTTGTCATTGAATTGTAAATATTAATTCCACCAACTGCTCCAATGACAATTCCAACAACCAAGCTAATACAAATTGTTTTCACTTTTTTCACTGCTTTTTTCGATGTTTCTTTCATGTTCATTTTTCTTTCTCCGTTTTCCTTTGTTGTTTCAATCTCTTTAAACTCTTTCATCGTTTTTTCCTCCTTATGACATTGCATTTTGTGAAAATGTAATTGAAATGCTTGTCTTTTTTACTTTTGTTGATTCTAAGTATAAGGATTCTGTCTCTATAAATATACTTCCGTTTCAGGGAATTATCTACCTCTATTCCCCTGATATAGAAGTTATAGCTGTAACCACCCTCCACTTGCAGCAACTGCCAGGTTTAATTTTCGTATCTTATCCTTGAACTGTATCTGCACATTCTTTCCATCTACAGCAATCACGGTTCCCGTTCCGAATTTCCGATGCACAACAGTTATGCCGGGATGAATTTTTTCTATCTTATGCTGCGTTCCAGTAGCAGAATCTTTTTTGACTGCATGAGATGCATATGTCAGATATGTCCCGTCTTTCTTATATCCTGCGGGCTCCCCATTTCTTCCTGCCCTACTATTATTCGATCTGTTTCCGTTTTTTCTATTTCCGGTTGCGCTGTTCGACAAGCTACTATAAACGCTTTCTTTTTTCCCGGAGCGAGTGTTTGTCTTCTCCCGTTTTCCAAGAAGTTCCTCGCAAAAACTGCTCTTTCGATTCGTTGTCATAAGCCGTAAATCCTGCTTTGCTCTTGTTGCTCCTACATAAAATAAACGTCTCTCTTCCTCGTATGTTTCTATTTCTTCTCTGGAAGGCTTTGAACTATGAAGGCTCCTCGGGATCTGTGCCGGCAGGATCCCATCCACTACATCTAACATATATACAATTTCATATTCTAACCCTTTACTTGCATGAATCGTAGAAAGAATAAACGGACAGTCTTCCGATGTTTTCTTAGTTTGAATGATTTCTTTCAATTCATCCAGGCGCCGGATCAGATCCTCTGCCGTAGGCTCTAATTTCCCAATAATCTTCACAACTTCCAGCTTGCTGTCATTTATTTCGTTTCTTTGTAAATAATCTTGATACCCCATATAATTTGTAATGCGATTCACTGCCTTGTCACCCGGTTCCTGTAACAGATGTTTCAAATGTGTTCGCATTGCTTTTGCATTGCTTTTTTTATATTCATCAAGCTTGGAACTTACAAGTGCAGCATCCAAGATCGGCAAATCTCTTTCACGGCTGATTTCTATAATTTCCAACGCTTCTTTCCGGCTTAAATATAGTCTCAGTTTATAATAAATCTGCAGGAACAGTTCTTCATCGCTCGGATTTGCAGCAAATTGAATGATATGAACAATATCAAGAACAACCCGATTCGTGAAGAAAGTCACTTCTGCGTTCCGCATCCGATATGGAATTTCCTGCCGTTCCAAAAGATCAATAAGCGGAATTGCGCATTCATGATCCCGGTACAAAACAGCTGTCTGGATTTCACAACGTTTTGCTACTTTTAACAGATACTGATATTGTGCTCTTCTGCTTTTCAAAGCTATTTCCCGTATCTCTCTTTCTGCTTTTTTTGATGCCCGCATATGTTTCTCATGTCGGAATTGATTCTCCTGGATAAACCGGTCTGCCGCTTCTACGATTTTTGCATTAGAACGGAAATTTTCTTCCATCAGGAGTACTTTTGCTCTCGGATGATCTTTTTCAAACGAAAGCAATGCTTTCGGATACGCCGCACGAAAGCCATAGATACTCTGGTCTTCATCCCCCACCATGAATAACTGTTCTGTTCCAGATGCAAGAAGTTTTATAATTGCATGCTGAATTCTGGATGTATCCTGCGCCTCATCCACACAAATATACGGATAAAGTCTCTGAAAATATGCCAGTAAATCAGGAAATTTACGAAGCATATTGTAAGCGTATACCATCTGGTCGTCATAATCCATCAGACCTTCTTTCCGCATTTTTACACAGTATGCCTGATAGATTTCCAACAGTTTTAATTCTTCTTTTTCTTCTAAATGCCGGATTTCTTCTTCTGTCAGCATCATGTTTTTTATGTATGTAATCAATGTCCTCACATTTTTCAGATCACTTTCTGTCGGGTAACTGTGTTCTGTTTCCTGATAGATTTCTATCAGAAAATGAAGGATGATCTTTTCATCCTGCACCAGTTCAAATGCAGATTTACCGACACTCCGGCTGTAATACTGTATAATTTTTGCACAGATTCCATTGATTGTGCGAAATTCTAACCGTTCAGCCAGTTCTTCTCCAAAATAAGATGCAAACCTCCTGGACATATCTTTTGTTGCTGCGACTGTGTATGTCACTGTCAAGATTTTCTCCGGTGCGATTCCTTTACAGAAAATCATATATCCAAGCCTTGTAACCAATACGGTCGTTTTACCGGATCCTGGTACTGCTAAGAGAAGTATCGGTCCGTCTACACTTTTTACCGCTTGCTTTTGTTGTTCATTTAATTGTACAGGAAACTGCCTTTCAAATGCTTCCCATGACATTTCTTTCATGATTTCAAAATCCTTCCTGTTTCTTGATTCCTTTATTTCTTTACAATATTATTATTTTCTGACTTATTTTCTCTGTTTTTATCTGCCAATTATGTCGAATAACCTGCTGAAAATGTCTGTTTCATTCATTTGCTTTTTTTCATGCTATAATAATTATTCACCAAGTGAAAAATAATAGAGAAAAGAACCATTGTGTTATAGATATTACATCGAAATCTATCTATCACGCAATGGTTCTTTTTATTTTCTTTTTATAGTATCTTTTTCTAAATAATAATATCCATTAATTAAAACCATGGAAGAGCACTGATTACAACAGATACCGTAATTGTTGAAATTGTCATAGATGTTACATTCGCTACTGTTCCATGTACACCTTCCGGCAGTTTTTCTGAGAAAAACTGTGCAATCGGTCCTCCTATAATTCCACCGAGAACACCTGCAAATACCGCCACCGGAATATTCGCACCATACATTAGAACACATGCCGGTCCGACACTGACAACCGGAACATACGTTGCATACCAGCCACCATTATCAAATTTTCCTGCATACAGGAACACTCCCGTTGCCGCTCCGACAAACTGTGATAAAATTATAGCCGGTACAGCTCCTGAGCCATATGCTCCATGATTTCCACATACGATTGTGCCAATCACTGCGCCTGCCAGCAAAAATGCAGATGCCACTTCATTTCCATAAAACTGTGCTTCTGTAAAATCTGCAAAAACCCTGCGTACAAACCAGCTTGTACTATATACATCATCTGCCGGTGCTGCCTCCGTCCGATGTGGTTTCACCGGCACAGGTTTTACCCACGGAAGGATCTTACAAACCATACATACAATAATTCCCGTAATTGCCATCGTTGACACATTTGCTACGACTCCCGGAAGTTTCCACGGAGTCACAATTGCGTTTCCAATCCATATTGCAGTAGGGGCACAGATCAAACCACCGATAATGGAAGATGTCAATAATGCCGGAACGCTTGGACCGTAAAGCAACATAACTGCCGGTGGAGCACCTACTACAGTAATAAATGTTGCGATCCATGTTACGGATGAATCTGCAAATCCATTAATATAACGAAATACAAAAATTGCCAATCCCAGGGAGATGAGCTGTGATGCCAACACCCACGGGAATAAGGTACTACTTCCATAGCAGACATCAAATCCTGCATATTTTGAATTTTTGATCGCCAATATCCATGCTACAATTCCTCCAAGTATAATTCCTATTCCGGCAAATACGCTTGCATAAAACTGTGCTTCTGTAAAATTCATAAAGAACCAGGCAATCTGTTTTGGCACAGAATCCAAAATTCCAGAAATCATATTATTATAATCAAATACTGCATTATTACCGCTTAATGCTTTTAAGCCAAAATAAAATACAAATCCAATGACTATACTTATGATAAATCCCGGTAATGCGCCAGTCATTTTTTCTTTCGTCTTTACTGTCTCACCCATTTTTACCTCCTCATAAATAATATTTTTCCAGATATTTCTGATACAATTTTGCATATCTTCTTACGCTTTCCAGAGAAATATGTTCATTAATACAATGTGCAAGTGCATCATCTCCTGGTCCTGCGATTACAAATGGTACAGATATTTCAGGAATGATCTGTGATGCATCTGTATAGAAATAATGTCCTTTATCTTCTGTTGAAATTCCCACCATCTGTGCTGTTTTCATGATCTGTTTCACCAGCGGGCTGTCTTTTGATGTCTCCAATGCCGGTCTGTCATTCATCACTTCAATGGTAATTTGAATTCCCGGTATTTCTTTTCTGAATCGGTCTGCAATCTCTTCTGTACATTTTAAAATATGTTCATGACTGATTCCCGGAACTGTGCGTATATCCAATTCTGCTTCTGCAGTAGGTGGAATAATATTCGTCATAATTCCACCACACAGTTTTGTAACGGATGCTGTTGTCGTTCCCAGAATAGGATGCACCTCCCCGGTTTCCACTTGTTCTTTTAACTCTGCGACTAATTTTTCTACATACTCAACAGCATTAATCCCAAGGTCTGGTCTGGATGCATGCGACTGCTTCCCTTGCACCGTAATTTTCAACCAAAATGCACCTTTTTCACAAGTACCTATTTTCTCATCTGAAGGTTCGCATATAATTATTTCATCAACTTTATTCACCATACCATCTTCTAAAATTCCGCGAATTCCGCTTCCCTTACTTTCTTCATCTGCAGTAAAGCAGAAATAAATAGATTTCTTTGGTCTTTTTTTTGTTTCCAGCATCCATTTTAATGCCAATATCATGGCCGCGTCTCCACCCTTCATATCAGCAGAACCACGTCCATAGAGGATATCACCTTTTACAATAGCATCATGTGGCGGATAACTCCATTGACTGTAATCTCCACATGCAACCGTATCCATATGACCGACAAATGCGATACCGCCTTCCTCCGTTTCTCCATTTACTTTTATGATCAGAGACGCTCGGGTTTTTGAATGATTAATTTTTTTATATACGATGTTTTCTGGTAACATTTCTAATATGACATCCGCAAGTTTCCCTTCATTTCCTTCCGGCTGGCAAGTATTGATCTGCACCAATTTCTGAAGAATTTGTTTGCATTGTTCAGTTGTTATCTGTGCATACTTGTTATCATTTTCTTTTTTCAACTGTCTTCTCCCCTTTATTTCTGGTACGAAAACATTACAAGCTCACCTACTCCGGTCTTTCTTACCATACCAAATTTGCTAATCCATCCACCTGCTCCACAGTTTCTTCTCACCGCACGGTTTTCAAAGGATACAATTTCTCCATTTACGATTGTGTACGTTGCAAGTTTATCGTCCATATCTACAACTGTAACATTTGCAAGTGCGCCAACACCAAGATGACCAATCTTATCTGTCCACCAATTATTTGCTGTTCTATTTCCGATTAACGCTGCCGGATTACAGGTCATTGTCGCAACTGCATCACTCAGGCTTAAAACTCCACTTTGTGAAAGTTCTATAATAGCCGGAATATTATCTCGTGTATCCCCGAATCCTTTCATCGTTCCCTGATTCTGTCCATCCGAAATCAGAATCTTTACTTTTCCTGATTCCAATGCATCATATGCTAATTTCTGCGATTCTTTTGGAAGTTGAAGCCCTTCACGACTTCCTCGTCCTGCACGAAGCATGGTTGTAACAAACTCTGCGGAAATATTGTCTCCATTTACCAGATCAAGAACGCGTTTCATACCTTCTGCTGCTCCCATGTGTGTTCCACATCCTGCCGCTGTAGCATGTGCCAGATGTAATGGACGTCCTTTTGCAAGTGAGACCAGTCTTTCCGCATGTTCTGGGTCCTGTGTATGGGACATATAAATCAGATTTGCTTTTGAAGTAATTTCATAAATCTTATCAATATTTTCATCAGACATAATAAAATGTCCCATATGATCTTTAATTCCAACCGTTAAAGCAGCCGTTGTATTGGTAATTCCATTTCTTGTCATCTTTGTAGATAATGTATCTGCATCTATCTCGCCTTTAAACATACGAATCAACTCATCTACTGACATCTGTGTTCCAAGTACATTTGCAGCTCCAAGATAAACGCCAAGGTTAATCGGAACTCCATGATCTACTTCCGCACCGAGAAGAGATGGTGCCATAAATGTATTTCCGGCTCCCGGTGATAATCCTAATGTCACGCCATCTTCTGCTGCACAGAAAATTGGATTTGTACTTACTTCAAATAAATCGCCAAGATGTAAATGCATGTCAACCAATCCCGGCATAACAGTAAGTCCTTCGCAATCAATTACGCGATCACCGGTCTCTGCTGCGATATCATCTGCGACCTGACAGACAATCCCATCTGCAATCAGGATATCGGTCTGTTTGTCTACTTTATTCTTTGGATCAACAACATGTCCGCCCTTTAAAATTAACCGTCCGCTCTTTTGTATCTGCCCGATTGTATCCTGCATCTGATTCTTTTTTACAGTTGCCAGTGCTCCGTCCAAAAATCCTACTTTATTTTCGTACATTTGTCTACCTCCTTCTTTGAATACTGTATTGTTATTTATGTGACGTAGTATACCAGACTTTATTTTGACTTTCTTCATCTTTTTGATACTATTTTCTCAGTAAATTATTGTACCAAGTGGACAACAGCGAAAAATATACAAAAAAATATACAGCTAAAAAATTCCTATTTACAAAATTTATTAGCTGTATATTTTTATTTTTCATGCATCTGATATAACTTCAATGCGAGTTCCAGATTTAAACGTTCTTCCTGATCCTGCAGATCCAGTTCTAATATCATTCCCAGTTTACGATATCGGTATTTCATAGAATTGTAATGAATAAATAACTTTTCTGAAGTTACTTTTAAATTCCATCCATTCGTTACCAGAGCAATAAAAGTATCCATCATATCTGTATGATGCTTTCGATCATATGTACAAATTTTTTCGATATATTGTTTTTCAAACTCTTTCGCTTCTGCACTATGACTTACCAGTGACAGCAACTTAAAAATCCCAAGTTCATCATAAAATACAACCGTATCTTCACGTTCCATACTACGGATAATTTCTATCGCTTTTCTGGCTTCTTCCCAGCTGTCATGAATCTGGCTTATATCTTTTCTGTAATTTCCAATTCCGATAGTCGCCGTAAATGGAATTACACGAGCAATCTCATCTTTAATTTCCTTTGCCAGTTTCTTTAAGTTTCCTCTAAACGTCTCTTCATCCTTGTATTTTTCTGTAATAATAAATACAATCTGATCACTTAATTTACTATACACATAGTGTGCATATTCCTGTCCGACACGCTGTTTGCTGATTAACAAAACCCGTGTCATCATTTCCATCATACGTCTGTTTACATTTTCATCCAGATGTTTTAAATACTGTTTTTTAAAATGATCAATATCTACAATAAATACGACTCCACCAAGATAAAAATCCCAGTTATAGATCATCGCACGATTTATGATTTCTTCTTTAGAGCTAATATTTCTGGTTAACATATCCTGCACAAACTGCTCTCTGTAATCAGCTTCAATTTGGCGCGCTGTAAGTTTTTTCTGTAATTTTAATATTAAAATAGTGCCCGCCTGCTCAATCGCAATCTGATAATAATCCCGAAAGGATTCATCATAGTCGTTCCATTTACTTCCAAATACAAGGTATCCGTATTCTTCTTCATTGATATGAATCCGATACCGCCCTGTTTCTTCTATTCCCCCCTGGGCGGTGTCTTTCGTATAATAAGTTTTATCAAAACAGGTATCTACAAATGCGGCTTCCTGATGAATATGTTCTTCCAGAAAAGATAAAATAGTAGAAATATCTTCATCTTCCAATACCATCTTTGTACAAGCCTGATGCACTCGTTCCGAATACTGCAGGATTCTGGATTGATGATTAATCACCTCCTGCAGCACTGGATTGATCACATCTGCAAATGCAAATTCGAATGGAATAGCAATAATGGGAAAGTTCAATTTATTTGCCTTTTCTATTGCATCTTGCGGATATTCATAAATAAACCGGTCTAACTTTATTCCCAGAGCACATGCTCCATGTTTGTCCAGATTTTCAATTAGAAAAGCTAAATATTCCGGCTGATCTTTGACTACATAACCAGATGTAATCAAAAACTCACCGCCTTTCATCCACTTATAAATATCCGGCGCATCCATAACACTGACCGTTTTCACTTCCCGATCACTGCCGTTTTTCCCGGCTATAATCTTAAAATTCCGAAATATATCCATGGCAAGAATATCTCTGAGTCTTATCATTTTCTCACCCGCGTTCCTCTAAACCGCCTTTATTGTCTGTTAATCAACGCAATAACTATTTTTCCTACATTTCCTGTATCAGCTTAACCAGCTTCTCTATGCCATCTTCCGTCCACGCCGGGATCTCCAGAATTGCATTCGGGATGTCCTGATGTCCGGAGTGTGGATTATGCAGCCATACGCAATCCATCTTCGCTGCCCGTGCTGCTCTGCCGCCATTCGTAGAATCCTCAATGACAAGGCAGTTATCTGTCGGAACATTCAGCCGTTCTGCCGCAAGCAGGAACGTATCCGGTTCCGGCTTTGGATGTTCTACATGGTCTCCGCTTGTAATGCTATCAAAATACGGCATCAGACCAAGTCTTGTCATTGCATCCATAATCTCACTCTCTGGTGAGGAAGAAGCAACTGCAAGCTTGTATCCCATTTCTTTTAATTGTTTTAAAGCATTTTCTACTCCTGGCATCTCCGGAAATCCTTCTGCCTTAACAATCTGTGATTTCTTCACCTTCATAATCCGATTCATTTCATCCAGATCCGGAAAATCCACTCCATAATGCTCCTTTACCAGATCTCTGAAAAACTGTCTGGTTGATCCGATACATGGTAAATAAATATCATAATCAAACTCCACATCATAGTGTTCTTTTAAGATCTCTTTCCAGCATCGGTAATGCAGTGGCTCTGTGTCAATCAGTACTCCATCCATGTCAAATATAACTGCTTTTATCATCTTGTAAACCTTTCTGTTTCTTATATCAGTTTTTTATTTATGATATCAAGATTTCTGACATCATCGCAATTATGCTAATATCTCGTCTTTCTTTGCCAGAATTGCTTCGCATGCCGCACATGCCGGACAGTCACAATACTTCGCACCTGCTGCTTTGATCTCTTCTGCATGAGCAAGTACACCTTTTGCAGCATCTCCGAATACTTTTGCTCCCATATCAGATCCTGCAAATGCAATCAGTCCATCGATCGGCATGATATCTTCTTCCAGTTCTGCAATATAATTTTTTGTTACTTCTGCTTCTTTCTCTGTCCCAACTGCTTCAAGCCATGCATTTGCTGCTTCTTTTGCTTCTGCTGAGCAGGATGTTGCCGCGATCAGTTCTTTTGTTTTTTCTGTTACATAAGTTTTTACGTTCTCTGTCATTTCTACACTACTTCCTTTCTTTTATTACCCTTGCCGGAATTCTCTATTTCAGATTATAAGCATATCCGCATAATTTTGCAATCAGGGTTGTATTTCTTTTTTCTGAAATCTATAATGTATTTGCCAGATAGAATTATAGTACTTTACTTTAATTATAAATACAGATTAATCGATTTTAACAGGAGATTTAATAATATGAATGAAACTACGAAAAAAGAATCGCGCCAGATGGATATGCTCCATGGCAAAATTTTCAAAAATATGCTGATCGTTGCACTTCCGCTCGCCGCCTGCAGTATCATGCAGCAGTTATTTAATTCTGTCGGTGTCGCCGTTGTCGGTCGTTTTGCCGGAAGTGAAGCGCTCGCTGCCGTTGGCAGCAATGGGGCTGTTATTAACCTGCTGGTTACATTATTTTCCGGCATTTCACTTGGATCAAATGTAATCATCGCCGGCTATATCGGCGAAGGCAATCAGCAAAAGATTCCAAGCGTTGTACATACTGCCGTTACGCTGGCACTTATAAGCGGAATACTATTACTTTTGCTTGGTCAGATCATTTCACATCCAATCTTGCTGCTCATGGGCGCACCGAAGGATGTCCTTCATCTGGCAACCGTTTATCTGCGGATCTATTTTCTCGGTATGCCATTCATGATGCTCTATGATTTCGGCGCATCGATTCTTCGGAGTATCGGAGATACAAAACGACCACTTCTGGCATTAATTGTTTCCGGTGTGGTAAATGTAATTTTAAATTTCCTGCTTGTTGCCGGTTTCCACATGGATGTTGCCGGTGCCGGTATTGCTACAGTTGTTGCAAATGGTGTAAGTGCACTGCTTGTCATCTTGTTTTTACTGCATGAAGAAGAACCGATCCGGGTTTCTTTTAAAAAGCTCGAAATCAACACTTCGGAACTTATCCGTATTTTAAAAATCGGTGTTCCTGCCGGACTGCAGGGCATGGTCTTTTCTGTTGCCAATGTCTGTATCCAGTCTTCCATCAACAGTTTTGGCTCAAAGGCGATTGCCGGTTCTTCTACTGCGTTAAATTTTGAATACATTACTTATTTTATCGTAAATGCATTTGCGCAGACAACAGTGACTTTCACAAGTCAGAATTACAGTGGAAAAATGTATGACCGTTGCAAGAAAGTCTTTCGGGAAGCCATGCTTGCAAGTATGATTTTCTGCGGGATTTTAAGTATGGTCTTTATTCTCGGACGTAACTTTTTTATCGGTCTGTATACGACAGATCCGGATGTCATCCACTATGCAATGATCCGCCTTGTGATTATTACTTCTCTGGAACTTCTGACAAGTACTTATGAAATCAGCGGCGCTGCACTTCGTGGGATGGGACACTCAATGACACCTGCCGCACTTACAGTCTTTGGTTCCTGTGTTCTGCGTCTGATCTGGATCGCAACCGCCATCCGTATCTGGCACAATTACACTTTGCTGATCTGGATTTATCCGATTTCCTGGGTACTTACCGGAACGATGGTTTTGACTGCATACTTTCTCACAAGGAATAAACTATTTAATCAATAATGATCGCGTAAAAAAGGATTCGAGATTTCATTTCTCGAATCCTTTTTTATGACAGCGAGTAAATACGCCCTTTCTCGTGCGACATCATTTGATGACTGTAAATCATCGTATAAAGTTTGTTCCCCGCCTTGCTTCTTTTTCCGGCAGTCCATATGCTTCTTTTCCAAGTTTGATACTCTTCATTAAGAATGTCATATTTCTTGCAAGTGTACGCATTGTCTGCAGTCCTTCCGCATCCTGACAAGCTTCCTGTGGTTCTCTTCCATGGATACTGTTCCAGTACTGGCTGGATGCGACCGGCATTCCGGAGATTGTAAAATATTTATTCAGTTCATCAAAAGTCGCTGAAAGTCCGCCTCTTCTTGCGGCAACTACACTGGCTCCGACTTTCATCGTCTTATCAAAATGTGTACTGTAGAACAGACGATCCAGATAAGCGATCAATGTTGCATTTGCGGATGCATAATAAACAGGACTCGCAATTACAAGACCGTCACATGCTTCAAATTTTGCTGCGGATTCATTTACAATATCATCAAAAACACATTTTCCTTTTTCCATACATGTATAACAGGCAATACATCCCCGGATGTCTTTGTTTCCGATATCGAGAATCTCTGTCTCGATTCCCTCTTCATGAAAAATCTTCACCATCTCTTCTAAAGCAACTTTTGTGTTTCCTTTTACATGTGGACTTCCATTGATCATTAATACTTTCATCCTATACTTCCTCCTTCTTTTGGTAATAATAAACTCAACAGCAGTGATACAACAAATACACTGACAACCACGTTACCACTAAACACATCACCAACTGCCTGTGGCTTAGTGCAATCTTTGTCACTATAAATATAATTGAAAACAGGATCCAAAGATCAGGGAGTTAGCCTGTTAGCTTATGAATCCATTTATAACTTTTAAAACGCAGAAAAATCGGCAGACACTTAAATATCTGATCTGACTGAACTGCGATCACTACTATTTCAACTGGAAGTTTCCAGTAAAATGCAGTTAAAAAGGATAATGGCATGACAATCCCCCAAACCGAGATCAGGTTAAGATACATGGAAAATTTTGTATCTCCACCACCCTGAATGAGCCCCACTCCAACCGGCATTTGATACGCCATTCCAACCATAACCACACTCATGATCATCATAAAATGATCTGCATATAAAGTTGCCTGCGCACTTAACCGGTACATAGACAATAAGGGGGCTTTCAATGCATGTTGACACTGTATGCTACCAAATTCTGCAATGCGATCACTGCCATCAACTTGAAAAAGGACCGGTAAAACACCGGATCCTTTGAAAAAAATGATTGCTTCATTTATTTCTTTTCCTCTCTGACCTTTCATGCAGGTTTTTGTACTTTATATTTTATATCATTTCGCATAAACAGGTAAAGGAAAATATAAATTTTCTGCTACTTCCTTCTCGCTTATATTGTTCTGAGCAGATTAACCATCTCAACCGCGCCAAGTGCACAATCATATC
This sequence comes from Dorea hominis, assembly GCF_014287705.1. Lineage (NCBI taxonomy): Bacteria > Bacillati > Bacillota > Clostridia > Lachnospirales > Lachnospiraceae > Dorea > Dorea hominis. Next base: position 37,838 of record NZ_JACOOY010000015.1, on the reverse strand, counting down.
CTTTATTTCCGCCTTTACTTCCGGCGCGCGCAATTGCCTGTTCAATGTTTTCTGTTGTAAGCACTCCAAACATAACCGGTATTCCGCTTTCCAGGGAAACTGTCGCAATTCCTTTGGACACTTCATTGCAAACGTAATCATAATGCGTTGTATCTCCGCGGATAACCGCGCCAAGACAAATCACTGCATCGTACTTTCCGCTTTTTGCCATTTTCGATGCAACCAGTGGGATTTCAAATGCTCCCGGTACCCATGCGATATCTACATCTTCGTCTTTCACATCATGTCTGAGCAATCCATCCATTGCTCCGCCTACCAGCTTTGATGTGATAAATTCATTAAATCGTCCTGCTACGATTCCTACTTTCATGTCTGTTGCAACTAATTTTCCTTCTAATGTATTCATGTCTTATCCTCTTTTCTTTTTCAGAGTCATTTCCGGCTCTGTTTTATTTATGTATTGTTCCTGAACAATCTGCTTCTATCAAAATTATCCCTCTGTTTTGTCTGTTTAAAATTGTAATAAATGTCCCATACGTTCCTGCTTTGTCTTCAAATATTTCAAATCATAATTCGTTGCATCCATCTGGATCGGCACGCGCTCGCTGATCTCCATTCCGTAATCCTGGAGCTGATATACTTTATCCGGATTGTTTGTCAGAAGACGAAGCGAACGGATTCCAAGCTCTCTTAAAATCTGTGCTCCGATATAATACTCTCTCTGGTCTGCCTCAAATCCCAGTGCCAGATTTGCATCCAGTGTATCCATTCCATTATCCTGCAGACAATAAGCCTTTAATTTATTAACCAGACCGATTCCGCGTCCTTCCTGCCGCATATATAAAAGTACTCCACGTCCTTCTTTTGCAATTTCTTTCATGGAACATTCAAACTGCTGTCCACAGTCGCAACGGAGAGATCCAAATACATCTCCGGTAAGGCACTCCGAATGTACCCGGCATAACACATTTTCTCCCTCTCCGATCTCGCCCATAACAAGCGCAATGTGATGTTCCTGATTCAATTTATTCACATAACAATACGCAGTAAATAATCCGTATTTTGTCGGCATCTTCGTTACTGCCTCGCAGGAAACGAGTGTTTCTTTTACTTTTCTGTACTCCTGCAGCTCTTTGATAGTCATTGTCGGAATTCCATGTTTTTCTGCAAATGCTTTTAATTCGCTTGTACGCATCATCGTACCGTCTTCCTTCATGATCTCACAACACAGCCCACATTCTTTAAGCCCGGCTAAGCGCATAAGATCTACGGTTGCTTCTGTATGTCCGTTCCGTACCAGCACACCGCCGTCTCTTGCAACCAGCGGGAACATATGTCCCGGTCGCCTGAAATCTTCCGGTTTTGCACCGTCTTCAATGCATTTTCTTGCTGTAAATCCACGTTCCTCTGCTGATATTCCGGTTGTTGTATCCACATGGTCAATAGATACGGTAAACGCAGTTTCGTGATTATCTGTATTGTGTGCAACCATTGGTGCCAGTGAAAGGCTTGCTGCTACTTCTTTGCTCATCGGCATACAGATTAGCCCTTTCGCATGCACTGCCATAAAGTTTACATTTTCTGTTGTCGCATACTGTGCCGCACAGATCAGATCACCTTCATTCTCTCTGGTCTCGTCATCCATAACAAGAATATTTTTCCCATCCCGCAATGCTTGTAAAGCATTTTCTATCTTTTGAAATTCCATAGTTTCTCTCCTTCTATTTGACTAAATTATTAATTCTCTGCTGAACCTGTCATCGACAGTTTCCTCTTGATCTCCTGTCTGTTAATACCCGTAACGTTCCAGAAATTCTGCCGTAATTCCACCTGATTTTGAAGATTTACCATTTTTTCTATCTGTATTTCCTTCTGGTTTCTGCAAATTACTGTTCCTTTCCCGCAAGAATTTTTCCACATATTTTCCGATACAGTCTGTTTCCAGGTTTACCGGATCCCCCACTTTCTTTTCCTGCAGTGCAGTATGATTCAGTGTATGTGGAATAACAGATACCTGAAAGGTTTTATCGTCAACTGCCGCTACTGTCAGACTGATTCCATCGATTGTGATCGATCCTTTTTCTACTATGTAGTGTAGTATCCCAGCTGTTGTTTCAACCGTATACCATATTGCAATACTGTCTCTTTGCATTTTGCGGATTGTGCCTGTCCCATCGATATGTCCACTGACAATGTGACCGCCAAATCTTCCGTTTGCCGCCATTGCCCGTTCCAGATTCACTTTGCTTCCTCTTCTAAGAAGTTTAAGGGAAGTCCGGTTCATTGTCTCATGCATAACATCTGCACAAAAACTGTCCGTGTCATATTTCGTCACTGTCAGACAAATACCGTTGACGGCGATGCTGTCTCCTATATGAATATCTTTTAATATTTCCTTTGTCTGGATCTGAAGACGGATTGAGGCATCTTCTGTCCTGATACTGCTTACCTTTCCAACCTCTTCTATGATTCCTGTAAACATTTATATTTCACATCGCTTTCTATTAAAAAATCTTCTCCGATCTGTTTGAGCCGACTGTTCACCAGTTGATATGCATCTGCCGGTTCATCAACGCCCATACCGCCTACCGGTCCGATTCCGGTGCCCCCGAAAATCTTCGGTGCAATATAAGTCTGTACACGGTCCACAATCTGTGCTTCTAATGCATTTGCATTTAATGTGCCGCCTCCTTCCAGCAAAATGCTGTCAATTCCAAGTGCTCCGATTTTCTGTACAAGCTCTTTAAGATCTATTTTCCCATTCTTCTTACTGACCACCAGAACTTCACAGCCTGCTTTTTGATAAAGTTCTATTTTCTCTCGGTTTGTTTCACATGTTGCAAAAATTGTCCTTACCTGCCTTGCTGTCTTCACAATCTGCGAACCCGTTGAAGTGCGAAGTGACGTATCACAAATGATACGGACCGGATCTTTTCCATTGGCAATCCGGCAGGTCAAAAGCGGATCATCTTTTCTGACTGTTTCACTTCCTACCATGATCGCCTGATATTCCAGTCTTGTTTTCTGAACGCACATTCTTGCCGTCTCACCGGTAATCCATTTGGATTTTCCGCTTGCAGTTGCAATCTTTCCGTCCATCGTCATTGCATATTTCATTAATACATAAGGAATTTTTGTTGTTATATATTTCCGAAAAATATGTGTCAGTTCCATGCATTCTTTTTCCAGAACCCCAACTTCTACTTCCACGCCTTTTGATTTCAAAAGCGCAATACTTTTTCCCGCCATCAAAGGATTCGGATCTGTCATTCCTACAACAACTTTTCGAATCCTGTGTTCTAAGATTGCTTCCGTACATGGCGGCGTCTTTCCATAATGACAACAAGGTTCCAAAGTCACATAAAGAGTTGCTCCTTCCGAAGATTCTTTACAGTTCTTTAATGCATTGCGCTCTGCATGCAGTCCGCCATAATATTCGTGATAACCTTCCCCGATAATTTTTCCGTCTTTGACAACCACCGCACCTACCAGCGGATTCGGGTTCACTCTTCCCTTTCCTTTTTCAGCAAGCGTAATCGCACGCTGCATATAAAATTCTTTCTCATCTGTCATTCCTTTTTCACCTCCTGTTTTCTACAGCAATAAAACACGCTTTGCGAGTTTTATTTGCTGATTAGCGGTCGTTAAATGCAACCATTCAAGCATGGCGCATTTTCCTCGTCGCCATAACAAAAAAGAAAATGCCTTGAATTCTACCTCATTCAAGACATTTAAAAGTTTCTTTTGATTATTTTATCAGATATAAAATATAAAAAGCTCTGAAATGGATGTTCATTCCAGAGCTAAATGTTCAAATCTGATTCTTCGTATTGCTTATCAAAGATTCTTCTCATCTTCTTTCATCCAGACTATACTGTCGGCTTCGGAATCTCACCGAATCATACCTTACGGCTCGCGGGCTTTACCGCCGGTAGGGACTTACACCCTGCCCTGAAGATAGTTATTCAATTGACTGCCTTTATTATAGCACTGCGCAAGAATCTGTCAAGAGAGAGTTTTATCCCCACACTTCTTCTGCTACTTCTTTAACGAGTGCAAGTTTTGCCCATTGTTCTTCTTCTGTAAGTTTGTTTCCAATCTCGCAGGAAGCGAATCCACACTGCGGACTTAAACACAGACGGGAAAGTGGTATATATTTTGCAGCTTCATGAATTCTTGCAATAATCTTGTCTTTGTCTTCCAGTTGCGCAGATTTTGTTGTCACAAGTCCGAGTACAACTTTCTTCTCGCCCGATACGGCTGCCAACGGCTCAAATCCACCGGAGCGCTCATCGTCAAATTCCAGATAATATGTGTCTACATTTTCTCTTGCAAATAATACTTTTGCAACGCTGTCATATGCTCCGCTGCTTGCATAAGTAGAATGAAAATTACCGCGGCATACATGTGTATTGATGATCATATCCCCTGGTTTTCCTTCAATTGCAAGATTATTAATACGAACAAGCTGCTCTTTGATCGCTTCCAATCCTTCTTCATCTGTTCCGAAAAATGCTTTTGCATTTGGATCTACCAGCATGCCCCAGGAGCAGTCATCTAATTGTAAATTTCTGCATCCTGCTGCATACAGATCTTTGATCACTTTACGGTATCCTTCTGCAATATCCTGCACCAATTCTTCTGTATCTTCATAATATTTGCTCGTATTCGGCATTGCAAATGGCATGATCATCTGTTCTAAAAACTGTGCCGGAGCAGGAATTGTCTGTTTTGCAACTGTGTTTTCATCTTCCAGTGCTTTCACAAAACGGAAATGCTCTACAAACGGATGCTCTCCTGTTACAGCTACTTTTCCTGTCAGGTAAGTGTCATCGATCATAGCTGCTTCCCCGTGGAACGGAAGTCCTGTCTCTGTTTTGCTGTGTCCGACTCCGTCAAATCCCCACATGAAATCCAGATGCCAGGTTGCTCTTCTGAACTCTCCGTCTGTGAGCACTTTGTATCCTGCTGCCTTCTGTTTTTCAACCAGTGCGCGGATTTCCTGATCTTCTACACTTGTCAGTCCTTCTTTTGTAATGGTTCCTGCCTCATATTTGCTTCTTGCCACTTTCAGCGCTTCCGGACGCAAAAAGCTTCCTACATAATCATATCGAAATGGTGTGTTCTGTTTTGCCATTGTAATTCCTCCTCTGTAATCTATTTTTATTTGCTTTGGTATCTTGTGTACAATGGCTATTATATCGGCATTCCTGTTATTCGTAAAATACACAAAAATAGTTGTTTGTCATAACTTTAAGCTATATCAAGCAACTATTTCTTATATGCATTATTTATAATTAAACGCTAATAAACTATGGTGACAGCGGATTTGTAGCATATTTCCGCAGTGCCTTAAGATACGCATCTCCAAGTTTACTCGGATGAAATTTCTTATGCAACAGAATTCCAATCTCCATCTCCCCTTCTTCATCCAGCGGAACTGCAACAATGTCTGAACTATTCAGATTTTCATCAATCACACCACTGCATACCGTATATCCATTCAGACCGATCAGCAGATTAAATAATGTTGCCCGGTCTCTTACACGGATATTTTTCGGACGCTCTACCATGCTGAATATTTCCTCCGAAAAATAAAATGCATTATGCTCTCCCTGTTCAAACGACAGGTACGGATATGGTTTCAGTTCTTCCATTGTCACGCTTTTCCTGCCTGCAAGCGGACTTCCGGAACTTACAAAAATATGCGGTCGTGCGACAAACAGTCTCTCAAAGCAGAGATCATTCGACTTCAGAAGCTTGTCGATCACCGCTTCATTAAAGCAGTTCTTATATAAGATTCCGATTTCACTTTTCAGACTTGCCACATCTTCAATGATTTCATATGTCTGTGTTTCGCGTAGAGAAAAATCATATTTTTCATTTCCATATTCTTTAATCAAGTCAACAAAAGCGTTTACTGCGAAAGAATAATGTTGCGTCGATACACAGAATTCCTGTTTTCTGGCACTTTTATTCATGTATTTTTCTTCCAGAAGTTCTGCCTGTTCCAACACCTGTCTTGCATATGCAAGAAATTCTTCACCGTCTTTTGATACAACAATTCCTTTGTTGGTCCGCTCAAAGATCCGCACATGCATTTCTTTTTCCAGCTCTTTGATTGATTTTGTCAGACTCGGCTGTGAAATAAACAGTTCTTTTGCAGCTTCTGTCATCGTACCTGCCTTTGCAACTGTAACTACATATTTTAATTGTGCCAGTGTCATCCTCCCTGCTCCTTTCTGTGTGGCATTTGGTGTTATCATACTTTCTTTTTCCTTTCATTGTCAACTTTTTTTGCTTCTTGTCTTGAATCCCCTATTACCCTCCGCTATAATAGGTTATTGATGATTGGAGGAAAAAAATATGATTTCTACAAAAGGCAGGTATGCCCTTCGCGTTATGTTAGATCTTGCCATGCAAGATCCTGAGCGTTATATTCCGCTGAAGGAAATTGCCTCAAGGCAGGAACTCTCAGAAAAATATCTGGAGATCATCCTGAAAACACTTGTAAAACAGAAACTATTACGGGGTATGCGTGGAAAAGGCGGCGGATATCAGCTGACACGTGCACCGAAAGACTATACCGTTGGCGAGATTCTCATGCTTACCGAAGGTAATTTATCTTCCGTAGCCTGTCTTGCACCGGATGCTGAATCCTGTGACCGTGCTTCGTGCTGTCTCACATTACCAATGTGGCAAAAATTCGATTCTATGGTGCATGATTTCTTTTTTGGCATTACCTTAGCCGACCTTTTGGAAAATCGCTCTGGTCAAACAACAGAAAATCAATCACAGGAGTTGTAACAAATGAAATTTATTAAACAATTTGGCATTATTCTTGCCATCTCTTTTATCGGAGAGATTATGAATTATCTGATTCCTCTCCCGGTTCCGGCAAGTATCTACGGTCTTGTTCTGATGCTTCTCTGTCTGCATTTTGGAATTGTACATATTGATTCCGTGAAGGATTCCGGCAAATTTCTCATAGAAATCATGCCACTCATGTTCATTCCTGCGGCCGTAGGTCTGATCGAATCCTGGAAAACCATCGGTTCCAAAATCGGAACTTACCTTATTATAACGGTATTATCTACCATCTTTGTTATGATTGTCGCCGGTCACACGACACAGGCATTTATCCGCTTTTCAAAAAGCAAAGACAATCAGGAAAGGAAGGACTCATGAATTTTTTTGAAAACTCTGTCTTCTTCGGCGTCACAATAAGTCTGATCGCTTATGGCTTTGGTCACGCCCTACAGGGCAAGTTTAAGCTGGCTATACTGAACCCGCTCCTCATCTCTGTGGCATCTATTATCGCCCTGCTTGCGGTCACCCACATTGATTACAAAGCTTATTACAGTGGCGCACAGTACCTGAGTTATCTGCTCACGCCTGCAACCGTCTGTCTGGCAATTCCATTGTATGAACAGTTCGAGCTGCTGAAGAAAAATCTGGCTGCTGTCATATGTGGAATCTTCTCCGGAGTTTTTGCATCCTTATGTTCCATTCTTGCAATGGCTGTATTCTTCGGCTTATCCCACAAAGAATACATTACATTCCTTCCGAAGTCTATTACAACAGCAATTGGCATTGGTGTATCAGAAGAGCTTGGCGGATATGTGACATTAACGGTTGCCGTAATTATCCTGACCGGTATTCTCGGTAATATTATTGCGCCGTTTATCTGTCGCCATTTCCGAATTACAGAACCGATTGCACGCGGAATTGCTATTGGAAGTGCTTCGCACGCCATCGGTACTGCAAGAGCTATGGAAATGGGCGAGATTGAAGGTGCAATGAGCAGTCTTTCCATCGCGGTGTCGGGACTTATCACAGTTATCGGTGCATCCATATTTGCACAATTTATGTAATATCAAATAACTATGGAGGATTCTTTATGCGAAAACTTGTAATTTATCTTTCGAGTTATAAAAAAGAGAGCTTTCTGGCTCCCTTTTTCAAACTTCTGGAAGTCGTTTTCGATCTGATCGTACCACTGGTTGTGGCACGGATCATCGACGTGGGCATTGTGAACAATGACCGCATTTACATTTTACAGCAATTTCTTATCCTGCTCCTGATGGCAGCAATCGGACTTGCCTGCAGCTTTACGGCACAATTTTACGCCGCAAGAGCCAGCGTAGGCTTTGCTACAAAAGTAAGACAGGCTCTGTTCGACCATATTCAGACGCTTTCCTTTACAGAGCTGGATACACTTGGTACAGACACGCTGATCACAAGGATCACCGATGATGTAAACCAGGTACAGAACGGTCTGAATCTTGGGCTTCGTCTTCTTCTTAGAAGTCCTTTTATTGTAATCGGTGCAATGGTTATGGCATTTATGATCAATGTGCGCTGTGCCCTGATCTTTGTTCTGGCGATCCCGATTTTATTTGTCGTCGTATTTTCAATCATGCTTGTCAGCATCCCGCTTTTCAAAAAAGTACAGGGACACTTAGATCATGTAACCGGGCTTACGCGCGAGAATTTAACCGGTGTACGTGTTATCCGGGCTTTCTCCCAGGAAGAAAGCTCTGTCCGCGACTTTGACAGTGCCAACCTCGCTCTGACAAAATTAAATGAATTTGTCGGACGTATTTCTGCATTGTTAAATCCACTGACTTATCTGTTGATCAATATGGCAACGGTCTTTCTGATCTACAAAGCCGGAATTGAAGTAAATCTTGGAAATTTAAAGCAGGGACAGGTCGTTGCACTTTATAACTACATGGCTCAGATTATTGTGGAGCTCATCAAACTGGCTTCCCTCATTATCACTCTGAATAAATCCATGGCATGCGCAGATCGTGTAGCTTCTGTCTTCAGCCTTTCTTCTTCCATGACTTATCCGGAAGAAACAAAAGCGGACAATGACAATACCGACACAGCCGTTGCTTTTGAGCATGTCAGCTTTACTTATGAGGGCGCAGGTGCCGCCAGCCTGAGTGACGTTTCATTTTCTGTAAAGAGGGGACAAACCGTCGGCATTATCGGCAGTACCGGAAGTGGTAAGTCTACACTGGTAAATCTGATCGCCAGATTCTACGATGCAACTGCCGGTTCAGTTTTTTTAAATGGAAAAAACATAAAAGATTACAGCCGCAATGATCTCTGCGACAGAATCGGCGTCGTTCCGCAGAAATCCGTTCTGTTCAAAGGCACCATCCGCGATAATCTCCACTGGGGCAATCCGGATGCAACAGATGAGGAGCTCTGGAATGCACTGGATATTGCACAGGCAAGAGATGTTGTAGAAGCAAAAGAAGGTTGTCTTAATTTTGATATTGCACAGAACGGACGTAACCTCTCCGGCGGACAACGTCAGCGTCTGACGATCGCCCGTGCACTTGTCAAACATCCGGAGCTTCTAATTCTGGACGACAGTGCAAGCGCACTTGATTTTGCCACAGACGCAGCACTTCGAAAAGCACTGCATAATTACTGCAAAGGAACAACAACTTTCCTTGTTTCCCAGCGTGCAGCCAGCATCCGTCAGGCAAATCTCATCCTTGTACTGGATGATGGATCTCTTGTCGGTACCGGAACTCATGATGACTTATTAGAACATTGCAGTATTTATCAGGAAATCTATTATTCGCAATTTCCGGAAGAACGCAATAAAGGAAGAAAGGAGGCAAACGTATGAACCCGAACAAAAACAGCTCCAACCAGAAAAGCTTAACAACTCTCTGGAAAGTATTACGTTTTATCGGAAGATACCGCTTCCTTCTGATTCTGTCTATCCTGTTTGCCTGCATCACTGTCGTCATGCAGTTATATGTGCCAATCCTGTTCGGAGATGCGATTGACCAGATCATCGCGGAGCATCAGGTACATTTCCATAAAATGATATATTTCCTCGGTCGCATAACAACTCTGGTTATCCTTTCCAGTATCATTACCTGGTTTATGAATATGATCAATAACCAGCTGACTTACCGTACCGTACAGGATATCCGTTCAAAAGCGATCCGGCAGATTCAGCGTCTGCCACTTTCTTATCTGGACGGACACAGTACCGGAGACATTGTAAGCCGTGTCATTGCAGACACAGACATATTATCTGATGGTCTGCTTCTTGGCTTCACCCAGTTGTTTTCCGGAATTGTAACAATTATTGTAACTTTACTTTTCATGTTATCCAAAAATATCTGGATTACTTTACTTGTCATCGTATTGACACCGTTTAGTTTCTTTGTTGCGAAATTTATTTCTTCTCGTTCTTATGAGATGTTCCACAAGCAAAGTACTACACGTGGAAAGCAGACAGCTCTTATTGAAGAAATGATTGGAAACCAGAAAATCGTACATGCTTTTGGATATGAAACCACAGCATCTACACGCTTTGATGAGATCAATCAGGATCTGAAAGAATACAGCCAGAAAGCTGTCTTTTACAGCAGTCTGACAAATCCGTCCACACGTTTTGTCAACAACATCATTTACGCAGGTGTAGCGCTTCTAGGTGCCTTCCTTGTTCCTTATGGAATGTTGACCGTCGGCGGGCTGTCCGTTATGCTCTCCTATGCAAACCAGTATATGAAACCATTTAACGATATCAGTTCCGTCATTACAGAGCTGCAGAATGCGCTTGCATGTGCTTCCCACATTTTTGAGCTTCTGGAAGCAGAGCCGGAATCTGCGGATTCAGCAAGTGAGCTGACAGATATAAAAGGAGAAGTGACCATTGATAACGTATCCTTCAGTTATGATCCGTCAAAAGAGTTGATCCGTGATTTTAATTTAAACGTAACACCGGGTATGCGTATAGCGATCGTTGGTCCTACAGGCTGCGGAAAAACAACACTTATTAACCTGCTTATGCGGTTCTATGATGTTCAGAGCGGTTCTATTTCCATTGATGAACAGAACATTCAAGAGATTTCCCGCCATTCTCTGAGACATAGTTTTGGTATGGTTCTTCAGGATACATGGATTAAATCCGGGACTGTCCGCGAGAATATCTGTATCGGAAAGCCTGACGCAACAGATGAGGAAATTCTCGAGGCTGCTAAACGATCCCACAGTCTTGGATTCATCCGTCGCCTGACGGATGGGCTAGATACGATGCTCCACGAAGACAGCTTAAGCCAGGGACAAAGGCAGCTCCTTTGCATTACGCGTGTCATGCTCTGTCTGCCGTCTATGCTGATTCTTGATGAGGCAACTTCAAGTATCGACACACGTACAGAAGTGCAGATTCAGGAAGCGTTTGACAGACTCATGCAAGGACGTACCAGTTTCATCGTTGCACACCGTCTCTCAACGATCCGAAGCGCCGATCTCATCCTTGTGATGAAAGACGGAAAAGTAATTGAACAGGGAACACACGATGCACTGATGCACGCCGGCGGTTTCTACAAAGACTTATACAACAGCCAGTTTGCAAAGGTAACCGAATAATTATAACAATAGACCCTACCGAACCTGCCACTGGCTGATTTCTATAAATATTATAGCGACGCAAAAAGCAGATTCTGTATGAATGCTCTTCATACGGAATCTGCTTTTTATAACTGATTATTTATTTTGTTTTCTATATACTCTTTTTGTATACATTCTGCCTGAATTCTGCAATCTAATAATCTTATACGTCATATACTCCCATGATCACAATACCGATTGCGACAAACAGGATCATCAAATAATGCTTCCATGAAAGCTTCTCCTTTAGGAAGATACGGCTCCACAAAACCGACACAACGCAATAAGATGAGATCATCGGCGCGCTCATTGTAAGATGCTTACTGTCTGCAATTGCAAAAATGTAAGCCAACTGTCCTGCTGTTTCACAAATAGCTCCTGTATACTTTGGAACTTCTAATTTCAATGTAAAATGATCTTTCTTGATCACAATCACATAAATGAAGCAGACAACAGCTGCGATGAAGAATGTCAGCTCATATGCTACATTTGCACTGCTTTCATTCAGTGTCTCAAGAACACGGTTATCTGCATATGTCCCTGCTGCATCCAAAAGGCAATATGCAAGCGGCAGTGCCAGAGCCAGCCAACTCTTCGCATATTGATAATTTCCTGCTTCCTGACGCTTCTTGCGAAGCTCATCATCCTCTTTGGACTCAACAACACCCAGGCCGATTACTCCGACGCATACAAGAATAACTGCAATCAGTATTGCCTTATGCTCTGTATCAAACTGTCCGGTTACCAGCGTTGTTACTGCTACAAGTGCGCCGGATGCATTACAGATTGGTGAAGAGATGGACAATTCAATGTACTGCAGTCCCAGATATCCCAGTGTCATAGAACCGATATATAATAAAGATACCGGTAAATATGTCCAGATTACATGAAGGTTAATCTCTACTCCCTGAACAAATATCTCAATCGCCGCATGGATACCCATAACTACACCAACAGCAATTACCATTTTTAAATGATTGTACTTTTCATTACCATTACGGCAGCCAATCTTCGAAAAAAGATCTGAGCCACTCCAGCAAAGAAGCGCAATCAATGCAAGCCAAAACCACATTTTTTATTTCTCCTCTATTCTTTAGTTTTTCTCTGTATCTTCAGTCTTAGCTCCATCAAGGCTTTCCAGGCTAGAGAAAAATAATTCATAGAAGTCATCTTCTGCTGTCAGCATCGGGGAATTCTCACCACCGCCATTCGTGCTGCGTTTCATTGCCGCGTGAAATTCTTCACCACTGGCAATCAGCTCCATCTCATATAGCTCGTATCCCATCCCACGGCAAGTTCTGCAAAAAGCACTCACCGGATCGGATTTCAGGCGCGTCCCAAGAAGCTGTTTTCGCAAATCCGGATCCTTCCCTGCCCTTGTCTGCAATTCATCCAGAATCTCCACCACGTTTCTCATATTTCTCACTCCTGCTTTTTCTTTTGTGGACTTCACATGACTAAATTGATACATGAATCAGTCACCATGATACCAAAAGTAGGAATACCTTGTCAAATAATTCGAATGTCTTTTATCTATTTTCAGGCTTTTCTGCTTTGTTTACCTATCAATAATGCCGCCATCGGCATCACGATAACGCATGCAATCGCACCAAATATCATAGATACACAATTTTGAAACAGTATTTTTGAATTCAATAATGTTTCCAGCGTATAATTCCGCATCTTCAAATACGAAAATAGCAATAAAGATTCTCCAAGATAAGCAAATAGTAATGTATTCACTGTTGTTCCGATTACTTCTCTTCCAATCTGTATTCCACTTTCTATAATTTCCACAATACTCATATCCGGTTTATGAATGCTGATTTCATATACAGAAGTTGTCACAGTAAGCGCCATATCAAGCACAGCTCCTAATGTACTGAGTATAATCACAGCTATTGCAACATTACGCATATTGATATCAAGATCCATATTATAATACAACACATCCTCTTCCGCCGCCTGAATCTCATTCAGCCCTCCCGTTTCGCTGCTCCATACTATTATATAGATAAAAACAAATAGAACTGTCATTGTCAGTAATGTTGCTATAAATGCACTCTTTGTCTTGACATTTGTGCCATTTTGATAAAATAACGTTATGCAGGAAATAATGACAGCTGCTCCGACTGTAACCAGAAGCACCGGTGCACCCGCGGCCATGAGCCAGATTGCCAAACTTAGAAACAGCATATTTCCACACAATGAAATAATGGATACAACCCCTCTGTCTCCACCAATAACGACAATCAAGAACAGTAACAGCAAACCAAGTATTATCAACATGTCTTCTTCACCTTCCTCACTGTTAATTTCATCATCACAGATGTGATCAGAATGGATACAGGTATTGCCAATACAATTCCAATACTCTCTACAAAGAATCTACATAATTCGCAAGGTATATGCAATCTGATAATCGTCATAAGCCGAACACTGTTATTCATTCTGATCAGACACATCGGAATCAAACCACATCCAAATACAAAAAGCAACACATTAATCATTGTTCCCATAATGTCATATCCAATCTCTCTTCCGGACCGAAACAACTCCCGGAATGTAACTTCCGGCTTCTTCGTAACAAGTTCACTCAGCGCCGCTGCAATTGCCACTGCAACATCCATAATCGCTCCAAGTCCAGACAACAAAATCTCCGCATGAAAAATCTTGTCCGGAGTATCAATGCTTCCCAAATATTCCATCGTAGAATAATCTAACTCATCAACATGACGAATCACAACGTCAAATACTCCCATGATCATCGCCAGTACGAGCAATGTTGACACTAGCGCTGCCCATGTTTTTCTATGGATTCCGTTTAAACCAACCAATGTAAAAACTGCAAAGAAAATTACCATTTTATTACAGATTGCTACCACGTCTGCCTCATCACTACTGCTTAGAAATCCGATTGCAAATATTATGATGTTGATTCCCACCGTCACGATAGTGAGTATGCCTTTCTTTCCCGCAATGGTCATCAATATAAATATCAAAAGTCCCAATAATATGACAAGTTCAGCATCCCTTTTCTTTCCTTGAATACCGGAACCCACATTACTGTAAGATCCACTCAACAGTACTTTATCGCCTTTGTGATATTTCTGTTTCAACATTCCTGTATCTGTGTATTCATTGGAAAAGTCAACAACTTCTCCTTTATTTTTCCCATTCAGCACGACACCCCGAATCTTTTGCTTATATTTGATCTCATGTGTTCCACGGGTGCTCTTATTCTCTCCCACCTTGCTTGTCTCAACTTTTGTCAGTTTTGCAATCGGCGTCTGATACAACCAGGCATCATTCATAACAAATATAACCATAATCAGATATATCATTCCGAATATTCCATATAGCTTTGCTCTTTTACTTTTCTTTATGTATTCTTTTATTTTCTTTGCAATCAGTTTCATTTTTTTCTTTTCTCATTTTATCTGTAATTTTAAATTTACAAGATGACCATACAACATATCATCTTCGAATTCTTTATATGTTTCGAATTTACCAGTTACCTCTATCTCTATCTCATCTTTGGGGTATTCATCCTGACTATTTCTTTCCTGTTCGGAAAATCTTTTTGTATAGCTGTCTGCTGCGGTAAATATCCAACTGCCAAATTCTGACAACTGATCTGCATATCGGAACCTCCTACTGCAAAGCTTCTTTCAGTGCACCGTCTACCCATGCATCAGACTCTCCTCCTACATAGATGAACAGATCACAATCTGATACTTTTGCAAGATCTGCTGTTGTCGGTTGATAGCTGTGTAAATCCACACCATTATCAAGGAGCATGGTCAGTTCCATGTTCTTGCTTTTTTATGAATAAAGCCCTCCGTTATTTTGCATATTTTCTAAAAAAGCATACAAAAACAAGACGGTATCTTTTTATACCATCCTATTTTTCAGAAACGTTTTATTCAATCATTCATCCTGACCTTCTGGCTTACCAAGGAGAACGTAAGCAAAATCCAACCGTATGCCGGAAACAGAGAAACTACAGCTATTAACACAAAATTTCCTGTACAGTAACATGCTGTCCTTGTATAGATTTCAAATAATTAACTAACTCTGTCATCTGTTTTGTCTTGTATCTGGCTTTTGCCATTTCGATCTCTCCCCTTCAATTTGGAAATCGTTTTCATTTTATCACAGCATTTAATCTTGTCAATATAATTTGGAAATCATTTTCATTTTTCTTAAATTTCTTCTGGTACTTTGTTCGTTCCCATCAGTATCAAAACCATATCTTCGCTTAATGCTTCGGAAGGATCCGGGTTAACTTCTATAAAACAAAAAGAACCTGAAAGTCTTAACTTTCAGATTCTTAAAGAGCAGGGGATGAGAGAATCGAACCCTGTGGGAACTCCTCACAATCCCCATAAAATAAGCATTTCTTCGATTGAGTTTTGACTACATTTGACTACCTTTTGACAACATGGGTGGTAAAAAACAAGAAAGGAGAAATCGTTCGGCATGGTATCATCTTTTTCATGCGTCACTTCATATCTCCTCTAAAATACATTATCGTCTGGATAGTGTGTCATAATATCTTCTACATTACAATCCAATATATTACACAGCTTATCAATCGTATTCACTTCAACATTCTGATTATGTCTTAATCTGTTCAGTTGAGAACGGTTCATATGATAATGCGTATACAAATCATATTGTGAAATGCCTTTGGCTTTCATTGTCTCCCATAATTTATCGTATTTAATCATCTCACGAATTTTCCGCTTTCTTTCATAATTCCTTGCTATGTAATTATTATTAGCGTAAAATAGCATTTATAATAGTGTTCGTATGCGAACACTAATTTGAAAGGTGTCGTATGAGAAAACGCTATATTATTATGAGAATATTGATATGTATTATTGCTCTTCTGGGATATTTACAATACGGACGTGAAGAACAAGCTGTTAACACTATGGTCAGCACTTCTGATACTTTTTATAAACAAGAGTTTGATGTCATTGCTAATAAGCTGTTTAACTTAGACAAAGAAAAATATGCAGAAGAACTCATTGAAAAGGCAGTTGAGAATAAATATAGAAACGTTCGCTTTTCTTATGATATTACAGGTTATCCGAACGAAATAGTTATATCTGTTTATTCCAATGAGTGGAGTTATGAGCATAATCAACGTATGTATCAGATTATATATTCATCAGATAATGACGGTAATAATGTTAAAAACAATGCTGATAAATTTAAGATTCAAATATACGAAAAATGATTTAGATTTTCATATGACTTACTTATCGTTTAATGATACAATAGTTACAGAAAATTGAATTTTATTGAAAAGAGGGTATATAGATGAATTTTATAGATAAGGCTTTATCAGAGATTACCAATGGTGAAGACTTTGTTCAAGCAATGGCAGATATTTATGAACATGCAGAAGTCCGAAAAGAGTTCGGAAATTTGCCATCTTGGATTCAAAATATTATAACAGTCATAGATTATGACACAGAATTAGCCATGAATGGTTTAGACTTTAAATCTTATAAGAATGTTATTGAAGCTCTCACTGATATGGGATTGATTGAAGAAGCAAAAGTACTAACCGCTTTTGAAAATGACTCTTCACAAGAAAATACAGATATTTACTATTATAATCTTGCTCTAAATAATGATTATGAATCTTTTTGGGATAAAGTATACTCGTATGCTGACCAAAATATAAAGAGATAAATTCACACTTGTAAAGTAAGGATACAATACGATGAAAAATAACATCAAAAGAAAAGATAATATTAAATCTGTAACATTAGTAATAGATGCATATGACGATAGGAAATTGGAAATTCCACTTGAGGTGTGGCAAGTTGATGTTATCTGTAGAATGCTTGGTTTAAGCGTAGATACAGCTAACTTAGACACTTATAGTATGCGAAGTAAAGAGCAAGTAGATGAGGATATGAAAATGTATTATCACATCTTAAGAAATTTACATAATAAAGAGTAGGATAATATAACAGCAGGGGGAATATAATATTGAAAATTATTCCGCAAAATACAGAAAATCTCTTATGGAACAAATTATATAATGAATATAAATTCACACCCAAGATACACGGACAATTTGAATGGATAAAAATCCCCATTGAGAATAAGACGTATCACAAAGACACTCCTTGGTCAGATGAACAGGAGCATCTAATTAATTCTTTTTTGGAAGAGTTGGTAAGTGATAAAATGTATGCTTTTGATTGGCAACATGACTGTTTTACATTTTCCCCAAAAGAATATATCCCTTGTGATTATGAATATTATGACACTAACAGAAAATGTACTGTTTATTTTCCTACCTACTATCCGAATGGGGATTATCATTTATTTTTTGATTCTGACTGGAAATATGGAATATTTGGAAATCCTTGGAAAAAAGAAATTATTGTAATGGGGAAAAATCTAATAGAAAAATTTGAAAGCAATAAAACGAATTTAAATATTAATTGATTTTTATAAGTTCATTCTAAAATAATGTTTGAATGCTGATATCCTACTGAATATTTCCATGTTTTCATTTTATAAATAAGATTTTCGTCATCTAGTGATGTCAAGGAACAAGGCGAAGCCGATACGCCGTTAGGGCAGTCCTTGACAGAACGGACGGTATCCAATACAACCATGCTATATAGAGGACTTGAAAGGTCACCAACCTTGCAAGTCCTCTTGTCTGTTATCTGGAAACTTTCCGGAGATAAAGCACTTCCTTTTCGATTTCACGGACAAATTCATCACACAAGACAGGCTGACAATCACTCGCTACATAGCAATTTTTTTCGGACGAATAGGCAAACGAAAAGATTTCCGTTTCCAATGTCTTTTCATTGATTCCATAATAATATATCTGAGAAGTGGCAAGTGTCATATGAATACTGGAAAAATCCCTTGTAAATATCTCATATGATTCTGGTTGAGTAAGTTCTTTTGGATATTGATAATACTCTTTTGAATCTTCCCGTAAGAAAATAGGTACGATATGCATTTCATTTAAACTGACATTTACATATATTTGATATCTTGGGATTAATGCCCCATACTGTGTCTGAAATCCGATATATGCCGTGTCGGTGTTATTCAATAAGTATTCCATTTCTTTGTAAAATACATATCCCGTAGTCTGATTATCTGTAGCACTGATATTTTCCATAGGCACATTTTCACCCATTAACCAGTTAATATTGATATCCAGTGCGTCAGCAATCAGTTCCAATTTATCCTTTTTGGGATTGTAATTTCCAGAAAGATAAGAACTAAACGCACCCTTTGTAATTCCTGTTCGCTGTACCATTTCCACTTGCTTTACATTTCTTACATTCATCGCAAATCTGATTCGTTCTGCAATTGTGTTCATTTCGATATCCTCTACTTTCTCTGTGTGGCTGATTCATTTATTCTGTACTCACTATATCATAAATACTCTGCAAAGAAAATAAAAAGTTTATAAATTTCTAAACTTTATATTGATTTTCGTTTTGCTCAATGTTATGATTTAAATAGTTTAGAAATAACTAAACTTCAAATATCCATGGATTTCAATACTTATTAAGACGACTGTCCTATCGGTGATACGGGGAGAAAGGATAATGCTTATGCAGATTACATTAACAAAAGAACAGATCAAAGAGGTATTCGGGGAACTTCGTTATATGGGAGCTGATTATTGCTACCGCTATGACAAAGATACCAGAAAGAAAACCGAAGATATCGAAGCGGTCAAACTTCATCTTGGAAGTATGAAACTTGGTAACAGTGTTGATATTCGACTGGAAATGACAGAAATCCCAACTATCGAGCCATATTCTGTAGTGGAACTGGATACACCTGTCTATGCTCCATATGTTCAGAGAGGAAATTATCCTACACTGGTAGAACGTGTAACCTGTAAAGGGATTCGTTGTATTTCCCAGAAAAATGCATAGTAACATATGAACTTCCTGTCTCTTGCTGTCCGTACCAAACGGACAGTAAAAGAGACAGGGATAGTGGCTCTGCCACTATCGGCAAAGGAGGATTATTATTTGGAAGAAAGAAGTAAATCAGTTCTTTCAGAACCCTCCTATACTAACAGGAGGGTAACACGACAAAAAAACAGTCTGACAGCCTTGATTGACTGGTGTCAGATTACAGCGAAAGATGTAGATTTATTCACTGTCATAACGGACATCCTAAAAATTCCTCTTTCACTTATGGAACTTCAGAATAAAGGGAAAGGAATTGCCGGACATGAACTGGTTGCCGGATTTGATAATATCAAGATTCTAAAACCGACTGGTAAAATGCAGTACAATGGATTTCAGATATTAATGAGTGGCTCTGGCTGTAGAAATTATGAAAACTTCCTTGTGATAAACAAAGAAACATGGTTTGATTTCTTCGCAAGGGTATGTCAGTATCATGTGAATTTTCCACGAATTGATTTAGCAATAGATGACCATAAACCATATCTTAACATTCCAGAACTGATACGTTTAACAAAGCAAGGCTTAATATCTAGTCAGTTACGTAATTATTCTGAAAATGCTTCTGGTGAATTAAGTGAATCAATACCTGTTCATAAAGGAAACACGCTTTATCTTGGGAGTAGCAACAGTGATTTCCGAATTGTTTTCTATGAAAAAGGGTACGAACAGGCAGAAAAATTTGGCAAAGAATTAGACCCGAACTGGAACAGATATGAACTGCGATTCCGACAGGAACGGGCAAATAAAGTTGTACAGGAATTAATCGCCAGACGTGATGTTGCAGAGATTGCAATGTCTGTACTAAATGGTAAAATCCGTTTTCTTGAACAGCCGGAAAACAAATCTACTTCACGGAAAAGACTTTATCCTACTTATCCCCCTTGGGAATTATTTATGCAAGATATAGAGAAAATAAAGCTGACAATTCAACCGCAGAAAAAGACACTTGATAGTATCTGGAACTGGTTAGAAAGTTCCGTTGCTCCGTCTTTAAAATTATTTTCAAAAATCGGAGAACTGGATAACTGCGATTATATACAGGTATTAATCGAACAGGCAAAGATGAATGATACCCAGATAAAAATTTATGAAGATTACAAAAAATCTTCCAAACTACCAATAACAGAAAGGAGTTATTCTGATAATGAGTAAGCGAAATATCTGAATGATTCGCCCATAATAACAGATAAATGACAATATAAATTTAAAATAAAAAAATACAGGGCATTAACTATACACAGAAAAATTAAATAGGCACAAGATATTTTGAGACAATACCCTTATCATATTGATGTAATTTATGACTGAACCCAACGCTTACGACGATACAGATTTATTGAATTACGCAATCCAAACAGGTATAATCTCTTTAGATACCATGCTGAATGATATAACAGATATGGAAAGAAAGGAAATACTTGCACAGCATGTTTACGCAATTACAGTAACAACAGACAAATCGGGAAAAGAAATTTATTCCACGTATCTTCCACAACAAGACGGAAACCGACTTTACAGACGCAGAAATACCCGTGAAGAACTGGAAAATGTCATTGTAGAGTTTTACAAGGCTCTACAGGAAGAAATTTATATTGATGATGTTTTCTATGAATGGATAAATCGCAAACTGGATTTCGGCGAGATACAGAAAGCGTCTTATGACAGATACGTGAACGATTACAAAAGATTTTTCCACTACACTTCTGTTTCAATTACCAAAAAGAAATTTAAAAATGTCACAGAAGATGATTTGGAAGTATTTATCAAATGCACCATTCGTGACCTTACACTTACTAGAAAGGCATATGCCGGATTACGGACATTGATTCGTGGTATCTTCAAATACGGTAAGAAGAAAAAGTATACTGCAATCAGTATCACTGAATTTTTTGGAGATTTAGAACTGCCGAATAATCTTTTTAAACGGAAGATTATAGATAAGCAGAAAGAAGTGTTTATGGAAGATGAAATTCCCGTAGTCATTCAACGTCTGAAAGCAAAGCCGGATATTTATAATCTTGGTATTCTGCTTACATTTCAGACAGGTTTACGTGTCGGTGAACTAAGCACTCTAAAGAAAGAAGACTTACACGGACGTATTATTAAAATCAGACATACCGAAGATAAATACCGAGACGAAAACAATAAATGGATTGTAGCTGTAAAAGAACACGCTAAAACAGATGCTGGTAATCGGGATTTAATCATATCCTCTACCGCACTGGATACGTTGAATCAAATATTGGAACTGAATACATCGGGAACATATTTATTTGAGCATAACGGAAAACGTATCAGAGGAAATACTTTTAATAAAAGACTGTCCAGAAT
The DNA here is from genome assembly GCF_014287705.1 of Dorea hominis. Lineage (NCBI taxonomy): Bacteria > Bacillati > Bacillota > Clostridia > Lachnospirales > Lachnospiraceae > Dorea > Dorea hominis. The sequence continues at coordinate 16,089 of NZ_JACOOY010000015.1, read as the reverse complement.
ATGTAATGAATTACATATCCCACATCGTACCATGCACAAGATACGAAAGACTTATGGAACAACCTTAATAGACAGTGATGTAGATGAGGGATTTATTACAGAACAAATGGGACACAGTGATATCAGTACAACAAAAAAATTATATTATTTCAGCAATAAAACAACGAAAAACAAAGAAAAACAGATTGAAAATGCTATCTCATTTTAGGAATAATTCCTGTTTGACTACATACTTGACTACATTGGAATTATCTAGAAAATGAAAAAAGCCAGAAGCCTTGGAAATTCAAGGTTTCTGACTCTTCGGTCAACAGGGGATGAGAGAATCGAACTCCCGCCAAAGGTTTTGGAGACCCCTATCATACCACTTGACCAATCCCCTATGTGCTTGTCTGTGTGATTGACACTAGATATTTATACCACAGATTAGCACTATATGTCAATATTTTTTCTAAATTTTTTCATTTAATTTTTATATCCCTTTATTTAGAAGGCATGATTTCCTATCGCATAAATAAGGCGACAGAAAAATCTGCCGCCTTATAATTATATTCTGTATTATATTTATTTTGCCACTTCTGCACGTCCTATTCCGATATCCATCTTCTTGAATACACTGAGCAGGACTTTTCCAATTGCGAGTACAAGCACTGCTGCTGCAATCGCTTCCGGGATTCCGGATGCTGTTACGGTTCCCATGACAAGGCCCCATACTGCACTGACCGCAACATCTTTTGCTTCTGCATACTGCTTTGCAAACAAGAGATAAATACTTCCCATCACACAGATTGTATTCACCATTGATCCTGCAAATCCAACAATTGGAAGTGCAATAACTGCATTCATCTTAATCTTCTCAAACAAAATCCAGAGCCATCCTGCAGCTACTCCGATCAAAATTCTGCATCCTACAGATATCCAGATTGCCTTTACTGCACCAGTAAGTCCTGTTGTGCTCATAAATGGTGAGAATGCAAAGGATAACAATGTTGGAGCCATCGTGTTGCTGATCAGAGAGCAAATACCAAATACGCCGCCAAGAATTGCTCCTGCTGCCGGTCCAAGTAAAATTGCTCCGAGAATTACCGGGATGTGTACCGTTGTCGCCTTAATAATCGGAAGCTGGATCATCCCAAGCGGTGTGTTCGCCAGTACGATTACAATTGCTGCCATAAGTGCAACACTTACCATCCACTTTGTGTCGTGTTTCTTTGTTTTCATTATTCAATTCCTCCTTGTTATCATTCCTGCCTTGCAGGATACAATACAATTACGCTCGTTATTGTATCATCCCAGACACGATAGCACAAGGATTTTCTTGTATAATTTCACGTACTTTATAATTCTACAATCTTTGCTTTATGATAGATTTTCGGAAGGAATTTCTTTCATATTTTTTTCAGATAAATTTACTGTCAGAATCGTCGAAATTCTTATATGGATATCTTCTTTAAATTCTTTATTTAAACGAATCAGATTCTCTTTAATTCTCTGTTCTATGCAGGACTTCAGAATCTTCTGTGCAAAATCTACCTGTAAAAGCACTTCTACACCACTGATTGTCACACCACCGCCAGAATGAAAGAAGAGAATCGTCTCCTTTGCAATTATTTTAACAATCGTTTTTGCTAAATGTTATAAATTATTTAGCGTTTAGTATAAGTTTGTCTTTCATATTATGAAGCATTTCATAACCACAGGGAAGTCATCCACTTGCAAGATTCTAAAAAAAACGATATAGTGAACATTAGAATATCAGAAAATATCAGAATAGAAAGAGGTTTTTTTATGAACTTAAAAGATAAACATGTCTTGCTTGGCGTAACAGGTGGCATTGCCGCATACAAAACTGCAACTCTTGCAAGCAGTCTTGTAAAAACCGGCGCAGATGTCCATGTGATCATGACTGAAAATGCAACAAATTTTATTACACCTGTCACATTTGAAACTCTGACCGGGCACAAATGTATCATTGATACTTTCGACCGCAATTTTGAATTTAAAGTAGAACACGTATCTCTTGCACAGATGGCAGATGTCATCATGGTTGCCCCTGCAACTGCAAACGTCATTGCAAAACTGGCACACGGTCTTGCTGATGATATGCTGACAACAACGATTCTCGCAAGCAAAGCGCCAAAACTGATTGCTCCGGCAATGAATACCGCCATGTATGAGAATCCAATCACACAGGATAATCTGAAACGCCTGCAGTCTTATGGAATGGAAGTCATCACACCGGCAAGCGGACGTCTCGCCTGTGGTGACACCGGAGCCGGAAAAATGCCGGAACCGGATACTTTGCTTCAATATATTTACAGAACATGTGCATGCGAAAAAGATATGACAGGCATGAAAGTACTGATCACAGCCGGACCTACCCAGGAGGCAATTGATCCAGTCCGTTATATTACCAATCATTCTTCCGGGAAAATGGGCTATAATCTTGCCAGAGCCTGTATGCTACGTGGTGCGGATGTCACTCTCGTAACCGGAAAAACATCCCTGACTCCTCCGCTTTTTGTTGAAACGATTCCTGTCGTAACTGCATGTGATATGTACGAAGCAGTCACCGAGAGAAGTGCCGACATGGATCTCATCATCAAAGCTGCTGCTGTCGCTGATTACCGTCCTGCTATTGTTGCTTCTGAAAAGACAAAAAAAGCAGACGGACAGCTTTCTATTGAACTGGAACGCACCGATGACATTTTAAAATACCTCGGCGATCACAAAAAACCGGGGCAGTTTTTATGTGGCTTTTCTATGGAAACGCAGAACATGATTGAAAATTCCAGAAAGAAGCTGGATAAGAAACATTTAGATATGGTAATTGCTAACAACTTAAAAGAAGCCGGCGCCGGTTTTGAAACAGATACGAATATCGTGACAATCCTGACGAAAGATACCACTATAGAGCTTCCGATCATGAGCAAGGAAGAGGTTGCTTTTCATATTTTGGATCACATCCTTGCCTGCAAGGATGCAAAAAACGAATTTTAGATGTAAGTTATTCTATGTACTCCGGTTCATCTGCTGTTTTAATTTTCAGACGATGAATTGTCATAAACTTTAATCACAGCGATAAAATAAGGCGGTGGTATAGATGTCCAATTCTATACCACCGCCTTATTATAATTCTTTACTTAATATAATACTCTCAGGTTCTCACTCACTTCATGCTTCCACAAACTGTCTCTGGCAGCATTACATCGCTTCTATATAAATCTCCCGCACTTCTTCTTTTGTAAATACTCTCGGGTGATTATTAATGCTTGCAAGAGATACCTTGAATGCATTCTCTGTCATCCAGTCTACATCTTCCATTTTTACACCTTCGTTGCCCAGAGATGTTTTAAGTTCCAGCGTTTCCAATAACTGCTCTAAAATATCGACCAGTTCATTTTCATCTTTCCCGCCGAGAAGTCTTGCAATCTCAGCAAATCTTTCCGGTGCTGCCGGAATACTCTTCTTATAAATAACCGGCGTCAGTGCCGCAAGTCCTCTTCCATGTGTAATATTTCTAAGCCCACTTGCCGGATGTTCCAGGCCATGAGACGCTGCAACTCCTGCCTGATTGATCACCATTCCGCCATAAGTACTTGCAAGTGAAATCGCGCCCCACGCATCTTTATCTTCATAATTTTCATACGCTTTAACCAGATTTTCACCGATCAATCGGATTCCTTCTTTTGCAAATAATTCCGTTACCGGCGCACATGCTTTGCTTAAATATGCTTCCATACAATGGCAGAGCGCATCAAAGCCAACCGATGCCAGAACTTTCTTCGGCATTGTCATCATCAGTTCCGGATCAATAACAGATGCTTTGGCAATCACAGAATAATCCCGCAAAGACTTTTTGTCCTTCGTCTCATCATCTGTCAGTACTGCAAAACAGTTTCCTTCACTTCCGGTTCCGCAGGTCGTCGGTACAAGAATCAACGGCAGTGCTCCTTTACCAGTCTTTTTTCCATAAATATAATCAAATATTTTTCCTTCATTTACTGCTGCAAATGCGATGGATTTCGAACAGTCCATAATACTTCCACCGCCCAGGCCAAGTACTACTTCACAGCCATTTTCACGTGCAATCTGTGCTCCTTTTTCTGCCGTAGAGGCAAGTGGATTCGGTTCCACCTCATCAAACAGCAAATGCTCCAGGCCTTCTGCCTCCAGCAATTTTTCTACGCGATCCAGTAATCCGGAACGCTTTGTACTCCCACGTCCGGTTACGATCAACACTTTTTTTCCGTATTTTTTTACTTCTTTTCCAATGCACTCTGCTTTTCCTGCTCCGAAAATCAAATGTACCGGTAATTCATACTCAAATGCTTTCAGTTCCATATTCTCTCAACCTTTCTTATTTTAAATAAAAAAGCTACAGCATCTCTGCCATAGCTTCCTCGCTTCCAGTTAGTTTCATTCTATCTGTGTCTTTTCTGTTTGTCAACTGATTTTTGATATACCAAGTTTCTTCTTTGTTTTTTCTGCAGTATTTTTCGTCATTATTCCATTCCTCCTGTCTCATCCAGATATTCTTTCAAAGCTGTCTTCCAATCTTGCGGTTCCTCGATACCTGTGAGACGGAGCATCATATTATCCAAAACGGAATAAGTCGGGCGTGCAGCGTCTTCCTTTACAACCGGATACAATTCCAGTTCTCCTGTCTTTCCTGTAAGACTCAGGATCGTTCTTGCAAACTCATATCTGCTGCAGCTTCCCGGACACACTACATGGTAAAGACCATACTCTTCATTATCAATAAAATGACGGCCTGCCTCCTGGCAAGCCGTCAAACACGTTGTTCTTCTACTTCTTTACAACTGTAAAGTCAAGATTTTTCTATAAAATTCTACTTCTCATCTATATTGAATCAACAAAAGAGCATATAATCTTTCGGTTGTTTTCATCTTTCTGATATAAAAATTCAGGATGCCACTGAACACCAACTACATATTTACGATCCGGCATATAAATGCTCTCGATCAAGCCGTCTTCTGAAATTGCCATTTGCTTAAATTGAGGCGATAATTTTTTAACTGCCTGATGATGGTAGCTGTTCACTTTCATTTGCTCTTTACCTAAAAGATCATAAAGCGGGGTATCTTTTTGTATTGTATTAAAATGTATCATTTCATTGTATGACGGTTGTATACGATGGTCGAGATCGCTATCATATTCCGACTTCAGGTCTTGATACAAAGTTCCCCCGTAACAGACATTCATTAGCTGTATACCACGGCAGACACCTAAAACAGAACGGTCTTTTTCGACTGCTTTCTTTAAAATATACTGTTCCATTTCATCTCGTGCCTCACACAAAGTCCCACACCATGGTTTTTGCTCCTCGTTATAAATAGAAGGCGCCACATCCGGTCCTCCGGTTAATAAGAATCCACCGCATATTTCAAGGAAATAATCTAACTCATTATGGTTACTTGTCAAAGGAAGTAACATAGGTATCGCATTTTCTGCTTCCAACATTTCCAGATAATCCGGCTGTATCCAATAACATTTCTTTTCTCTATCATACAGTGGCATAACACCAATTACTTTTCTCATCATTTTCTTCCTCTCAAATACATACTTTTACAGGCTTTGGTAAACGAACAGGCGATTCATTCCCTCCTGCCAGGGATACTCAAAAGCTGCTGTTTTATAATCACTCAATCTTGCCGTTTCCGTTGCAAATTGAATACCGACTTTTGAGGCATCAATTCCCAATGTTTTATGTGTAGGCTGATACTGCAAATATTGAAATGAAATATCTCCGGTACCACGGCCAAAATCCGGTACATTCTTTGAAAATCTGATTCCACATTTCTGTTTCTCGCTCTTATGCTTTGTCCAAAGTCATGCCATCCCCTTTTAGTCCTGCATATGTTGCATTGTTTCTAATAATTTAGCACTCTGTCAAAATCCTATAAAAAATCTCAAGCAACAAATCAAGTCATAAGCAATCAATCCAACTAATACAATACTGATCAATCCATTGATTATCACTATTGCTTTATTTTTTCTTGATATAATAAGACTGATAATGTTTAATGCTACCGCGAATCCACTTACAAATGGGTATATGAAAAACCCTGAAACTGGTGCCAGCCATATTAAACAGGCAATTATTTCTACAAATATCGAAACAATTGTCAATGCAATAGAAATTCTTTTTTGTTTTGTATTGCGAATTTCTTCTTCCATAGTTATCTTTCTCACCTCCAGTTTCGTCCATATATTATATCGTTTTATGAACGATTTTTCCACTATTTTTATGTATTACTTTTCTTGTTGTCTTATGATTTCTGATAATATCGACAGCAACTTATCCTTGTATCATTTTATCCATTTCAAACACATAGACTTCGGATTTTGACATCATTTCTTTCACTAAATAAAAAAGGATTTTATGCAGTTTCTGCTTATCTCAGCTCCTGCATAAAATCCAGAATTTCTTTTACATATTATATGTAGTACACATTATAGATTTTTAAAAACTCATAATCTGTTCTTCGTCAAGTCTTTTAAGAATTTCGCATGCCAGCTTAACAGCATTATCAAAGTCGGCATAAGCTGAAATTCCATAATGCGTATGTGCATAGCGAACCGGAACTCCGATAACGATAACCGGAACTGCTTTTTCAGTCAAATGTATAGCTGCACCATTGGTTGAACCGGCACTACGAACTGAATCCTGAACCGGAATACCAAGCTTTTCTGCCAAATCCAACGCATATCTTTGATAACGTGGATTCGTGATCATACGGGAATCAATGTGACGCAGCATCGGTCCGCGCTTGATAGCTGTCTGAACCATATACTCTTCAACACAAGTATCATCTGCCGGGCATCCTTCAAAAACAATTGCAATATCCGGCTTAATCACCTGTGCTGTCACGGTAGCACCACGTACACCAACCTCTTCCTGTGCTGCACAAGCGCCAACAATATCAACATTCAGATCCTCACCAGCCAGTGTATGCATAGTCTTAAGAATTGCCGCACATCCCAGACGGCAGTCAAAGCTCTTGCCCACCATCAGATCTGTGTTTTCTGAATATGTAAATGTCACATCCGGCACTACCGGTTCACCGATACGAATGCCGAACTTTTCAATTGCTTCTTCTTTAGAAACAGCACCAACATCTACTGTGATATCTTTCATATCCAGAGGTGCTTTACGCTCCTGCTCTGTCATGAAATGCGGAGGCTTGCTGGCAGTAAGACCTGGAATATATTCTCCGAATCGGTTGCGAACCAGGACTTTATGAGCTGGAATATTGTGGTTAACCCATCCTCCGACCTGAATAATGCGAAGTGTTCCGTTCGGGCAGATAGCCTGCACCATAAAACCAACCTCATCACTATGTGCGTCAAGCTGAACAACCGGACGTTTGCCATTATTTTCTTTGCGGCGGATATACAGATTGCGCATGCGATCTTCTTTAATTTCTCCAAGTCCTTCTGCGTAAGGACGAATCGCTGCAACCACTTCATCTTCGAAACCGGATGTACCGTTTGCATTTGAAATTGCTGCAATCATTTCCAGCGTCGTTTTTTTATCCATTTTAATACCCCTTTATGAAAGTTCTACTTTCTTGAATTCTTCCATGAAATCAACAATATAGTTTGCTGTAGTCTCAAGCATCTCCTTGCCCCACTCTTCTGTAGCGGTGCTCGGATGATCCGGTCCGATCCAGCCGCTGTCTGTTACATGTGGAGTATTACGTATAATATCAACGCTAACTCCCTTGAACTCAACAGAACGGAAACCGGTTGTCTTCAGATTATCAGACAGGTGCTTAAACTTAAGCTCCCCACCGATCTCACTCTTATCAACTAAAGATGGATCGATTCCAAGAATTGCAGCTGTTTCTTCACCGCCGCCGTGGCCGCCTTTCCACGCTGGGTTCATATCCCATGCCATCAGCCACCAGTTAAGCATAGCAACCAGACAGCCCTTATCTTCAAATTCCATGCCAAGGCGCTCAATCATCTTCATGTTTCCGCCGTGTCCGTTCAGGAAAACGAATTTTCTTGCGCCGTGACGATACAGACTCAGGAAAATCTGACGGCAAAACTGATAGAGTACCTCGACGTCAATATCAATTGTACCCGGATACGGAGCTAAACTCTGACAGGCACCGTATGGAATAGTCGGAGCAATCAAAACATCACTCTTCTTCTCAATTTTCTCTAACAAATGATCCGGAATCAGTGTATCGGTTCCAAGTGGCATGTGACGACCGTGACACTCAATACTACCGATAGAAATAAGTACCATATCATTTTTTTCAAAATATTCTTGGGCTTTCGGCCAAGTCAAATCTGTAAGTCTCATAGTTTTCTTTCCTTTCACATATAATAATTATTCTCTTCTGAAAATCGGACTATCCGGAAACCGGACAGTCCGACATCCGTTCGTTACTGTGCTACTTTAACTTTATCCAGGCTGTAGTGTCCGTTATTATCCCCATTTCGTAATATCCAAACAGATACGCCTATAATTTTCGAGCCGCTCTTGATAAAATAAGTATAGTTTAGGCAAATAGGATTGTCAACAATTTCGAATTGATGTTAACAACAAAAAAATGTCAGTATTTTTGTTGATTTTCACCATATTTTTTTCTCTAAACAGTGTTTTTAAAACTTTTTACAACTGCATAACATGCTTTTTTATGCTTTTGTACCAATTTTTCAAAACAATAATTGTTAATAATGTTATTGTGTGACTTTTCATGTATTTTTTTGTAAAAAAATAATACTTTCGCTTTTGTTAACAATCCACTATAATTGTAATTAGTTTTTAGATAACGGACAAAAGATACCCGTATAACTTTTCTATTAGTAAGGAGGAAACAAAACATGCGAAAAATTGGCGGTTTATTCAACTATGAACCAAGCAAACCTATCGAAAACGGATACTTTTCACGTATCTGCTCACCTAATGATGATCTGGCATTTACCATGTCTGGACGATGCGGTATCTATTATTGTTTACAGGAGATTGCACGTCACGATACGCGTAAAGTAGCATATGTGCCTTTGTATACCTGCGAGACAGTCCTTGCTCCTTTTGAGAAAGCTGGATATCAGCTGAAATTTTATGAGCTGGACAAAGATTTGCACAGCATTTTTGATACTTCTGTTATCGATGAAATCAGTGTTTTATCTCTTTGCGGCTACTATGGCTTCTGCAACTATGATCACGACTTCGTTAAAGCCTGCAAAGAAAAAGGAGTTGTAATTTTTGAAGATGTAACTCATTCCATGCTCTCAGCTGACGGTATCGATCCTCTCTGTGATTATTTTGCCGGAAGCTTCCGAAAATGGATGGGGGTTGATTGCGGTGGATTCGCTGTTAAACGAAACGGAACCTTTGAAACACCTCTTCTGCCAGTAGAATCAACACATCTTAAACAGCGAAAAGAATACTACGAGACAGGAGACGGCGATGTTTTCTGGGAAGGAGAGCTGCGACTTCGTCAGATATTTGACAGCTTTGCCGGAGATGATAATTCAGAATATCTCCTTCGCCATGCTGACTTTGATTACATTTGCAAGACAAGACGTGAAAACTACGCTGCACTTTTAGACGCTCTTACCGCACCCCTTCATGGTGTGCAGGTAGCCTTTCCTGAACTTCCAGAGGCTACTGTTCCAAGCCATTTCTGCCTGTATGCCGAAAAACGTGACGAATTTCAGCAATACCTGACAGATCACCAGATTCGTTCGACTGTCTACTGGCCAGTGGGTCCGCTGGTTCATCCACTGCCAGATTCATCAGAACAATACATTTATGACCACATTGTATCCGTTCCTTGCGATCAACGCTTCACACCTTCTGATATGCAGTATGTTGCGCAAGTTTTAATGGATTATTCTGAAAATTAGATGAGGTAAATATGCAGGAACAACGAAAAGCATCAAACACAACTACATCAGAAATTGTTCTTAAATCTCTGCGGGAGCAGATTATTAACGGAACCCTTCAGCCTCAGGAAAAACTGGTAGAGGCTGAAATTGCCCAGAAATTCGGGCTCAGCCGAGGTCCTGTACGCGAAGCACTGCGACAGCTTGCCGTTGAAGGTTTAGTCGATTACTGTCCTAACAAAGGATGTACAGTCGCACTGCTTTCTCCACAAGATGCGTATGAAGTTTTCTTTTTACGCGGCAGCCTCGAAAAACTGGCAATTCAAAAAAGCAACTGTCGACTTAGTGATTATAGTCTCCTGATAATGGAAGCCAGCATTGAAGAATTTCGAAAGGCTGTTCTCGAAGGTAATACCATGAAGGCCGTTCACGCAGATGAGATATTTCACCAACAGATCATTCGCTCTGCTCAGCTTGATCGATTGACCAAAATGTGGGAGCTTCTAAGCCCCCTGAATGGTGCCATGTTTCTCTCGGTTCAAAATGCTAATCACTTTGGACAGTTAAACGGAGATGCTGAAACGCTTCAGAATGCTAAATGCTTAGAACCAAACACTCCGGATTCACGCACCTCTCATAACGGAGGTGCTGCAGTATGGACACACCAAAGCTTGTTGGAAGCCATCCGAAGCAGCGACCTCCAGGCAGCCTGTGCTCTTTTGGATCAGCATTATGAAGAAACCGGCAAACGTGTATACAGACTTTCACTCATGAAAGAACAGAGCTTTTAATTCGTTTCATTAATATTCAAGAGGGCCTGGAATTATTCCGGACCCTCTTGAACTTTTATTATCCTTTACAGCTGTGAAGTCAAGATTTTTCAATTGTGAAATAGTTTTTATAATAATGTAAACTTAGCTACATCTTCATGTGGATTTACTTTTGCCAAACCAATCTCTCCAAATCGTGCTGTAAATGGTATGAATTTTTCCTGCATCGTCTGAAATGCCTTCTGCATCTGCACTTTATCCAATGTTTTTCCAAGAGTTATATGTGGCAACCATGAAAAAGGCTTATAATATTCACTCAACGTTGTCTCGGGAATATCACAAAATGCTTTATATATTTCCCCAGACAGATCAAACAGCTTCTGATTCATCACAGGCATTGCATACAGTACATACGGAAACAGCTGTCCAATCGAAACAACCTTCATGTTCCCTGCACACAATTTTCCATTCAAATCTTCAAATGCCGGCTTCAAAACATTCACATTTCTCGCCTCAATCGAAGCAATTGTCATATGTGGCGGTACTTTATTCTCAATCATAAAATAATTGCCTGATTTTTCTGCAATTCTGTCTATATACCGCTGCAATATTTTATTTGTTTTCTCGTCAAAATAAATAGAAATAAGATACATGTGTTTTCCTTTAGACTATTTTTCATCACTTTATCGACTTTATCATCAACAGTTGCATAACTGTTTGTGTGTGAATGATGGAGATAAATATCCTTATTTTGATGTGAAATTGACTACACATCCTTAGCTGGGCACACAACTGGAATTGTTCAATTCTTTTTAATTCCATCTGGCATATAATCTTTCTCAGTTATCTTGCGAATAACCCGGCATGGATTTCCAGCTGCCAGACTATAAGGAGGAATATCTCTTGTTACAACGCTTCCTGCACCAATTACGCACCCTTCTCCTATGGTGACACCACCGCAAACAACTATATTAGATGCCAGCCAACAATTATCTTTTATAGTTATTGGTTTCGCATATTCTAGATTATAAAAACTACCATCTTCTCTCTTTCTGATATTGCGTTCTTCAGGTAATAATGGATGCATAGGAGTTGCCAATGTAACATTTGAGCCAATCATCACATTATCGCCTATATGTATTTCACATACATCTAAACATGTAAAATTAAAATTAGCAGAACTGAGTTTTCCAAAGAAAGTATTGCATCCGTAATCAAAATAAACAGGTGCCTGCAAATACGGAAGCTCCTCTGTTGTTGGCAATAATTCTTGCAATATCTGTGCTTGCTCTTCTGGCTGATCTTCATCTGTCGAATTGTATTTTCTTGCTAATTTACGTGCATTCAGGCGTAATTGCTCCAATTCTTTATCTGTTGGATCGTATAACTCACCACTTAGCATTTTTTCTCTTTCAGTCATTTTCAATAGCCTCCAATTCCCGATTTCTATATTTGTTTCCATAGCATGGTGTACTCTTTTTCACGAGTAGCTTCATCCAAACCTTCACATTGAATAATGAACCCTTCTCTTTTTTCCATTCTATCACAAGCTCATCATTAATCATCAATTTTTTATATTTTTCTTTCCCCCACTGTAAAACAGCCTTTAAGCGTTTCGTTATATAGAGGGGTAGCCTGCTAAATAATCTAAGACTGCTTGTTGTTTCAATTCTTTGGAATATTTTTTATTCCCTTTCAATGTGAATGCATTTGCTCCCATAGATTCATAGTTTCGAACCCATTGTTGGACAGATGCGAGACTTACATCAAACATATCGGCAATTCGCCGTTGGCTTTCTTTTCCATCCAGATATAGATTTACAGCATATATCTTATCCTCAACAGATACTTTTCTTTTAGGCATAAAATATGCTCCCTCCTAAGTGACAAGTTTTTATTATTTCACTTGTCTACCTAGAAGGGAGCATATCATTTTTTCCTAACAGTCTTTTCATTTATTTCTACATATTCCGCAACACCTTTATCATATCGTTTTCACTTTATTTTTTGAATAACAGAGCGGAAAATGTTTCAATTTTCTTTTTTGTTTCTACGGAAATTCAACATTTCTTTTTATTTTTTGCAAGAACGCATTGACGAAACGTCAAAATATGGTAAAATAATAAAAGTCTACAAAAATTATAACGGAGGGCATGACAATGATACCATATGAAGAATTATCAAAAGAAGAGTTATTAGAAATAAAATCCGATCTCGACGCACAATTTGAAGCAATCAAAGCAAAAGGATTAAATCTTGACATGTCCAGAGGAAAACCTTCCACCGAACAGTTAAATCTTTCCATGGAAATGATGGATGTTCTGACAAGTGAATCTGATCTTGTCTGTGAAGAAGGTGTTGATTGCCGTAACTACGGTGTTTTGGATGGAATTAAAGAAGCCAAACAGCTTCTTGCTGATATGATGGAAGTACCAAAAGACAATATTGTTATCTTTGGTAATTCCAGCCTGAATATTATGTATGATACCATTGCACGTTCCATGACACATGGCGTAATGGGCAGTACACCATGGTGCAAACTTGATAAAGTAAAATTCCTCTGTCCGGTTCCTGGATACGACAGACATTTTGCTATCACGGAATATTTTGGAATCGAAATGATCAATATCCCAATGACTCCAACCGGTCCTGATATGGATCTTGTTGAAAAATATGTAAATAATGATCCTGCCGTAAAGGGTATCTGGTGTGTACCCAAATATTCCAACCCGCAGGGTATCACATATTCAGATGTAACAGTACACCGTTTTGCAGCATTAAAACCGGCTGCTGAAGATTTCCGTATTTTCTGGGACAATGCATACGGAATCCATCATTTATATGAAGATAAGCAGGATTACCTGATTGAGATTCTGATGGAGTGTAAGAAAGAGGGCAACCCGGATATGGTTTACAAGTTCTCTTCTACTTCCAAGATCAGCTTTCCAGGTTCCGGTATCGGTGCTATTGCCGCATCGGATGCAAACCTCGAAGACATCCGTAAGCAGATGCGTATCCAGACAATCGGTCATGACAAGCTTAACCAATTAAGACATGCAAGATATTTTAAAGATATCCATGGTATGGTTCAGCATATGAAACGCCATGCAGATATCCTTAGGCCAAAATTTGACATGGTTTTGTCTTCTCTTGACCGCGAATTATCCGGTCTTGGAATTGGAAGCTGGATGGCTCCACGTGGCGGTTACTTCATTTCCTTTGATTCTATGGAAGGATGTGCCAAAGCTATCGTTGCCAAGGCAAAAGAAGCAGGTCTGGTCATGACAAATGCCGGTGCAACTTTCCCTTATGGAAAAGATCCGAAAGACAGCAATATCCGTATTGCTCCGTCTTATCCGACAGTAGAAGAATTGAAAACTGCATGCGAGATCTTTACTCTTAGTGTAAAACTCGTCAGCATCGATAAACTTCTCTCTAATATACTGGGTATCTAATTTTTGATATTGTGTCGTTATTAAACAGGAGGCTGATCAACTAATGATTAGCCTCCTGTTCAATATATGTAAAAAAGAACCATCGCACTTTAGTGTGCAACAGTCCTTTTCTCCGTCGTTATTTCATTTACCAGTCTGTATAAAGATCGATGTTTCCTCTTCCACTTCCAGTATCGTATACTTTACCAGGTCCCAGAGACGTTTGTACAACCGTTCCTTTCGGATAATCATCACTTGCTAAAACAATATAATTGCCTGAGTCACGAATCGTTCCGTCACTTGCAATATGACGTCCAGGAATGCCTAATCCACCGCCTGGAAGAACACGCTGGGAATAATATGTCTCTGTATGTCCATTGTACGTTATACGCCCCTTCTGCGGCGTCAGACCGCCGGATGGGATAATATAATTGCCATGACGAACTCCGGAACCGCCTGTCGTATTTCCTCCGGTATTACCGCTGTTATTAGACGAAGGTTTTTTATTGTGTTTTTTCGTGCTGGATTTCTTTGAAGTAGACTTCTTCGCAGTCTTTGTCTGCTGTGTCTGCTTCTTCTTAAGTTCTTCCTGTCTTGCCTGCTCCGCACGTGCGGCCTTAAGCTTCTTATTAAAATCATTCAGATCCGTCGATGTCGCATCTGCTTTGTTTTTTAACTGCTGTTCTTCGCTGTCCATCTGACTCTTGAGATCTGACAGTTCCTGTTGCTGTTTCTTCAAATCTTTTTCCTGCTCTTCGATTCCCTTACGCACCTTAACCATGTTCTCGAGCATATTACGGTCATACTCTGTGACATTCTCTATGAAATCGGCTTTATTAAGGAAATCAGCCATACTGTCAGCTTTCAGAAGTAACGTAAGCATAGTAGAAGAACCATTCTCATACATATACTTAATACGAGTCTTCATGTTCTCATACTGCTTCTCTTCATTGTTATAAGAAATCTTCAATGATGCTTCCAGTCTGTACACTTCATTATCCGACTGATCGATCTTCTTCTGTGTAGCTGATATCTTATCACTGATTGCTACCAAATCCTGGTTCAGTCCATCCAACTGATTTTTAAGATTACTTGTCTTATTTTCAAGATTGTTAACTTCTGAAGCCTGTACTGGTATACTCGGTACGGCAGTCATTAATGCACATGCTAATGCAACTCCGCATCGCATATGTTGTTTTCTACTTCTTTTCATAAAATTCATCCTTTTAAAATCTCTTGTTATCGAACCAATTTATGTATTATAACCTATTTTCCCAAAAACTGCAAGTTTTACAGAATTCGGATGCGCTTACACTGAAGCTTTTTACTCTTCCAGATTCCACTTACATTTCCGCATGTCTACGTATCCATTTTCCTTGAAAATAACACCTTCTTCTTTCAGAAGCTCTCTGCATATGCCAGCCCGGAGCTGTCCTTCCTGCATGGTTTACCACTCTGTGACACGGATAATCTCCGTAATCCCCCGCCTCGCTTAGCACTTTTCCAACCAGTCTTGCATTCTTTTCCCGTCCGATCAGGGCAGCGATCTGTCCATAGGATGCTACCTTTTCTTCCGGTATTTCTTCCACTACAGATAGGATCTCGTAAATCAGTGATTCAGCTAATATCTTTTTCATATCTTCCTCAATACTCTCGTAATCTCCTTTCATTCTGCCTAAATCTTTCTTACATTTTAATATGATCAAGCATGTTCACAAATACGGATAAGTTGTTGATTTCTATAATTTCTTTCTATAACTTATCCCTATCATAGTTTGAGATTTGAATAGGAGATTTGTAATCGAGCAGATAATTTTCTCCTCGCCATAACAAAAAAAGACCAACAATCGTTGATCTCCTTACTTTATATACCTTCAAAACTGCATACAAGAAATACTTCATCCTTTACCTATCACCTTGCTTGGTCATGCCCTCGACCGATTAGTATCAGTCAGCTCCATGTGTTACCACACTTCCACCTCTGACCTATCTACCTCGTCGTCTTCAAGGGGTCT
>NZ_JACOOY010000014.1:0-81451 GCF_014287705.1 Dorea hominis | reverse complement strand
TTCTTGCCTTCAAAACGTCTCTTAAATTCCTTACCGATCTCATTAAACAGTTCAATATCCATCTGATGATTTAGGAAACTGTTTAATGAGATCGGTAAGGAATTTAAGAGACGTTTTGAAGGCAAGAATATTAATAAGATTCTTACAATAGAAGCTTCCGGTATCGGAATTGCCTGTATTGTAGCACAGTATTTTAACGCACCGGTTGTATTTGCGAAGAAGACGAAGAGCATCAATCTGGAAGGTGAAATGTATGTAGCAGAAGTAGAATCTTTTACACACAAATGCAAGAACCAGGTTATTGTTGCGAAGAAATTTTTAAGCGAAGATGACCATGTGTTATTAATTGATGATTTCCTTGCAAACGGATGTGCACTTCAGGGATTGATCCAGATTGTGCAGTCTGCCGGTGCAACCGTAGAAGGCATCGGAATTGTAATTGAGAAGGGATTCCAGGCAGGTGGAAGAGTCATCCGTAATCTGGGATTCCAGTTAGAGTCGCTGGCGATCGTTGACAATATGAACACTGAGACAGGAGAAGTTTATTTCAGAGAGCAGTAAAGAAAGACCGGTGCATCAGGTGGTGCACCGGTCTTTTTGAGAGGGTAAAATGAAAAATCTATATAAACTGTTATTCAGTAATTGTCTAGGCGAGGTCCGGCAGACATAAGAGCTACTCCCCAGGCTATACATCCGACGTCCTCTTTAGTTGATACTGTTAGTATATAAGCAAATTGTGACGGCAATATGACAAAAACTGGAAATGTTTATAAAATTTCTTAAGAAAATCTTATCCTAACCTAAAGGATTTTATAATGGTCAGGGAAGGCATTTTTTCTTACAGCGTGTGAATAAATTTCAGAAAATCAGCACGTCCCTGTTCGGTGCATTTATATACACCGGCATCTTCCAGTACGTGTGTGAAGACGTTGCCAACCTCTTTCTGAAGGATTTCCATAACATTTTCTTTTGTAATATTGTCGTAAGTCGGAAGAAATTCTTCTACCCAGTCTGCATGCTTTTCGATTTTTTTGTTTGAACGGATATCTTTGCCATTTACAATGTAATCGGCAAGAAGTTCCAGTTCTTCTTTCAGACGGGATGGAAGTACGGCAAGTCCCATAACTTCGATCAGTCCGATATTTTCCTTCTTAATATGATGATACTGTGCATGCGGGTGATAAACACCTAACGGATGTTCGTCGGTCGTAATGTTGTTGCGAAGTGTCAGATCCAGCTCATAAGTATCACCGTTTTTTCTGGCAATCGGTGTAATCGTGTTGTGCGGTTCACCGTTTGTTTCAGCATAAATAAATGCATCTTCATCCGTATAAGATCTCCAGCAGTTTAATACATGTTCCGCAAGATCGATCAGGCGTGATGTGTCTTTGCTGCGGATGCGAAGTACGGATAATGGCCATTTTACAATACCGGCTTCCACATCTTCATATCCCGGAATCGTTACCGGAAGTTCGATTTTTGCTTTCGCCATGGCGAATGTATAGTGTCCGCCCTGAAAATGATCGTGGCTTAAGATAGAGCCACCGACAATCGGAAGATCGGCATTGGAACCAAGGAAATAATGTGGAAATAATTTGATAAAATCAAATAATTTGGTAAATGCAGCACGGTCGATCTTCATTGGCACATGTTCACCATTAAAGACGATGCAGTGCTCATTATAGTATACATATGGGGAATACTGGAATCCCCAGTTACTCTGATTGATCGTAATCGGAATAATACGGTGGTTTTCTCTCGCCGGATGATTGACTCTTCCGGCGTAACCTTCATTTTCCATGCAAAGCTGACATTTCGGGTAGCTGCTTGCGGCAGCATTTCTTGCGGCAGCGATTGCTTTTGGATCTTTCTCCGGTTTGGATAAATTGATTGTAATGTCAATTTCACCGTATGGAGAATCGACTTTCCACTTCAGGTCTTTTGCTACGCGGTAGCGGCGGATGTAATCACTGTCCTGACTGAATTTATAATAATAGTCCGTTGCTTTTTCTGGGGAAATAGCATATTTTTCCCAGAAAGCTGCCTGTACCTGTGCGGGTCTTGGAAGCAGACAGTTCATAAGCTTTGTGTCGAAGAGATCGCGGTAAACAACATTGTCTTCAATGATTCCACGTTCTACGGCAATATTTAAAAGGTTTGCAAGGATTGTTTCAAGATCCGGAGAGCCATAAGCCACAGCTTCCGGCTCTTCGTAGTTATCTTCGTGAAAAAGATCTAACAGAAGATTTGTTGTATAGATCCGTTCACATTCCGGTGTCAGTCCGGTTCTGATTCCATAGTCTACTAAATGTCTGATATTTTCATATAACATCTGAATTCCTCCTAGCTCAGACGGTGTGCGCCATCGCCAACTTCTACAACATAGAACTCAGCAGTGTTTCCGGTCTGCTCTTTATATCCGTTACCAACTTTTTCGATAAATGTATCAACCGCATCGTTTTTTACAATGCTGACAGTACATCCGCCGAATCCGCCTCCTGTGATACGGGAACCGATAACGCCCGGGATTTCCCATGCAAGGTCTACGAGAATATCGATTTCTTCGCAGGATACTTCGTAATCATTTTTTAGAGAAATGTGGGATTCGTTCATCAATTTACCAAATTCTTCAATATTGTTTGCTTTCAATGCAGCGACTGCACGGATGGTTCGCTGGTTTTCGTATACAGCATGTTTTGCACGGAGCTGTCTTACAGGATCTTTGATTGTATCTTTGTGTGCTTCGAACTCTGCTTCCGTAAGATCGTCGAGAGTAACGATCGGCATTTCGGATTTCAGTTCTTCCAGAGCAGTTTCACATTCACTTCTGCGGTCATTGTATGCAGAATCTACAAGACTGTGTTTTACTTTACTGTTTGTGATAACGATTTTTGCATCTGGGAGTACAACCGGTGCATATTCGTATTCCAGAGTATTTGTGTCAAGGAAAATCGCATTGTCTTTTTTACCCATGGCACTTGCAAACTGATCCATGATTCCACAGTTGCAACCATTGAAGTTATTTTCAGAATACTGTCCGATCTGTGCAATCTCCGGCATCGTAATCTCATCAAATCCAAACATATCTTTTAACACAATACCTGTCAGTACTTCCAGGGAAGCAGAAGAGGACAGTCCGGAACCGTTTGGAATATCACCGTAAATAGCAATGTCCATTCCCTGCGGAAGTTTGTAGCCGCGTTTCTCGAATGTCCACATCACTCCCTTTGGATAGTTTGTCCAGTCTGCTTTTTCATCTGGTACAAGGTCATCAAGACTTGTCTCAATCACACCAAGGGAAGCGAAGTTTTCAGAATAGAAGCGGAGAACACGGTCGTCTCTTTTTCTTGCTACCGCATAAGTTCCAAGTGTTAATGCACATGGAAATACGTGTCCGCCATTATAATCTGTATGTTCTCCGATCAAGTTTACGCGTCCAGGTGCGAAATACGTGCGGATATCTCCGTCGGCACCGAAAAGATTCTGAAAAGTTTCCATTAATTTCTCTGTCATTTTTTATTCTCCATTCTTTTTTATTTTATAGTTGCGATAAATGCTTTGTTGAACTATGATAATAATAATGAGATAAATAAACACTCGCAATAAGAATAATAGACAATACTATAAGAATATTGAGGAAGTGGAAAATGCAGATTAATATTGAAGAGAATCAGAAAGAAATCAAGGAACATGGCAGTTACAGTTTCCCGTTAAATGTAGCTGTGGAGCATATTGAGTCCTATGAACAGGGTGCATTTTTGTGGCACTGGCACCCGGAGATCGAGATTACGAAGATCGTATCCGGAGAGATGGAATACCACATTAATGAAAAGATATATAATCTGGAAGAGGGCGAAGGTATGTTTGGAAACAGCCGGACGCTGCATGCCGGATACCGGCGTGACCGGAAGGAATGTACATATTTATCCATTACCTTTCATCCGCGTCTGGTTTACGGATATGAGGGAAGTGTTTTTCACAGTAAATATGTGGAGCCATTGGTTGATGACAGCAGTTTTGCAGCGCTTAAGCTGGAAAAAGATATAGAGTGGCATCAGGACATTTTGCGGCGGATGGTTAAGATCCAGAAACTTATGGATGAACAGCCGGAAGATTATGAGATGCAGATCCAGCAGGAAGTCCTTAGGATCTGGGATTATCTGTACCGGGAATACAGAAAAAGACCGCATGCAAAAGCGGAGAGCGCAGTGCATCTGGAACGTCTCAGGAAAATGCTTTCTTACATGGAACAGAATTACAGCCGTGACATCAATCTGGATGATATAGCAGCACATGTGAATATTTGTAAAAGTGAATGTTGTAGATTTTTTAAGAAACATATGGATATGACCATTCTGGAATATCTGATGTCTCTTCGGATACAGAAAAGTATTCCACTTCTGAAAAAAGGAAAGAGCGTTGCAGAGACAGCCGGACTGGTTGGATTTGCCAGCCCGGCGTATTTTGGCCAGATTTTCAAGCGGTACATGCACTGTACGCCGAAGTCTATACAGAAGTAATAACAAGATTTAAGCAAATTTACGGATTTTCAGCGGCACACCAAGGTCAGCGGTCAGCTTCTTACAGGCTTCAATCTGATCTTCCGGGAGAACATCTACAATGGATAATCTTACCGACGGGATCACTTTATGGGCTTCCTGTGCAAAGGAAAGCATAGCTTCAAAAGCTCCTTCGAAACGAGGTCTTGTGACAGCATTGTATTTTTCGGCATCCGGTGCATTCAGACTGATGGAAAGTGCATCGACAACCGGGGCAAGTTCCGGAACAATATCTCGTCCGTGCTGAAGATTGCCAAGTCCGTTTGTATTAATGCGGATTTTTACACCGTATTTTTCTTTGGCATATTTTGCGGATGCCAGAAGGATGTCGAGCGCACAGGTCGGTTCTCCATAACCGCAGTAAACAAGCTCATCATAACCGGTAAAATCAAAAGCATCCATGGCAGCTTTAATCTCTTCCAGTGTCGGATCTTTTTTGTGCCAGAGGGTCTCGGCATCACCGACACCGTCTTCGTGACTTCGGATGCAGAAGGTGCATCTGCAGTTGCATTGATTTGTAATGTTTGCGTATACCTGGTTTTTGTATGTGTATAAAATGTCAGCCATTTTTTGTTCTCCTATCTTAAAGTATTTCATTAGAAAGCTGTCTGCGGCAGCTCAAGCAGATAATATTTTAGATTTACTGATATAAAATCAATTCTGCTTTATTTTTGATATGTGCTTTATCCATTGCACATGCAAGTACAAGGAAAATCACAGCACTTCCACCGGACTGTACAGCGCTTCCTGCAAAAGAAACGATGACAGATATCCAGGAACCAAAGAGGATTCCTTGGGCAAGATAATAACCGGTTGCGGAAATAAGAGCGGCGAGGAAAGGTGCAATGATATTACGTCCGTTCAGCATGCGACCGTTTTTGCTTGTAAATGGTAATGTGATCAGCATCTTGATTATAATCGTTGCCGGCGCCCACATTGGTGCAGTCAGAAGGTCTGCAAGTCCTCCGCCGATCGCAGCGGCAGCCATCGCATATGGTCTTGGCAGGATCACAGCTGCGACATAGATCAGGGCATCACCGAAGTGGATATATCCACCGTTTGCACCGTAAGGTATATGACAGATATATGCAGTCATCAAGGTGATGATTGCTGCGAATAATCCGGTGACAGTCAATAAAGTAACTGGTTTTTGCTGTTTCTCATTCATTATTAAATCTCCTTTTTTAATCCGGCAGTAAGCATTGCCAGATATTGCTCATAATTTACACCATCATTAGCCGGAATATGTTCCCTGACAGAGTCAGTAAGTGCGGCTTCCAGAAATGTACCGGCGAGTTTAATGGTGGCTGGTACGTCATATCCCCTTGCAATCCCTGCGCTTAAGCAGGAAGCAAAAAGATCTCCGGTTCCGGAATAACTGCCACCGATATATGGAAAAGCGACAAGTGTCTGCACTTCTTTTGTAACATAGAGGTTTCCCATTTTGCGAGTTCCGTCATTATCAGAAAAACGGATTCCGGTTACAATAACTTTAGAAGGTCCGGCTTCACAAAGACTCTGTGCCAGCTTCACGATTTCTTTCATCATAGATTCTGCATCGGAAATGGCAACCAGTTCATGATAAGAAGCATCCGTGAGTAATGTCAGCTCTGTCAGATTTGGTGTGATAATGTCAGCGGTCATGGCAAGTTTTTTCATTTTGCGCAACAGTTCGGGAGTGAACATTGCGTAGGTGTGCCCATCGTCCCCCATAACCGGATCGACTAATAAGAATGTGTCCGGTGTGTCAAATGTTTCTACGAAATGAAAAATCTGGTCAATTTGCTGCTCGCTTGCTACGAATCCGGTGTAAATACCGTCAAAAGTCTGCCCCATCTTTTTCCATTCGCTTCGAAAATACTCCATCTTCTCTGTATAATCATCACAATAATAACTCGGATATCCGGTCTGAGCGGATAACACTGCTGTCGGCAGCGGACAGGGCTGCACTCCCATAGCGGCAATGACAGAGATTGCTGCAGTAAGAGAACACCTGCCGAATCCGGATAAATCATTGATTACGGCAATTTTTTTTGTCATAGTGTAACTTCCCTTCATCAAAACTACACTTATCTTAGCACTAAAGTGGTGTGTTTGAAAAAGCCAGATATAACAAAACTAAGCAAGCCAGTTAAAGGAGATAAAAATAGGTGGGTTTCAAGTATAAAATGTGATAAGATAAATACAAATTGAAAAAGTATATCTTAATATTAGAGAAAGATGGGGAATGAATTTATGATTACGCCAATTCAGAAGAATAAAGTATACGAAGATATATCAACACAGATAAAAAAACAGATTGAAGACGGGACCTGGAAAGAGGGAGAACGTATTCAAGGGGAAATAGAACTGGCAAAAGAATTCCAGGTTGGCAGAAGTTCCATAAGAGAGGCAATAAAATCTTTGCAGGTGTTAGGAATCCTGGAGGCGCGGACCGGACAGGGAACTTATATTGCACCGAATGCGTTACAGAGAATCAATGATAATCGTCTGATGGAAATGATGAGCAATGAACATTATTATGATGAGATCTTACAGTGCAGATTAATATTGGAATCTCAGGCGGCTTACCTTGCAGCAAAGCAGTGTACGGAAGAAGATATTGCATATTTACAGAAAAATTATGAAGAGATGGTAGAAGATACGTTACAGGGCCGGGATGAAGAGTCTGAAAAAAAAGGACATGAATTTCATGCTTACATTGTGAAGATGCTTCATAATGATGTGCTGATGGCGCTATATAATTCATTGGTGCAGATGGTTTTGGAGGAAAGAGAAGAGTTTGAAAAGGACTCGGAGCTTGAAGAGGTGTTATCATACCATCGTGAACATGGTGAGGTGATTCAGGCATTAAAAGATCATGATGCCGAGCGAGCTCGAAAGATTGTGGAATATCATTTAACTAGAAAAATGAGAAATAAATAGAATAAAAACATGAGTTGTCTAAATTGTTGCGACAACTCATGTTTTTTTGAAACAATTTCAAATAACTACTTGACTTTTGATGGATTTAATGTATATTAAATGTAAGGCTGTCAGACAACCAGACAATACAAAATAACAAGGAGGATACAAGGAATGAGAAAAAGAGTCTTGAGTGCGATTTTTGCATGCGTCTTTGCGGTTGGACTTCTTGCAGGATGTGCGAATAGTGGTCAAAATGCATCCGGCGAGACGAAAAGTGGAAAAAGAATTTGGAAATTTGCACACACAAGAGCGGAAGGCACGGATAACGATAAACTTGCCAATGAATTTGCGGATAAATTGACGAGTCAGATGGATAATTTACAGATTAATATTTATCCAAACAACCAACTGGGGGATTATACGGTTGTTCAAGAATGCGCAGGTATGGGAGAAATCCAGTTAATGTTAGGATCGATGTCGCCATCTGTTAACTCTACGTTATCTGTACAAATTGCTCCATATCTGGCAACAAGCTGGGATGAAGCAATGGCATTGTATAATTCGAATGACGGAATGGTATATCAGTATGTAAGCGGCCAGTTGAAAAAAGAAAATATCAAACTTTTAGCCGTAATTCCTAAATATTTCGGTGCAATTATGACAACAAAGCCAGCGAAAAATATTGAAACCCCAGGTGCAAAAAAAGGACTGAAAATTCGTGTTCCTCAGCAAAAAGCATTTGAAGAGTTCGGAACTGCAATTGGCTTTTCCACAACACCGTTGCCGACATCTGATACATTTACTGCGTTACAGACAGGAGTTGTAGATGGTGTGTCTGGTGGTGGTGCAGAACAGTACTGGAACGATTACGGTGAATTGTGTAAATATTTGTATTGTACAAAGACGCATATGGAATGTCACTGGATCTATATGAGTATGGATACCTGGAAAACATTGTCGGCAGAGGAAAAGCAGATTGTGCAGAAGAGTGCAAAAGAAATTGAGGATGAAGCATTTAAACTTGCTAAGAGTAATGAGAAAAAGTATATTAAGTTATTCAAAGAAAAAGGTGTAGAAGTATACGAACCGGGAAATAAAGTAATCGATGATTATCGAGATTATGTGCGGAAAAAAGTATGGCCAAAAATTGGTTCTGAATATGGTTCCGTATGGGGCAAGTTGAGTAAGAAGATTCAAAATCAATAGGAGGAAAAAGAGATGAAAGTACTTGGAGAAAAAATAGAACGCTTTCTTGACATAGTTGGAAATGTCTGTGAAGTCATTTGTTCTATATTGGCTTTATTTATGGTATTCCTCGTGACGTTACAGGTTATTTTACGATTTTTTAATATGCCTTTATTTGGAATTGAAGAATTACTGACATTTCCTACTATTTGGGTATATTTCCTTGGCGGAGCGTGTGCAGCATATACGAATTCCCATATTGAATGCGGACTTGTGAAGGCGGTTTCAAAAAATAAACATGCAGTTCAGATTACAGAAATCATTTGTAATATCGGTGCCAGTGCATTAGCAATATATGTGTTTGACTGGGCGGTACAATATTCGATACATAGTCTGGAAATCGGAAAGAAAAGTGCAGTGCTTGGAATCCCTATGCCAATCGGAGAACTGGCAATTCTTACAGGATTGACACTGATGTGTGTATATACATTAGTCGGAACTGTAAAAAATATCGTTAAATTCAAAGAAAAATGGGAAGAAGGAGGAAATAGATCATGAATGTAATGGTTGCATTTGCAATTTGTATGTGCTTGTTATTGATTCTGTTATTGATAGGTATTCCATTACCGTATTGTTTTGCCGGAGCTTTGATTTTCCTGGTAGCAACTTGTAATGTGCCTGTGAGATCTTTGTTTGTGTGGGGATATTCACAGATGATCAGTACCTCGCTTCTTGCAGTACCGATGTTTGTAATAGCAGGAAATTTAATCGCAGAAAGCGGCATGGCAGAGAAACTGGTAGGACTTGCCAGAGTATTTGTAGGAAAAATTAAAGGCGCGCTCGGAGTTATCGTTGTTGTCATTTGTGGTATCATGGGAGCTATTTCAGGAAGTGCATTCACCGGAATAGCAGCTCTTGGAGGAATTATGATTCCAGAGCTTCGAAAAGAAGGATATTCCAGAGGATTTGCGACTTCTTTGGTGACTTGTTCCTCTATTTTGGGAAGCTTAATTCCACCGAGTGTTCCTCTTATTATTTATGGTTGGGCAACAGGAACCAGTATTCTGGCAGGCTTTCTTTCAACTGTAGTACCTGGAATTTTAACAATTATAACCTTTTCTGTTTTAAATATTGTATATGCAAGAAAATATGCGAATGCTCCGGTAGTAGAAGAAACAGTAGCAGAAGAAAAGCCAAAATCAAAGAAAAAAGTAATCATTGAATCCATTCCTGCACTTATGATGCCTGTAATTATTCTTGGAGGAATTTACGGAGGTATCTTTACTGCAACGGAAGCTGCGTCTGTATGTGCGGTGCTTGCAATTTTATTAGGAATCTTTGTGTATCGCAGATTGAAAGCAAAAAATACGCTGAATATGTTACGATCTACAGCATCTTCTATAGGATCTATTTTTATGATGATCTTTTTCTGTCTGTTACTGAGTCAGGCAATGACACAGCTTCAGATTCCACAGATGCTCGTAAATGTATTCCTTGGGTTCACAGATAATAAATATGTTGTTCTGCTGATGGTAAATGTATTTCTCCTTTTTGTAGGAATGATTGTTAATGATACAACAGCAATTATGCTTTGTGCTCCGCTGTTACTTCCATTAATTAATGCATATGGAATCTCACCGGTGCATTTTGCAGCAATTATGGTTGTAAATTTATCGGCAGGATGCCTGACACCTCCATATGCAAGTGTGTTGTATTTTGGAATGAAAATCGGCCATGCGGAATTTGGAGAAATGATGAAAAATACAGCCGTATTTTTACTGATCGGATATCTGCCGATTGTGTTACTTACTACTTATATTGAACCAATTTCTATGGCATTACCAAGACTGTTTGGCCTTGTGTAAAAGAAAGAGGAGAGGAAAATGGAAACAAGTATTTTTGAAATAATAGGACCGGTTATGATCGGTCCGTCCAGCTCTCACACAGCTGGTATGGCCAGAATAGGAATGATGGCAAATCGTATTTTACAGGTGGAAGCAGCTTCTGTCAGATTGACGTTGAGTCCGAAAATGAGAACTACTTATTATGGACATCGTTCTGATGCAGCACTTTTTGGCGGAACGCTTGGAATGTCGGAAGATGATCCGGAGATTCGTGATGCAATTGCAATCGCACATGCGAACGGAGTGGAGACAAAGGTAGATTTTCTGGAAGAAGGAAAATATCCGGAAAATTCAGCCAGAGTTACAGTATATACAAAAGATGGTGAAGAATATTCCGTATTTGGAACTTCAATAGGTGGCGGAAGCATTCTTATCAGTGAAATTGACCGGGTTCCTATGCGTCTGACAGCGGATACCTGGCATGTGATAGTATGGAGTGAAACAGAGCTGGCAAAAGAGACATTTGCAGGAGCAAAAGAAGTACAGCAGGGCATTTCAGAAAAACAAGAATATGTAACGTGTGGTACGTTTCTTGAAAAACCGGATGAGAGTATGCTTGAGCTGCTTCGCGGGCAGAACATGGTGAAAAAAATAAGTCTTGCGTCACCGGTTCTTGCCTATGGATCCTCTAAAAGACATGTAGAATGGATCAGTTCTTGTGACAGCGTTTGTGAATATGCTGAAAAGGAGAATTTAACACTGGCAGAGACTGCTGTCAGATATGAATCCTTACGATCCGGATTTTCGGAAAAAGTAATTCGTGACCGAATGCATGAACAGTGGCTTTTGATGAAAGAATCTGTGAAAAAAGGACAGGAAGAGCATCAGCTGCTCTATGGACTTACCAGTGGAAAAGATGGAAAAATGCTGATGCAGGCAGTGGAGAAAGAAGAGACGATTTCAGGAGGTACGATTCCACTTGCGACAGCAATGGCTCTTGGAGTTATGGAATATAATGGCTCCATGGGATGTATTGTCGCAGCTCCAACTGCAGGTTCCTCAGGAATTGCACCTGGATGCATGACTGCATTGCAACAGGTACATCAACTTTCAGATAAACAGATTGAAGACGGGCTGTTTGTAAGTGCATTGATTGGCGTTATAATGGCTGCTTGTGATGTGTCTTTTTCAGGATCTGTCGGAGGCTGCCAGGGAGAAGTAGGAGTATCCAGTGCAATTACATCAGCAGGTATGGCCAGTATTTTCACTGAAGATAAGGAA
Source organism: Dorea hominis (assembly GCF_014287705.1). Taxonomy (NCBI): domain Bacteria; kingdom Bacillati; phylum Bacillota; class Clostridia; order Lachnospirales; family Lachnospiraceae; genus Dorea; species Dorea hominis. The sequence goes on along the minus strand of NZ_JACOOY010000014.1, from coordinate 69,675 downwards.
GCAATTATGCATGCAATGGCTATTTGTATGAAGAATTTGCTGGGACTTGTGTGTGATCCGATAGCAGCACCGATTGAAGTTCCATGTATAAAGCGAAATGCAGTTGGTGTGGCAAATGCTTATATTTCTTCCGATATGGCTTTGGCAGGAGTAAGAAGCTTTATTCCGCCGGACGAGGTGATCGATGCACTGATTGATGTAGAGAAGCGCCTGCCATCAGAATTAAAGTGTGCAACAATAGGTGGATTGGCATGTACCAAAACAGCTGTGTGTACACGAAAAAAATTAACGCAGTAGATTTTTAACATAGAACCCTATAATATGAAAATGAAAAAGAGACTTACGCATGAATGAGATGCTCCCCTTCTATGGAGTGTACAAACAGAGTGCGGTCTCTTTTTCATTGTTTATAGACAAAAAATATGATAAAATATGTGAGAATTTTAACCTGATAATATTGTATAAGAAGGAACAGAAGAGAAAATGGAAAATCTGATATTTAGTTTAAATGCAACCGTCCCGATTTTTTTACTTATGATTCTGGGACTATTATTTCACAAAATCGGATGGATTGATGATGTATTTGCACAGAAAATGAACAAATTCGTATTTGTGGTTCCGCTTCCGGTTTTAGTGTTTAGTGATCTGGCCACAGTCGATTTTCACGAAGTATGGAATATGAAATTTGTATTGTTTTGTTTTCTGGCAACATTTTTCAGTATTACACTGGTATCATTTATGTCACTGGGGTTAAAAGAAAGAGCTTTGAGAGGAGAATTTATTCAGGCGTCCTACAGGAGCAGTGCAGCTCTTCTGGGAATTGCATTTATACAGAATATATACGGAAATGCAGGAATGGCACCGGTTATGATCATTGGAAGTGTGCCGCTTTATAATATTATGGCAGTATTGGTGTTATCCCTCTTTAAGCCGGGACAGAGTGGACTTGATAAGGCTGTTTTAAAAAGAACAGCAAAAGGTATTGTGACGAATCCGATTATTTTAGGAATTGTAGCAGGACTTCTTTGGTCTGCACTTGGACTTAAGATGCCACATATTATGCAGAAGACGGTAACAAATATTGGCGGTGTTGCAACGCCGATGGGGCTTATGGCAATGGGAGCTACTTTCGATATAAAGAAGGCATTTGCAAAAGTGAAACCGGCAGCAGTTGCAACATTTATGAAATTAATTGGTCTTGCGGCAATCTTTCTTCCGATTGCGATTATGCTTGGATTCCGGAGAGAAGAACTGGTGGCGATACTGGTAATGCTGGGATCAGCGACAACAGTAAGCTGTTTTGTGATGGCCAAAAATATGGGACATGAAGGAGTCCTTAGTTCCAGTGTTGTAATGCTTACTACATTGTTCAGTGCATTCACACTGACAGGCTGGCTGTACATATTAAAAAGCATGAACTTTATATAGTTCATGCTTTTCAAAACTTTTGATACTAATGACAAACTTTGCAAGGCCTTTTCTTTGGACATGAGGCGAGTGATCCTGATTTTACAACACGAGAGCGGCTAAGCGTAGGGCAGCTTCTGGTGCTGTGGTAGACTTGTCCGGAAGGAGTCCAATATACGGTTCCAGAAGTCTTTTTCGGTTTTGGTTTTCTCTTTTTAGTAATGATCCGTACTTTGCACGTAGCTTTTTTTCCGGATTTTAAGGTGACAGTTATTTTAACTTTTCCGTTTTTCTTTGCTTTGATTTTCCCGGTTTGTGTGACAGATGCCAGTTTTTTATTGCTAGATTTCCATTTTTTTACAGAATCTCCTCTTCCATAGGAAACTTTAAGCTTTTTTGATTTTCCCTTATAAAGCGTTAGCGATTTTGGTGCTATTTTAGCATATGCTTTTATTTTTGGAGTTGTTTTGGTTTGAATGCTGTCGCAATACCAACAAAAGCGTTCTTTTGTACCGGTTCTAAATACAGTTGCTTCTTTTACTACCTCCCATTCAGACCAGTCGTGTGTGCAGACATCAGCATCTGAATCAGCGGCCTGTGCCGGTAATGGCATAGGAAGCAGAACTGTCAGCAATAAAGCGACTAACAGTGTGGTAAATTTCTTTTTCATGATTTCTTCCCTCTTTCTATCGATTATGATAACTTTATTATAAGAAGTAAAAAAGTGAAAGTCAAACCTTAAGGATTTCTGAAATCTGTGTAAAATCCTTGACAAAAACAGAATCGATAGATATGATATTCAGTGAGTTTATACGTAAAGGCGTTGAAGAAGAGGAGTATGTATCATTCCCTGCCAGAGAGAACTGTCCGCAGGCTGGAAGACAGTTTCAGAATCAGAAGATACAGAAGGTAGCTTTGGATGCCGGATATCTGAAACGACAGGTTACGAACTGGTCAGTAGAGTTAGAGATCAGAGGAACAAGTAGGATATCCCGGAGTCATTCCCGTTAAAGAATAAGATGAGAGATATGGAAGAGTTTCTTCTATATTATAAAGGTGGTACCGCGGTTACAGTCGCCCTTTACGTGTGTAAAGGGCGTTTTTAATTGTCCAAATGTGACCAAAGTGTGAAATAAGAACTTATGAGGAATTATGAGGAGGAAACAATGAGTCAGAACTTAGAGACCACATACAATCCAAAAGAGATTGAATCAAAATTATATGAAAAATGGTGTGAAAACCAGTATTTTCATGCAGAAGTAGACAGAAGTAAGAAACCATTTACAACAGTAATGCCGCCACCGAATATTACCGGTAAGCTGCATATGGGACATGCTTTAGACAATACACTGCAGGACATTCTGATCCGTTATAAGAGAATGCAGGGGTATAATGCTCTGTGGATTCCGGGAACAGATCATGCAGCAATCTCTACAGAAGTAAAAGTTACCAATCAGTTAAAAGAAGAAGGAATTGATAAAAAAGAACTTGGAAGAGAGAAATTCTTAGAGAGAACATGGCAGTGGAAAGAAGAGTATGCCGGAACAATCGAAGGACAGTTAAAGAAACTTGGTGTTTCCTGTGACTGGGACAGAGAGCGATTTACAATGGATGAAGGCTGCTCCAAGGCTGTAGAGCAGGTATTTATCAGCCTGCATGAGAAAGGATTTATTTATAAAGGATCCCGTATCATTAACTGGTGTCCGGTATGTAAGACATCCCTTTCTGATGCGGAAGTAGAGCATGAAGAGCAGGATGGATTCTTCTGGCATATCAAATATCCGATCGTTGGAACAGATGATTTCCTTGAGATTGCGACAACACGTCCGGAGACAATGCTTGGAGATACGGCAATCGCAGTACATCCGGATGATGAGAGATACAAAGATATCGTAGGAAAAAAATGTCTTCTGCCGCTGACAGACAGAGAGATTCCGATCGTTGCAGATTATTATGTAGACAAAGAATTCGGAACAGGTGCTGTTAAGATTACACCGGCTCACGACCCGAACGACTTTGAAGTCGGAAAACGCCATAATCTGCCGGAGATCAATGTCATGAACGATGATGCGACGATCAACGAACAGTATGGTGGTAAATATGCAGGTATGGATCGTTACGAAGCAAGAAAAGCAATGGTTGCTGATCTGGAAGAGCAGGGATATCTTGTAAAGGTTGTTCCGCACTCTCATAATGTTGGAACACATGACCGTTGCCACACAACGGTTGAACCGATGGTAAAGCAGCAGTGGTTTGTGAAGATGGACGAACTCGCAAAACCGGCGATCAATGCGATCAAGACTGGCGAATTAAAATTCGTTCCGGAGCGTTTTAACAAGATTTATCTGCACTGGCTGGAAAATATCCGTGACTGGTGTATTTCTCGCCAGATCTGGTGGGGACACAGAATCCCGGCTTACTACTGTGATGATTGCGGAGAAGTTGTTGTATCTCACGGTATGCCGGAAAAATGCCCGAAATGCGGATGTACACATCTGACACAGGACGAAGATACACTGGATACATGGTTCAGTTCAGCGCTGTGGCCGTTCTCAACACTTGGATGGCCGGATCAGAGCGAAGATCTGGATTACTTCTATCCGACAGATGTGCTTGTAACAGGATATGATATTATCTTCTTCTGGGTAATCCGAATGGTATTCTCAGGATATGCACATACTGGAAAAGCGCCGTTCCATACCGTATTTATTCATGGACTGGTAAGAGATTCACAGGGACGTAAGATGAGTAAGTCTCTTGGAAATGGTATCGATCCACTGGAAATCATCGACCAGTACGGAGCAGATGCGCTGCGTATGACACTGATTACCGGTAATGCACCTGGTAACGATATGCGTTTCTATAATGAAAGAGTTGAGGCAAGCCGAAACTTTGCAAATAAAGTATGGAATGCGTCACGTTTCATTATGATGAACCTGGATGAGAAGAAATTAGAAGAACCTGCAAAAGACAGCTTGCATCCGTCAGATCAGTGGATCTTATCAAAATGCAACACATTGATTAAAGATGTGACAGAAAACATGGATAAATTCGAACTCGGAATTGCATTGTCTAAGCTGTATGACTTCATCTGGGATGAGTTCTGTGACTGGTATATCGAGCTTGCAAAATATCGTATTTACCATGCAGAAGAAGATCCAAAGGGAGCAAATGACGCACTCTGGACATTAAGAGAAGTTCTGAAAGACTCTCTGAAATTACTGCATCCGTATATGCCATTTGTAACAGAAGAGATTTACGGCAAGCTGATTCCGGAAGAGGAGTCACTGATGATGTCTGCATGGCCGGAATATGACGAAGCTCTGAACTTTCCGGAAGCTGAGCGCATTGTAGATCACTACAAAGAGATTGTACGTGGTATCCGTAACGTACGTGCAGAGATGAACGTTCCGAATTCAAGAAAAGCAACTGCATATGTAGTTTGCGAAGATCAGACATTATGCGATGGACTTGCATTTATGACAAATTCTGCAAAACAGATGGCTTCTGTGCTGGATCTTGTTATTCAGAAAGATAAAGCAGGAATTGCAGATGACGCAGTATCCGTAGTTGTTCCGGATGCAACTGTATACGTTCCGTTAGAAGAACTGATTGACTTCGATCAGGAAATCGAACGTCTGACCAAAGAAGAAACTCGTTTAAATAAAGAGATTGCCCGTGCACAGGGAATGTTAAATAATGAAAAATTTGTAAGCAAAGCACCGGAAGCAAAAGTTCAGGAAGAACGTGAGAAACTGGAAACTTACAAACAGATGAAAGCACAGGTATCTGAAAGATTGGAAGGACTGAAAGCAAAACAGTCCAAATAAACTAGAAGATATGTAAGGGGATATTATGAAAAAAATTCATATTAAAAAACCGGATATTAAAGGTGCAATTGACAAATTAAAGAATCTGAAAAAAGAAGACGTTATTCGCCACTTTAAGGCACGAAAGGAGCGGCGTGCGAGAATTATTGAAGCGCGCCGCAACAGTGCATTTGCAAGGAAAATGCAGCCTGTTTATAAATTTATGAATCGTTTTTCGCTGGTGTTCCATGCGCTGCTTGCATGTATCATCAACTTCGCAATTGAGGCGATTTCCCGTCATTCACTCGTAGAAGCGTGGATTTATATGACGGGATCCCCTTTGGTATTTTTGTATAATGCATTTATGATATTTGTCACATTTTCCATTGTATATTTGTTCAAGCGGAGAGTGTTTGTCCGGATTATTATCAGTGTATTCTGGATGATTCTTGGTATAGCAAACGGCTATATGCTGCTAAAGCGTGTTACTCCATTTAATGCGCAGGATTTGAAGATTGCATCAGACGGATTATCGCTGATCAATAAATATCTGGACGGATTTGAGATTATATTATTTATCGTAGGAATCGCGGCGGTTGTTGTATGGATGATTTCTATGTGGAGACGTGGCGGACAGTATGATGGAAAGATTCACCACGTTCGTGCATTGATTGGAATTGTTGTATGTGCAGTGTTATATGTATTTGTTTCCAATCAGGCAGTAGACAAAAGAGTCGTATCCACATATTTCGGAAATATCGCATTTGCATATGAAGACTACGGACTTCCGTACTGCTTCATGGCAAGTGTGTTCAACACCGGAATTGATGAGCCGAGCGGTTACAGTAAGAAAACGATGGAAGAGATCGGACAGAATGGGAAACTTACGGAATCTAAGATCACAAATGCAAAGACGAAGAAGACAAAACCGAATATTTTATTTGTTCAGCTGGAATCTTATTTCGATGTAGATAATGCAGAATTTTTCAAGACATCTCAGGATGTGTGCCCGAATCTTCATAAGATGTTTAAGAAATATTCGACCGGATATTTCAAGGTACCATCAGTAGGAGCCGGAACAGCGAACACAGAGTTTGAGGTGCTGACCGGAATGAATTTACGTTATTTCGGACCGGGAGAATATCCATATAAGACAATGCTGAAGGATCATACATGCGAGAGTGCGGCTACTGCATTAGGAAAATTAGGATACGGAACACATGCGCTGCATAATAATGGCGGTAATTTCTACAGCCGTGCGAGAGTATTTAATAATATTGGATTTGACAGTTTTACGAGTAAAGAATTTATGAACATTTTGCAGCTTACAGAGAATGGCTGGGCGAAAGATGCCGTGCTTGTACAGCATATTATGGATGCGATGAATTCAACAAAAGAAAATGATTTCGTATTTACAGTCAGCCTGCAAGGACATGGTGATTACCCGACAGAGAAAGTAATCCAGAATCCGAGAATTACAGTATCGGGGATCGATGATGAGGCATTGAAGAATAAATGGGAATACTATGTAAATCAGGTTTATGAGATGGATCAGTTCGCCGGTAATCTGATTAAGGCAGTAGAGAAGAGAAAAGAACCGACCGTTGTAGTTTTCTACGGCGATCATCTTCCGACAATGGGCTTAAAAGCAGAAGACTTAAAGAGCCGGTATCTCTACAACACGAACTATGTCATCTGGGATAATATCGGGCTTAAGAAACAGGACAGAAATATTCCGTCTTACCAGATCATGTCAGAAGTATTTGAACGTCTGGGAATCCATTCCGGAACATTGTTCAACTATCATCAGACAAGAAGAAAGACGAAGAATTATCTGTCCGACCTGGAGCTTTTACAGTACGATATCCTTTATGGCAAACAGTATGTTTACAATGGCAAGAAACCGATCACAGAAGGACATATGAAGATGGGAATCCGCAATGTAACATTGAAAAATGTTGTACCGCATCTCGATGAAGGTTACAGTCTGTATGGCGAAAACTTTACCAAATCGAGCAAAGTATTTGTAAATGACGAGAAGCAGGATTCTACGTTTCTGAATAATACGAGAATTGACCTGGATGAGACAGAACTTAAGAATGGAGATAAGATCTCGATTGTACAAATGGGATCTAGCGATACGGTATTCAGAAAGTCAGATGAATATATTTATAAGGATGGAAAACTGACAGTACAAAAAGGAACAGGAACCGATACAACCAAGTCCTGGGTACCACAGGCCGACGGAGATAAATAATGAAACATCAAATACCGTCTAATTACAGGGAAGCTGTCGATTATATCGAAGAGCTTCCCAAGTTTACGGAAAAACATCCGTTAAAGCATACAAAAAAATATTTGGAAAAATTACAGAATCCGGCAGAGAACTGCAAAGTCATCCATGTGGCGGGTACGAATGGAAAAGGTTCCGTATGTGCTTATCTGCAGGCTGTTTTGCAGGCAGAAGGGAAAAAAACAGGTTTTTTCACATCGCCACATCTGATCAAGATCAATGAACGAATACAGATTGACAGAGAAGAGATTTCCGATGATACATTTTATGATGTATTCTGTGAAGCGTATCATGTAGCACAGGAAATGGAGCAGGAAGGTGAAGGACATCCTTCTTATTTTGAATTTCTGTTTGGCATGGGGATGAAAGCCTTTGAAAAGGCAGGCGTAGAATATATCATTTTGGAAACAGGACTCGGTGGCAGACTGGATGCGACCAATGCTGTGGAAAGTCCGGTTCTTACAGTCATCACATCCATCAGTCTGGATCACACAGCGATTCTGGGTGATACAATTGAGAAAATTGCTTTTGAAAAAGCAGGGATTATCAAGGAAGGAGTTCCGGTTATTTTTGACGGAAGCCGGGCAGAGGCGACGGAAGTGATACGACGCCAGGCGGAGAAAATGCACGCACCTTGCAGAAAAATCTCGAAAAATGCGTTCGAAATCCGTGAAGTTACGAGAAACCATATTGCATTTTCAAGGCGAAATGCTTATGATAAAGATGTTATCTGGCAGGTTCCAATCTGCGGATGTTATCAGGTAATGAATGCGCAGATTGCGTTGGAAGCACTGGAATGTCTGTTAGGAAACTGTGAGAGCGAACCGGACAGGAGGAAGAAGTGGGTTGATGCCGTCGCATCTATTCACTGGGAAGGGCGTATGGAAGAAGTAGCGGAGCATGTGCTTGTAGACGGAGCGCATAATCCGGGTGCGATCGAAGCGTTTGTGGAGAGTATACACCTTTTGTATCCGGAACCGGAACCATTGCCGATAGTAGTATTTTCTGCTGTGGCGGACAAAGACTACGAGTGGATGATTGCATATCTGTGCAGGTATCTGCCGGCAAAGTTATATATTGTAACAGAGATCCCTGACAAACGGAGAGTGTCAGCCGAAGAACTTAAGAAAGTATTTGAAAGATATACGGACTGTGAAGTTGTGGCTAAAAGCGATATAGGGGATGCCCTTAAGGAAGCTTATGACAGACGGGGAGAGAGTGAGATTTACTGTCTCGGATCTTTGTATCTTGTGGGAGCTATAAAAGAACGAATAGCAGGAGGTAACAATCATGCTGAATTACGATGAAGAAGTGAAGAAGTTTCAGCCGAGTCTGGAAGTAGAAGATATCGAGGGCGCGGTGTATCAGGAAGACTTAAGTGATATGACAGACATTATACGAGAGATGATGGAACAGACGAAATAAAGGGGATTATATGGATTATTCAACGAAACTCGTGTACCAGTCCAACTACTGGTATAATGATGGTCTGAAGCGTGCGAATATACGGGATCTGTCCGGAGCAATTCTATCGCTCAGACGTAGTTTACAATATAATAATGCGAATGTAGCAGCCAGAAACCTTCTCGGTCTTGTTTATTATGGCAGAGGAGAAGTGGTAGAAGCACTTGTAGAATGGATTCTCAGTAAGAATTTCCAATCCAAAGATAATATTGCCAATTATTTTATTAAAAAGGTACAGGAAGTTCCGGGAGAGCTGGAGCAAGTGAACCAAGCAGTCAAAAAATATAACCAGAGTATTAAATATGCCAGACAGGGTGGCGATGATATTGCGATCATGCAGCTTAAGAAAGCAGTTGCCGCGCATCCGGGTTATGTAAAAGCACGCCAGCTTCTGGCACTTCTGTATCTGAAGAATGAACAGTATTCTATGGCGAGACAGGAGATCCGTGCAGCGCACAGGCTAGATACGACAGATCCGGTGACACTTCGATATATGCATGAACTGAATCAGATCCGAAAGAGCAGAACTGTCAGAATAAAAGATAAGAAAAAAGAAGATTTTGTTTCTTACAATCTGGGAAATGAGACGATCATTCAGCCGGCATCCGGTAATTTTAAAGAAAATCTGGGGCTGCATACAGTTCTGAATATTTTGATCGGACTTGCAGTCGGTGTCGCGGTTATGTGGTTTCTGATCCTTCCGGCGGTATCTAATTCAAGACAGAAGACTGTCAACAAACAGACGGCTTCGTTCAGTGACCAGATTGCAACGCAGGATGCGCAGATTAGTGCACTTAAGAAAGAACTGGAAACTTACCGCTCTTCCGACAAGAAGAATAAGAAATCAAAAGCAACCGCAGCTACAACACAGGAAAGCTATGAGGCGGTGATGAACATTGCTGATCATTACAAAGCCGGTGATATGAGTAATGCGGATATGCTGGCAGAGCTTCTGAAAGTGAATAAGAGCACACTTGGCACACAGGGAAAGAAACAATTTGAGCAGATTACATCATCACTTTATCCGACAATGTGCCAGAGATTATTTGCTACTGCGACAGCAAATTATGATGCGGCAAATTATGATACTGCGATCAGTAATCTGGATCAGATCATGCAGATGGACCAGGGTTACAATGATGGAAAAGCAATGCTCCTTCTTGCACAATGCTATGAAAAACAGAATAAGACAGGCAAGGCTAATACATACTATCAGAAGATTGTCGATAAGTACAGCGGAAAAGAAGCGGCTACAACAGCGCAAGAGGCATTGAATAAACAGAATAAACAAAACTAAATAAATATATGAATGTAATTACGAAAGAAAAGGATATGCGAAGAAGCATGTCCTTTTTCTTTACTCAAAAAAGGAGGACACACAATGAAATATGAAGTGCAGGAGAACTGTCTTACTATTTTTCTCCCCGGAGAACTGGATCATCACAATGCAGAAGAAATCCGGAAACGTTCCGATTATCTGATCGACCAGAATCATATCCGGTATGTGATCTTTGATTTTACGGATACGACATTTATGGACAGCTCCGGAATCGGTGTCATTATGGGGAGATATAAACGAATTTATATGCTGGGAGGAGAGGTGTGTGCCGTGCATACAAGTGAAAGAATGAAAAAAATACTGACGATGTCAGGAGTAACCAGGATCATGCAGATTTATGAGGAGGACAGGTAGATGGAAAATACGAATGAAATGGAACTTATTTTTGACAGCCGCTCGGCAAATGAATCTTTTGCCAGAGTAACTGTTGCATCCTTTATGACGTCACTGAATCCGACACTGGAAGAAGTGTCGGATGTGAAAACGGCAGTTTCAGAAGCTGTAACAAATGCCATTATACATGGATATGAAAATGAAGTACATAACATCCGCATCCACTGTAAAACAAAAGGACAGACTTTATATGTAGAAATCTCTGATCAGGGAAAAGGAATTGAAGATGTAAAGCAGGCAATGGAACCGCTCTTTACAACAAGACCGGAACTGGATCGGTCGGGAATGGGATTTTCCTTTATGGAAGCATTTATGGATCTTTTGGAAGTGGAGTCGGAAGTCGGGAAAGGAACGACGGTAAAGATGGCAAAAACTATTGGTAAAGGACGTAAATTATGGATCACACAATCGCTTTGATCAGAAAATCACATGCGGGCAACCGTACGGCAAGAGCGCAGCTTGTAGAAGAAAATACAGGACTTGTCTGGTGTATTGTGAAACGGTATTTTAACCGGGGTGTGGAAGCAGAAGATTTGTTCCAGATCGGAACGATCGGGCTTTTGAAAGCGATTGACAAATTCGATCTGAAATATGAAGTGAAATTTTCAACTTATGCAGTCCCGATGATCGTCGGTGAAATCAAACGCTTTCTGCGGGACGATGGAATGATCAAAGTGAGCAGATCGCTGAAAGAACTGGCATACCGCGGGTATCTCTGTCAGGAAGCACTTGGTAAAAAACTGGGACGCGAGCCATGTATTACAGAAGTTGCTGCAGAGATGCAGGTAGAACCGGAAGAACTGGTACAGGCGTTTGAAGCGACCGGAGAATTGGAATCTCTGCATAAACCAATCTACAGAAAAGACGGACAGGAGCTGACACTGGCAGACAAACTGGCAAGTCCGGCAGAAGAGACGGAAAAAGTGCTGAATCACATGTTTTTGAAAGAATTGCTGGCAAGTCTTAATAAAGAAGAACGAAGACTGATCTATCTGAGATATTTTGCAGAACGCACACAGTCTCAGGTGGGAGAAGAACTTGGCATTTCGCAGGTACAGGTATCCCGGATGGAGAAAAAAATATTAAAAAGTATGCGGGAACAGATCTGACAGGCATATCCATGAATAATTTTTCTGGAACCATCCATACTAATCACAGAAAGAAGGTGAAAGTATGGATGAAACCAGAAAGAAGTTCCGGATATGCCTGATCTGCGTTGTGGCGGCAGCGGTTCTGACCGGTATGATCTATTATTTTGCAGAGTGTAATGCGGCGGAAAGAGAGACGGAAGGAACGCTGGTAGATAGAAGGTGGGAGGCAGAAAGTGGCATCGAACAGTGAAACAATCTATATTAAGGCAGGTCGTAATACAGAAGTAAAGAAACCGGACATAACATTGGGAGAAGTGCTGGAGATTACATGCGTGAATCCATCAATGGAAGCAAAAGTCCGGTCTCTTCGCCTGTTAAAAGGAATCAACGGTCGTGTAGTGGTATCGGTGCTGAAAGTTGTTTCTATGATACAGGAAGTGTATCCGAACGCAGACGTGCAGAGTATCGGAGAGCCTGATTTTATTGTAACCTATGAAGAGCCGGGGAAAGGCAGCAGATTCATGCAGAGCATAAAAGTCGTGTTTGTGTCCGTGCTGAGTTTTTTTGGTGCGGCATTTTCCATCATGGCATTTAATAACGATGTGGATGCACCCAAACTTTTCGACCAGATATACACACAGATCATGGGGAATAAACCGGATGGCTTTACCATACTGGAACTGACATACAGTCTTGGACTTGCAGTTGGAATATTGATCTTCTTCAATCATTTTGGAAAGAAGAAATTTACCGTTGATCCGACACCGATGGAAGTAGAGATGCGGCTGTATGAAAATGATATTCAGACAACCCTGATTGAAACATATTCGAGAAAGGAGAGGGAGCTTCATGTGGATCAGACAGATTCTTCTTGCGGTCATAGGAAGTAGTGCAGGTGCGGTGGCAGCAGGTGGTCTGTTTGCATTTATCGCAGAACTTGGCGTAATCTCGGATTTCGCAGACCGGACACACACAGGAGATAAGATCCAGTGGTACGAAACATGCGTAATGCTTGGCGGTATTTTGGGCAATCTGTTCTGGCTCTATCAGATACCGCTTCATGGCGGTGTGATACTGCTGGCGGCAGTGGGGATATTTTCAGGGATGTTTGTCGGCTGCTGGGCAATGGCGCTGGCAGAGATCCTGAATCTGTTCCCGGTATTTATGCGGCGTTTTAATCTGGTGAACTGCCTTGCAGGTATTATTTTAGGAATCGCAGCCGGGAAAACACTCGGATGTATATGGATTCTTTTACAGGAGGCGAAATGACAGAATGTTAAATAATGAGGTAAATGACAAAAAAGCGCAGGAAATGAAAAAAGAAAACTACAAAAAATATGTAAAACAGAAAACACCGGTGCATGCACTTGGAACAAATATGTTCCGCGCATTCCTGACCGGCGGAATCATCTGTACGATCGGGGAATTTTTACTGAACTGGTGTGAAAATATGGGAATGACCAAAGAAATCGGTGGAAGCTGGTGTTCATTGATACTGGTATTTTTAAGTGTTCTGCTGACAGGATTCAATATTTACCCGAAGATTGCAAAATGGGGAGGTGCAGGGGCACTTGTTCCGATTACCGGATTTGCCAATTCGGTAGCAGCACCGGCAATTGAATATAAAAAAGAAGGACAGGTCATGGGAATTGGCTGCAAGATCTTTACAATCGCAGGACCGGTGATCTTATATGGAATCTTCACCAGTTGGGTACTGGGTATTGTTTACTGTATTTTCGGGAAAGGAGTCTGAAGATGCAAAGAGGAAAACAGAGTATTATTTTTAAAGAAGGACCATATCTTATAAGCAGTGCATCTGTTGTTGGGAAAAAAGAAGGAGAAGGTCCGCTTGGGGAGTTATTTGATATTATAGAAGAAACTGATCTTTTCGGAGAAGACAGCTGGGAAGAGGCAGAGAGTACAATGCAGAAGGAAGCATGCCAGATTGCGCTCGGAAAAGCAGGTCTTAAACCGGAGGACATCCGGCTGACATTTGGAGGTGATCTGCTACGGCAGGGAATCGTCACATCTATGGGAGCAAGACAATTTGAAATCCCACTGTTCGGTCTGTATGGCGCCTGTTCTACTTCTGGTGAAGCGCTTGCACTGGGAGCTATGTGCGTGGGGGCAGGCTATGGCGAGTATATGCTTGCTGTAACATCCAGTCATTTTGCCTGTGCGGAAAAAGAATTCCGCTTTCCGCTCGGTTATGCCAGCCAGCGCCCCTTGAGCGCGCAGTGGACTGTGACCGGAAGTGGTGCATTCATCATCGGTGCGGATGGAGCACAGAAGAAAAGTCGTGTGAAGATCACTGGAATTACAACAGGAAAGATCATTGATTACGGCTTAAAAGATTCCCAGAATATGGGGGCTTGTATGGCGCCGGCGGCATGTGATACGATCTGGCAGCATCTTAAAGATTTTGGAAGACAGCCCGAAGATTATGACCGGATCATAACCGGAGATCTTGGCTATGTCGGACAGAGTATTCTATTTGACTTGATGAGAAAAAAAGATATAGATATTAAAAAGATGCATATGGACTGTGGAATGCAGATTTTTGATCAGAGTACGCAGGATACACATGCCGGGGGCAGTGGATGTGGCTGTGCTGCGACAACGCTCAGTGCTTATATTCTGCCGAAAATAGAAAGCGGTGAATGGAAGCGTGTATTGTTTGTGCCGACCGGGGCTCTTATGTCTACGGTTAGTTACAACGAGGGAGCGAGTGTGCCGGGGATCGCACATGCGATCGTACTGGAACATGCATAGCATGTGATATAAATGAACGCTTTGGCAGGAGAGAGTATTTCTCCTTCAATTTTACAAAAAAGAAAGGCAGGAAATAAGATGGAATATATCAATGCATTCTGGGTGGGCGGTTTAATCTGTGCGTTGGTGCAGATTCTGTTAGACCGGACGAAACTGATGCCCGGGCGGATCATGGTTCTTCTGGTGTGTACCGGGGCAGTACTTGGCATACTTGGAATCTATGAACCAATTCAGGAATATGCGGGCGCCGGTGCGAGCGTTCCCCTTACAGGATTCGGAAATCTCCTATGGCAAGGTGTCAGAAAGGCGGTTGACGAAGAAGGCGTGATCGGAATTTTTCTGGGAGGTTTCCAGGCAAGTGCGGCGGGAATTGCCGGTGCTTTAATATTTGGATATCTGGCTTCGCTTATATTTGAGCCGAAAATGAAGGAGTAATTGAAAAAGAGATACCAAAAAGATATAAAAAAATCGAAAAAAAGATTGTGTTCTTCTATAACAAATGGTATTGTAAAAACAGTGAGCTTATTAAGAATAAATTAAGAAATTGTAAAAAAATAAGCTTAAAAAACAGCATAAGGGATATATTTGTAGGAGGAAGACAATGAATTATGTAGATATACTGATACCTTTTGTCGGTGGTCTTGGAATGTTTATTTATGGTATGCAGATCATGGCACAGGGACTGGAGAATGCAGCGGGAAGCAAGATGAAATCACTGCTGGAAGTGCTGACGAAGAACAAAGTGATGGGAGTGTTACTAGGAGCTGCTATCACAGCAGTCATTCAGAGCTCTTCAGCGACAACCGTCATGGTCGTTGGTTTTGTTAATGCCGGAATCATGAACCTGACCCAGGCAATGGGAGTGATCATGGGTGCCAACGTTGGTACAACCGTTACCGGATGGCTCGTATCTTCCGTAGAGTGGGCAGAATTTTTAAGCCCGGAGAAGCTAGCACCGATCGCAGTGATTATCGGTGTGGTTATCATGTTGACAGGCAAGAGACGTACATCCAAAGAAATCGCCAATATTATTGTTGGCTTTGGTTTACTTTTTATCGGTATTTCTACGATGTCATCAGCAGTAGAGCCGCTGAAAGAATTTGACGGATTTGTACAGATGTTTGTTACATTAGGAAAGAATCCAATCCTCGGTATTCTGGCTGGAGCGCTTGTAACGGCAGTGATTCAGAGTTCTTCCGCATCGGTTGGTATTCTGCAGAGTCTTGCGGCAGCGGGATTGGTACCATTCAGTGCAGCTATTTATATTATCATGGGACAGAATATCGGTACTTGTATTACAGCAATTTTATCCAGTGTAGGTGCGAAAAAGAATGCGAAGGCAGCAGCACTTATGCACCTGATCTTTAATATCATCGGAACGATTATTTTCAGTATCATTGCAATCGTTTACTTTACCGTGCTGAATCCACAGGCAGGAACAGGAAATATTACACAGACAGAGATCAGTATGGTGCATACATTCTTCAACATTGCAACGACAGTTATGTTATTCCCGGCATCTAACCTGATCGTGAAAATTGCCAAGAAGATCGGCCGTGTGGATGAAGACGCCAATGATCCGGGAACAGTACTTCTCGATGAACGTATGTTACAGACACCGAGTATTGCTCTGCAGTCTGTGATAAAAGAAACCGTTCGTATGGGCGAGATCGTAAGGAGATCCATTGAAGTTGCAAAAGATGTATTGTATACACAGGATCAGGAAGCAATTGATATTTTGAAAAATGATGAGAGTGATGTTGACAGACTCTGTGCGGGAATTACCAATTATACAATCAAATTATCTTCCTTACAGATCAGTGAGAAAGAGCATCAGGAGGCAGCACATCTGTTACAGGTGCTTTCCGATATGGAACGTGTCAGTGATTACTGTGAAAATATCTCTGAGTTTGCAGAGACACTCCGAGATAAGAAAGCATCCTTCTCTGAGACAGCAAAGAAGCAGTTAAAAGAAATGATTGAGGAGACTGCGAAAAGCTATTTCTATGCACTGGATGCATTTAAAGAGCAGAGCCATGAGAAGGCACTGCGCGTTATTGAAAAAGAGACAAAAGTGGATGACCTTGAGGTGAAACTGCGGAGCCGTCATATTAAGAGACTGTCTAATAATGAATGTAATACAGAAGCGGGTATTGTATTCTTAGATACGCTGGTTTGTATGGAACGTATTTCTGACCATGCAAGAAATATCGCAGAAGAAGTACTTGAAGAGTAATCAGCGGATAAAACTCGCAAAGTGTATTTTATCCGTTGTGAGTAAGACATCTGGACTCGAATAAAAAAATTGGGTAAAAAATGTCATGTATCAGCAAGAACCGGTACATGACATTTTTTGTGCCTTTGTTTACATATTACATGAATATCGAATTTTAATCATTATAAGACTTTTCGTGAACTTCCGACAGCCATTCCAAGGCCTGCGTAAGTCCATCTGCGGAAAATTCAAATTTCTTCCATTCTTTCTTCTCATCAGCAGTCTTCTCAAAACAATATGGTTCCGGATAGGTACATGCTTTTAATGTATCCTCATCTTTTTGCAATAAATAGCGCATACCGTGATGAGAACCGGTATAGACTTCTTTCTTTAAAAATTGTAAAGATAATCCGATTGGTTCCAGCATGATAAAACTCCTTTTTATTCTTCTATAATATGGATTTCCAGATAATCAAAATCAATAGAATCTACAAAATTATCCTGATAAAATCTTGTCTTATCGTGGCGTTTAAATTCATCTATCGTAGATTCCAGCCAGATTGGTTTGCTGAGATCAAATTCATAGCAGATCTCTTCCAGTGCGTGAAAGATCTTATGGGTTCTTGTATCATCTGAATCATCACAGATCACAGTGTCCCGAAGCATATGATTGTCTTTAAATTCTTTGCCCCATAAACGAAACATAAGTGTTCCCTCGCTTTCCTGATAATGAAATGAGTATAGTCGTTTTCTGAGAAAAAGTAAACACTTTTAGAGAGTAAACTTTTTATGGAAGTTGCTTTTTGGCAGAAGCTATGATAGGATTTTCCTAAATGACAAGACACATAACAATACAGATGATGTATTGGGTGTAATTATGAGGTGGGAAAATGGAAAAAGTAAAGAAAGTGTTGGATCGGATTTTTATTGAAGGGCTAAGTGCGATGGCGCAGGGCTTGTTTGCAACGCTGATCATCGGCACGATCATTCAGCAGATCGGAAGTTTTATTCCCGGGCAGGCAGGAACGATACTGTTTGTAATTGGCAAAGTAGCTGCGTCTCTGACAGGAGCAGGAATTGGTGTTGCAGTTGCTTACAAATTTAATGAAAGCCCGCTGGTTGTTGTATCTGCGGCAACAGCAGGTATGACAGGCGCATTTGCAAGTAAATTGCTGGCAGGAACAGTTCTGGTTGACGGAGCAATGGTTTATTCAGGTCCGGGAGAACCATTAGGTGCATTCCTTGCAGCGTATGTAGGGATTTATTTCGGACATCTTGTTTCCGGAAAAACGAAAGTGGATATTCTTGTAACACCAATTATAAGCATCGGAACAGGTTCTGCTGTAGGGCTGATCCTTGGACCGCCGATTTCCGGATTTATGGTGTGGCTTGGTTCGGTTATTAACTGGGGAACAGAACAGCAGCCATTTTTGATGGGAATCATTGTTTCTGTACTGATGGGAATGATACTGACATTGCCGATCAGTTCGGCGGCACTGGGAATTATTTTGAATTTATCCGGTCTGGCAGCAGGAGCGGCGACGATAGGCTGCTGTTGTAATATGGTTGGATTTGCCGTGGCAAGCTACAGAGAGAATAAGATTGGAGGACTGCTTGCACAGGGAATTGGAACTTCTATGCTGCAAGTCCCGAATATTGTAAGAAAACCGATAATCTGGTTTCCGGTGATCCTGTCCAGCGCGGTTTTAGGACCGACAGGCACAGTTCTTCTGCATATGACAGGTAATGCAACCGGATCAGGAATGGGAACGGCAGGATTGGTAGGGCAGATCATGACCTGGCAGACGATGATCGCAAGTGAGACAGGAGCGGTTGTATTGTTAAAGATTCTGCTGATACAGATTGTGCTTCCGGCAGTCGTAACACTGGGAATCAGTGAATGGATGCGAAAAAAAGGATGGATTCAATTCGGAGACATGAAATTGGATTTCTAAATGCACAGGACATGAATTCATGGTATACTGTTAAGAGGTAACGAAAGAAGAGAAAACAGAAAGCGGGGATGTTAGCAATGATAGGAACCGGAAGAATTCATGTATATTACGGAACAGGAAAAGGCAAGACAACAGCGGCAGTAGGACAGGTGATCCGGGCAGCGGGGAGCGGACTTAAGGTTCTGATGTTTCAATTCATGAAGAACAATTCTTCCAGTGAGCGTGCAATCCTGGAGCAGATTCCGAATGTAACGTGCCTTCCGGGCAGGGATAAGATCAAATTTTACAATCAGATGAATTCTGATGAACGGGCAGAATTAAAGCATTATAACACGAAAGCATTAGATGAGATAATCAAATTCTGTAGTCCGTTTGACGTATTATTTTTAGATGAGATACTGTGCGCAGTTTCTCTGAATCTTCTGAATGAAGATAAACTGATGAGTTTTCTGGAGCATAAGCCGAGAGGACTGGAGATCATTATGACCGGACATGAAGTGTCAGACCGGATCATCCGTGCTTCCGATTATGTGACGGAGATGAAAAAAGTAAAACATCCATATGACAAGGGACAGTCAGCAAGAGAAGGAATCGAATATTAATCCTTAAAAATCTATTAAAACAGGAACAATTTCTGGCCGCTTATGTTATACTCTTCGGGTGCCGCAAGAAGCTTCGAAGGACGGAAGGAGAGAGGCAATCGTGGAGAATGCAATTAAGAATTACGAAGATGTGGACAGCTGGAAGACCATTATGTTTCTTTATAATTCCGCGTTAAAGGAAGTAGGAACGAAACTGGAGATTCTAAATGACGAATTCCAGCATGTACATCAGTACAATCCGATCGAGCACATTAAGACACGTGTGAAGACACCGGAGAGTATTGTGAAGAAGTTAAAAAGATACGGGTATGAGACATCCATAGAGAATATGGTAAAATACATCAACGATATTGCAGGAGTAAGATTGATCTGTTCATTTACTTCTGATATATACAGATTGGCAGAGATGATTGGAAACCAGAGTGATTTAAAGGTATTATCGATCAAAGATTATATTAAGAATCCGAAAGCAAGCGGCTACAAGAGCTATCACATGCTTGTATCGGTTCCGATTTTCCTGTCAGACAGTGTTGTAGATACAAAGGTAGAGATCCAGATCCGGACGATCGCGATGGATTTCTGGGCAAGTCTGGAGCATAAGATTTATTACAAATTTGAGGGAAATGCGCCGGAATATATCAGCCGGGATCTCAGAGAGTGTGCAGATATGGTGTCAACACTGGATGAGAAGATGCTGTCGTTAAATGAGGCGATCCAGGCGTATGTAGAAGAACAGGAAGAATTAAAAGGACGGAAGAAAAGTGAAGTATCCTAATATTTATCCGGGCAGTTTTATAGACAGACCGAACCGGTTTATTGCTTATGTGGAATGTGCCGGTCGTACAGAGACTGTCCATGTGAAAAATACAGGACGCTGTGCGGAACTTTTGCAGCCGGAGGTACCGGTGTATATACAGAAAAGCGATAACCCTGAGCGTAAGACAGGATGGGATCTTATCGCAGTAGAGAAAGGCGACAGACTTATCAATATGGATTCCCAGGCGCCGAATAAGGTAGCGCAGGAATGGCTCTGCGCCGGTGGACTGGTGCCGGATCCGGTACTTGTAAAGCCGGAGTACACATACGAGAATTCCAGATTTGATTTCTATGTGGAGACGAAGAATCAGAAGATTCTGGTGGAAGTTAAAGGAGTTACATTGGAAGAAGACGGTGTAGTCCGGTTTCCGGATGCGCCGAGTGAACGTGCCGTAAAGCATGTACAGGAATTAAAGAAAGCAAGAAAAGCGGGGTACGAAGCGTACGTCTTGTTTGTGATACAGATGAAAGGTGTACGCTATTTTACGCCAAACAGGCAGACACATCCGGAATTTGCGGAAGCCTTACAGGAAGCCGCGGATGCAGGAGTAAAGATCCTGGCAAGAGACTGTGTAGTGACGACAGACAGCATGACGCTTGCGGATGAAGTTCCGGTTGTGCTTGGACAGCCTGAGCTTCATGAGATGGCAGAACCATTAACCGGATGGTACAGGAAATACCACCGTGACCTTCCGTGGAGACATCACCCGGATCCGTACAGAATATGGATATCAGAGATTATGCTGCAGCAGACAAGGGTAGAAGCGGTGAAGGGATATTATGATCGCTTTTTACAAGCGTTGCCGACAGTGAAGGATCTGGCAGAGGCGCCGGAAGACAAGCTACTCAAATTGTGGGAAGGTTTAGGGTATTACAACCGGGTACGCAACATGCAGAAAGCAGCAATCCAGATCATGGAAGAGTATGGCGGTGAATTTCCGGCAGATTATGAGAAAATCCTTGAACTGAAAGGGATCGGAAGCTATACGGCAGGAGCAATCAGTTCATTTGCGTTTGGAATTCCGAAACCGGCAGTAGACGGCAATGTGTTGCGTGTAGTAACAAGAGTTCTGGCAGATGATGCAGATATTATGAAGCAGAGCACGAAGAAGAGGTTGGAGAAAGCGCTCGAAGAAGTCATCCCGGCAGATGCGGCCAGTGATTTTAATCAGGGACTGATCGAGCTGGGAGCGATTGTCTGTGTGCCAAATGGCGAACCAAAATGCGAAGAATGTCCACTTAAGAATATATGCCGTGCAGAAAAAGAGGGGCTGACAGATAAGTTACCGGTGAAGAAAAAAGCAAAAGCAAGGCGGATTGAGAAAAAGACCGTTTTTCTGTTTGAAGATCTGCAGGAGATTGCTATCCGCAAAAGGCCGGCAAAAGGATTGCTTGCCGGACTCTATGAACTGCCGAATGTAGAAGGGCATCTGACAAGAAAAGAGGCAGAAAACTATTGCCGTTCTATTGGACTTATGCCGGTAAGAATTAAAAAATTACCGGATGCAAAGCACATTTTCAGCCATGTGGAGTGGCAGATGAAAGGTTATCAGATTCAGGTGGATGAGTTGGAGAAGACAAACGAGAAAGGATTTTTGTTCATACATCCGGGAGAGATCCGGGAGAAATATTCCATCCCATCTGCATTTGCAGCATATACGAAGGACATTATATGATACCAGAATACCAAGTTCGGCACGGAACAATACGCGGGTATCAGAAAAAGAAGAGGAGTGTGATTAGAAGATTACACTCCACGAAAATAAAAAAGAATCGCAATTGACAGATTGGTTTATAGAGATCAGTCAACTGCGATTCTTTTTATTTTAATATTATATTTTATCCTAGATCGGCTGCTGTGACAGCTTCGGTGCCCGCTTTGTCTGTGTTACATAGATCAGCGGATAAATCATAAAGGTAAGTGCCACTGCTGCGATCACATCCGTTACAGAGTGCTGCTTTAAGAACATGGTAGACAGAACAATCAGTCCGGCAAGTCCGTAAGAAACAAACTGGATACCGCGGTGTTTTTTCAGTGCCTGGCTGTGTCCGATGGCGATAGCAGCGCCAAGTGAATTATATACATGAATACTTGGCAGTACATTCGTCGGTGTATCGGTGCTGTAAAGCTGTTGTACCAGTCTTGTAAAAACAGTATCGTTCGCAAATGTGTGCGGACGCAGGTTTAATTCATTTGGAAATACTGTGCAGATGATCAGGAAGATCGTCATTCCAGTGAATAAAAATGCTGTAAGCTGGTAATATCCTTTCTTATCCGTAAAGAAGAAATATGCGATCGTTACAGCAATAAATAAAAACCATAACAGATACGGAACAATAAAATATTCTACAAACGGGATATAATCGTCAAGTGGTGAGTGGATCAGATAGTAATGGCTGAATCTGTGCTTCTCCAGATAACAGAACCAAGGCATGTAGATAAAGCTATATAATAAAACCCATGCATGACGATACCGCAGGATAAATTGTTTGATTTTCGTAATGGATTGCATAATTACGCCCCTTTATATAACAAGTCTTATCTAAAGATTAGCTAAGTTTCTCAACGGATTATAACATGAAAAGATAGAATCAACAACAATGTTCATCTATTCTTAATAATTTTCACCATGTTTTTCGAAAATCTGCATATCATAACAGCGTTTGCCTTCCAGCAATGCCTCAGGTGTACGAAGTGTCCAGACAGCTGTAGGTGTTCCAAAGAATTTCCGTAAGAAAGAAACAGTAAATTTAGGAAGGTTTTTCAGTTTATAAGAAATAAAATCCGGTCTGCCAAGAAAATTAAGAAGCAGGTTTTCGGCAAGAAAACGTAAAAACCAGAGTTCTTTCAGAGGATCCTTCGTAAGTCTGGAAGAAAGCTGTCCACGCAGAACTTCCGGAGCATGCCTGCGATACCAGAAAAGTCCCATCGTATTAAAAGACTGAATCATATAATTTCCATGATAACAGGAAAGGGCCTTATGAACATGCTGACAGATAGCGGTGGAACGACCGGGAATTTTCAATTCGATCAGAAGAGGTACCTGTCCGTTTACCAGTGACAGAACATCTTCAAACAGAGGAATCTGTTCTTCCGTATCCTGGAGACGGCATGTTTTCAGCTCCGGAACTGTCAAATCTTCGATCGTGCCGGATTTTTTACAGACACGGTTCAGAGTATCATCGTGGAAAACAACCAGTCTGCCATCTTTGGTGAGATGAACATCCAGCTCAATGCCATAACCGTGGGAAAGCGCCTGCCGGAACGCGGGCATAGAATTTTCTGGAATTCCATTTTCAATACTGTGATATCCACGATGAGCAAAACAGGTTCCACGATACAATTTTAAAAGTTCCTGCCGTTTGCCTGTCCGGGGGAAAAGTAAAAAGAGAACAAATAAACACAGACAAACAATAAAAATGAGTATTCCGTGATACATAAAATACATCTCCTTAACTTAAAATCAGACGAATTTTCTCAGGTTCCAGAGAACAGGTAATTTCTCGTTTTAAATATACCGGTTCTCCGTCTGTATGGACCGCAAGTGGTTTCGGGCTGGTAAAAGTTGCTTTTTTACATTGATATGTATGGATTCCTTTGAAAAATACATGCCATCCTTTAAAAGCGGTTGGCAAAAGCATAAGAATGACAGCTTTCGGGAATCCTTCTACTACAATAACATCCAGAATATCATCAGAAGGATCTGCTTTTGGACAGAAACGGAATCCACCGCCCTCTGTGCGCTGATTCATAGCCGCAGCGAAATAAACTTTGTGAAAAAGTATTTCTTCTGTATCACCGGACAGCTCCGTAAGCCGAATGTGCATATCACAGGGTGTCATGGTGAAAATCTGGGAAAGTGCAACGCCAACGTAGGATAGTTTTCCAAGATGCAGCTTATTAAGAAATCGTTTCAGCGGAGAGACGATTACCTGATGGCAGACAGCGGCATCAAATCCAAGACCGGAACTGACAGCAAAACGGCGCCGGCAATAAGGCTTGCTGTCTGTTTCATATTCTGTCACTCCGATATTTAAGTATGCAAAACGGGAAGGCTTAAGGATATGTTTAAGTGCTGTGAGTGGATCCCGGGAAAGTCCCATGCTCCTTGCAAAATCATTGCTGGACCCAATCGGAATGTATCCAAGTGTGATGCCGGACAGATCGCTGATGCCGTCAATGACTTCATTTAAAGTGCCGTCACCGCCAAGAACAATCAGTGTTTCCAAAGATGGATCGGCACACAAATGAGCGGCAAGCTTCGAGGCATGCCGCTGATATTTAGTGAAAAAGACCTGATAAGAGATCTCGTTCTCTTTCAGATATTGTTCCAGTGTGTTCCAGACAGTCTGACCGAGGCCGCTTCTAGAACCGGGATTTACAAGAAAAGTGTACATGATTTAAAATGCTCCGTTCAGATAAGTCTCCAGACTTCGCTTCATATTTCCTTCAAAATCCGCATGTCCTTCTTTCAGACACCATTCAAAAACGTTACCGATCACGATCATACGGATATCGGTTGTAAGAGCTTCCAGATCTCCGGATATCTGTAAAATTCCGGCATCCATGCATTTCTGCAGATAATTGTGGACCGTAACGATCGGATAAGGACGCTCCGTACGGATGAGCGGGTTCAGAGACTGGTTCTTTGGTGTATAGTAATTCGACATAAATTCTACGCCCAGATCCTGGCAGTAATGTACATAATTCAGATAGACGTAGATGATCGCTTCTTTAGCTTCAGCCGGAGAAGCCGGAAGATCAAGAAAATCCGGATTGATGCTCGGCTGCTCTTCTATATAATAAGAAAGAAGATCGTCTTTTGTTTTGAAATGATGATAAAAACTTCCGTTGGAAACCCCAGCTTCGTCACAGATATTTTTAATCGACAATGCTTCATATCCGTCTTTTTGTAAAATATTTTTGGCAGCGGCGAAAATCCGAGCTTTCGTTTCCATAGACTTCTGCTGCTGCTTGGACAATGGTTTTGTTTGTACTGTTTGATTCATGATGATCAAGAATCTCCTTTTTCTTTTATGATAACCTTAAGTATAACATAATAAATAGCTGTTTTCAATAAAACAGAGTGAACTCTGTATTTACTGTTCCATTGCAAGAAAGAGACATTTTCGCTATAATAAGAAAGATTGTGGAAAGCCACAGAAAGTAACATTCAGAAAGGATATAATTATGGATATCAATCAGAAGATTACAGAAGAATTAGGCGTAAAAAAGTGGCAGGTAGAAGCGGCTGTAAAATTGATCGATGAAGGTAATACAATTCCATTTATCGCCAGATACAGAAAAGAAGCAACTGGTACACTGGACGACGAACAGCTTCGTAAATTATATGAAAGACTGACCTATTTACGGAATCTAGAGGAGAAGAAAGAACAGGTACTGGCAAGTATAGAAGAACAGGGAAAATTGACAGAAGAGCTGAAAGCAAAGATCGTTGCGGCACAGACACTGGTCGTGGTAGAAGATCTCTACCGTCCGTATCGCCCGAAACGAAGAACCCGTGCGACGATTGCGAAGGAAAAGGGACTGGAGCCACTGGCAGCACTGATTACTTTACAGAAAGCAAAAGAGCCGCTGGAGAAGCTGGCAGAAGACTATGTTAATAAAGAAAAAGGTGTAGAGACAGTCAAAGATGCGCTGGACGGCGCGAAGGATATTCTCGCAGAAGCAGTGTCTGATGAAGCGGCATACAGAAGCTGGATCCGTAAGAGAACCATGCAGAAAGGAACTCTTATTTCCACTGCAAAGGACGAAAAACAGGAGTCGGTTTATGAGATGTATTACGAATTTGAAGAAGCACTCAGCAAGCTGGCGGGACACCGCATCCTTGCGCTGAACCGTGGAGAGAAAGAGAAGTTCCTGACTGTAAAAGTAGAAGCACCGCAGGATGATATCTTACGATATCTGGAAAAACAGATCATCCGCACAGATAATCCGTATACGACTCCGGTACTTCAAGAAGTAGCAGAGGACAGTTATAAACGTCTGATCGCACCGGCAATCGAGCGGGAGATCCGGAGTGAACTGACGGAAAAAGCAGAGGATGGAGCAATCGAAGTGTTCGGAAAGAACTTAGAGCAGCTTCTCATGCAGCCTCCAATCACAGGAAGAACCGTGCTTGGCTGGGATCCGGCATTCCGAACCGGATGTAAACTTGCAGTTGTAGATCCGACCGGAAAAGTTATCGGTACAACAGTCATCTATCCTACTGCACCGACAACACCGAAGAAGATCCAGGCGTCCAAAGATTTATTAAAGAAGATCATTCCGAAGTATCACGTATCACTGATCTCAGTAGGAAATGGAACTGCATCCAGAGAATCTGAGCAGTTTATCGTAGAGTTATTAAAAGAGATTCCGGAAAAAGTAGAGTATATCATTGTAAATGAAGCAGGAGCTTCTGTATATTCGGCAAGTAAACTTGCTTCAGAAGAGTTCCCGAATTTTGATGTCGGGCAGAGAAGTGCAGCGTCCATTGCAAGACGACTGCAGGATCCGCTTGCTGAGCTTGTGAAGATCGATCCGAAATCGATCGGAGTCGGACAGTATCAGCATGACATGAACCAGAAGAAATTAAGCGAAGCACTTTCCGGTGTTGTAGAAGATTGCGTAAATAAAGTCGGTGTCGATCTGAATACAGCATCCGCACCGTTGCTTTCCTATATCTCCGGTATTTCTTCTGCGATTGCCAAAAATATCGTTGTATATCGTGAAGAAAATGGCAAATTTACAAACCGGAAACAATTATTAAAAGTAGCAAAGCTGGGACCGAAAGCATTTGAACAGTGTGCAGGTTTTATGCGTATCCAGGACGGAGATAATCCGTTAGATGCTACCAGCGTGCATCCGGAGTCCTATGCGGCAGCAGAAGAACTGTTGAAGAAGCAGGGATTTTCCGTAGATGATATCAAAGGAGGAAAACTGACAGGATTATCACTTACGATCCGTGATAAAAAACGTCTGGCAGAAGAGCTTGGAATCGGTGAGATCACACTGGAAGATATTGTAAAAGAATTGGAGAAACCGGGAAGAGATCCGCGAGATGAGATGCCAAAACCGATCCTCCGCACGGATGTTCTGGAAATGAAAGACCTGACAGAAGGCATGGTATTAAAAGGAACAGTGAGAAATGTCATTGATTTTGGAGCCTTTGTTGACATCGGTGTCCATCAGGACGGACTGGTACACATTTCAGAATTAAGCGATAAGAAATTTGTAAAACATCCACTGGAAGTAGTAAGCGTTGGTGATATCGTGGATGTCAAAGTTTTAAGTGTGGATCTTAAGAAAAAGAGAATCCAGCTGACAATGAAAGGTATTCAATAAAATAATTTTACAAAAGTAATTTAATAAAAAATACAAAAAAGCGAGAGGTGTTTAGTATGCAGAAAAATTGGGGAAAAACATTGTTCACACTTGCCGGAGTATTATTGGGGAATATCATTCTGGCATTTGCAGTTGCAGCATTTATCGTACCAACAGGTATTGTCATGGGAGGCGCAACCGGTATTGCACTTACGATCACACATTATGTGCCGATGTCCCTATCGGTTGTATTATTAGGTGTAAACGTCATATTGTTCCTGTCAGGAGCTTTTATACTCGGAAAAAAATTTGCAGTTACAACGATTGTAAGTACATTTTTATATCCGCTTTGCCTGTCAGTTGTCCAGAAGATACCGGGAATTACAACGCTGACAGATAATCAGCTGCTGTCCGCAATTTATGCGGGAGTGCTTATGGGAATTGGAATTGGTATCATTGTAAGAGTTGGTGCTTCTACAGGCGGAACCGATATCATAGCACTGATCCTGAACAAAGTGGCACATATTCCACTGGCACCGCTTATGTATGTGGTTGATTTTATTGTGCTTTCTTCACAGATCCTCTTTTCTAATTCAGAACAGGTGATGTACGGTATTTTGAATCTGGTGCTGACAACGGTACTACTAAATAAGGTGATGCTGCTTGGAACTTCACAGATACAGTTGTTTATCATATCTGAGAAATACGAAGAGATCCGGGAAGATTTATTATCCAAGCTCGATCTTGGAACAACGATGATCTATATTGAAAACGGTTATCGTCATGAAAAACAGAAAGGTGTTATGTGCATCATTCCGAACCGGAAACTGTATTCCACAAAAGAAATGATCCACAGCATCGATCCGTACGCATTTATTACGATCACACAGATCAATGAAGTGCGAGGTCAGGGATTTACTTTCGAACGTATCCGTTATCAGGAACTTCCGGAAGACCGGAAGTCGGCAGGTGACAGACAGTCTTAGATTTTTGAAAGTCAGACATAATGGATGTTTGTGTGAGATAATACTTCGGAAAAGTTTCACTTGCAATTTAAGAAGTACAGCACTATAATAAAAAACAAAGAGAAAGATTCTTCGGGGTCGGGTGAAAGTCCCAACCGGCGGTATAGTCCGCGACCCGGTATGATACGTACCGGCTGAATCGGTGTAATTCCGATACCGACAGTAAAGTCTGGATGAGAGAAGAGTTATGCATAGAAAAAGCAATATTATTACCCCGGTATTTTGTTTGATACCGGGGTTTTATTGTTGCAATAGGAAATTGATTTTCTTACTATATAAAAACTTCAGCAAGATGTAATGCATAGTTCCGGAAGTTTTCTTTCTAAATATAAGTATTTTAAAGGAGACCAACATATGAGTACAAGTACAAAAACAATGGCAGCAGCACAGACAAAGAACAGGACAAAGATCCGTGTAATGGCACAGGTTGGAATGTTATCTGCAATTGCATTAGTATTAATGCTTTTCGAGATTCCGCTTCCGTTTGCACCATCTTTTTACGAGATCGATTTCAGTGAAGTTCCGGTATTAGTCGGATGTTTTGCAATGGGACCACTGGCAGGAGCAACGATTGAATTCATCAAGATCATTCTGAACTTTGCGGTAAATGGAACCATGACAGCAGGGGTAGGTGAGATTGCTAACTTCCTGATCGGATGCGCATTTGTGGTACCGGCAGGTCTGATCTACAAGAAAAAGCATAACCGCACAGGCGCTATCGTTGGTATGATTAGCGGAACATTATTTATGACAATCCTTGGATGTTTCCTTAATGCATACGTATTATTACCGGCTTATGCAAAAGCGTTCCAGATGCCGATGGATGCACTGGTTGGCATGGGAACAGCAGTGAACAGCCACATTACAAGCGTTACAACGCTTGTAATCTTTGCAATCGTGCCATTTAACCTGTTAAAAGGTGTGCTGGTATCGTTGATCGTATTTTTGATCTATAAGAAGATCAGCCCGATATTCCATATGGGAAGATAGAAGAAAATATTAGATAATGATGAAAAAAAGAAGGACAGAGCCTTGATTTTTAGGGTTCTGTCCTTGCTTGTATTATAATGCAGTTTTCAGCAAGTTGCCATCTGGTGGGAAATACAGGTTTTAATTTTTTTGAAAAAATATCCAAAAAAACTAGAACCAGGCTTCAAAAAATCTGTGAATCTCTTGAAATATTCCCGTAACCGTGTATAATAAACTTTGTTCGGTAATTTTGAACATAAAGTATAGTAATAGAAAACTCCAGAACGAAAATATATCTCGGAGGTGATAGGGTGGATATCGGAAAGAAATTGAAAGAACTGCGTTTGCAAAATGACCTGACGCTGAATGATCTGGCATCCAGAAGCGAGCTGTCAAAAGGCTTTCTGTCCCAGGTGGAGAGAAATCTGACAACGCCGAGTATCGCAACGCTGGAAGATATTCTGGAAGCGCTTGGAAGTAATCTGTCAGACTTTTTCCATGAGGAAGAAGAGCATCAGATTGTATTCGGACAGCAGGATTTTTTTGTGGATGAACAGGAAGGTTTTCAGATTGAGTGGATTGTGCCTAATGCACAAAAGAACCAGATGGAGCCTATTATTTTAACATTGGCGCCACATCAGAAAAGCCGGGAAGTGTCGGCGTTTCAGGGAGAAGAATTTGGCTATGTATTAAAAGGCAGCATAACAATTGTGCGTGGCAAGAAGAAATATAAAGTAAAGGCGAAGGAAACGTTTTATATGGATGGTTCCAGAAGCCATTATTTATATAATCATGGGAGCGGGGAAGCAAAAGTATTGTGGATCACCAACCCGCCGATGTTTTAAACAGACGAGAACGATAAAAGGCTGAGATATTATAGCTGACAGATTATAGAAGGGAGACGTGAGATGGAAGAGAATAAGATCATTGAATTCCGCAACATTGTCAAAAGTTTTGACAGCCAGGTTGTGTTAAAAGGAATCAATCTTGACATTTATGAAAATGAATTTGTAACACTGCTCGGGCCAAGTGGCTGCGGTAAGACAACACTTCTTCGGATTCTGGGAGGATTCCTGGAAGCAGACGAAGGAAGTGTGATTTTTGATGGCGAGGAGATCAGTAATAAGCCGCCGTATGAGCGGGAACTGAACACGGTGTTTCAGAAATACGCACTCTTTCCACATCTGAGTGTTTATGAAAATATTGCATTTGGGCTTAAGATAAAAAAAGTCGGAAAAGACATCATTGACCAGAAAGTCATGAAGATGTTAAAGCTTATCGGACTGGAAGGATTTGAAGACAAGAATACAACACTGCTTTCAGGAGGCCAGCAGCAGCGTGTTGCAATTGCAAGAGCGCTTGTCAATGAGCCGAAAGTGCTGCTTCTTGATGAGCCGCTTGCTGCGCTTGACCTGAAACTCAGAAAAGAGATGCAGTATGAGTTGAAACGGATCCAGCAGGAGGTCGGTATCACCTTTATTTTCGTAACACATGATCAGGAAGAGGCACTTACGATGTCGGATAAGATCGTTGTTATGAAAAATGGTGAGATCCAGCAGATCGGTTCGCCGCAGGATATTTACAATGAACCGGCAAACCGTTTCGTAGCGAACTTTATCGGTGAAAGCAACATTTTATCAGGAACGATGATTGATGATTATAAAGTCATGTTTGATGATATTGTATTTGACTGCGTGGATTATGGATTTAAGAAGAATGAAAAAGTAGACGTTGTCATCCGTCCGGAAGATATTGATATTGTAGATGTAAAAGACGGTAAGATGACCGGAGAAGTTTTGAGTGTGCTGTTCAAAGGTGTTCATTATGAAATCATGGTGGAGACAGTTCCGGGGACCAGCGTTACGGTAAATATGCGTGTCATCCGCAACCACGAAGTGACAAGTGAAGACGGAAAAGAAAAAATCAGTGCAAACAACTTCTATGTTGATGTTGACGATGTGGAAGAAATGGATGATAAAGAGATTATCGCGTTCTCCAATGCGCAGGCATGGGAAGTAGAGACAGATGATTATATATCCATTGCAAAAGTAGAATACGAACTGGAGAAAGAAGAAGGACAGTATCCGGTTACATTTACAACCGCAGATGGAACAAGCATCGAGAGAACAATCTTTGTAGTCAACCAGCCGTTCGTTAAGAATGAAAAGGCAAATGAAGCGGTTATGGCGTTCAACTTCTTCAAAACAGTAGATGAGATCAATGATTCACAGGCATTGGATACAGATCTGAAAACATGGGCAAATGCACAGGGCTGGAAGTTAAGCGATGAAGATCAAAGTGTGGACATCAGTGTAGATTATGACTTTGAACCGGAAGAAGTGACAGAAGGTGTATATCAGATCACATTTTCAACAACCGGTCGCGAATTTAAGATCCATACGACTGATTATTCGGAGGAAGGACAGGAGGTCGGCCTGACATTCTTCCCGGAAGATATTCATGTCATGTCAAAGGTGGTGTACTAGATGAAACGTTTTCAGCAGCTTGCATGGCCGTATATCGTGTGGGCAGTGATGATGCTTGTTCTTCCGATGGCACTGATCGCACTGTATTCTGTAATGAATCAAGGCAACAGCATCATTTCTTTCTCGTTCACACTGGAACATTATGCCAAATTTTTTACCGATCCGGATTTCTTATTAATCCTCTGGCGTTCCATACTGATTGCGGTGAAGACAACCGTTTTATGTCTGCTTCTCGGCTATCCGATCGCATATTATATAGCAAGAAGCACAGAAAAAGTACAGAATATATTGATTTTATGCATTACACTGCCGATGTGGATCAACATGCTTGTGCGAACATACGCATGGATCGGACTTCTGAGCAACGGTGGTATTTTTCAGAAAATACTTGGATTTTTCGGACTTGGAAATGTAGAGCTTCTCTATACAGAGGGCGCCGTACTGCTCGGTATGGTATATAACTTCCTTCCGTTTATGATCCTGCAGATCCAGACGTCCTTAAGCAAGATGGATTATTCGCTGATCGAAGCGAGTGCGGATCTCGGGGCCAGTCCCGCACAGACTTTCCGCAGAATTACTTTGCCACTTTCCATGCCGGGAGTAATTAATGGAATTACGCTCGTATTCCTTCCGGCAGTCAGCTCGTTCTTTATTCCGAAGCTGCTTGGAGGCGGTCAGTATTTCCTCATCGGAAATATGATCGAAAACCAGTTTATCACAGTCGGAGAGTGGAATTTTGGAAGTGCGGTGTCTATGATCATGGCGATTATTATGATGCTTCTGATGATGGCTGTACGGAAAGTGGAGCAGCATAATCAGGGCGGAAAGGGGGTATAAAAGATGAAACAAAAGAAACGACGGATCGGGAAGATCTTGATGGTACTTTCAGTCATCTTTTTCTACCTTCCGATATTATATATGATTATTTTTTCATTTAACGATGGAAAATCACTGACAAGCTTTACCGGATTTTCACTGCGCTGGTACCGGCATATGCTGGATTCCAGCGATATGATGGAGGCGCTCTCTACAACATTCAGTGTGGCGGTGCTGGCTACAATTATTTCCACAATTGTAGGAACAATTTCTGCAATTGGAATAAGTAAGTCAAAAAAAGTTGTGCGTGATCTGATGGATCAGGTCAATAATCTGCCGCTTATGAACCCGGAAATTGTAACAGCGATTGGCTTTATGCTGTTATTTATCACATTCCGTGTGGAAAAAGGCTATGTGACGATGCTGCTTGCGCACATTGCATTCTGTATCCCATATGTCATGCTTTCCGTGATGCCGAAGATCCGCTCACTGGATCCGAACCTGGCAGATGCGGCAATGGACCTTGGGGCGACACCGTGGCAGGCTCTGACGAAAGTTATTGTGCCACAGATCACACCGGGAATCGTGTCCGGAGCGCTGATTGCATTTACCATGTCCGTAGATGATTTTATCATTTCTTATTTCGTAACCGGACAAGGTGTAAAGAACTTAAGTATTATGGTGTATACAATGAGCAAACGTGTGAATCCGAGCATTAACGCCATTTCTACGCTTGTTGTTATGATTATTACGATCGTACTTCTGGTGATCAATATTATGCCAATGCTGGCAAGCAAAAGAAAGAAGACAGATGTAGTCAGAAGAAGGAGAATGTGGATACCGGTCACAGCCGTCTGTGCGGCGCTGGTTGCGGTCATATGTGTTGCGCAGTTCGGTGGAGCACAGAACAAACGTCCGTTTGAAGGACAGACACTCAGGATTTATAACTGGGGAGAATATGTCGGTGAACATATCATTCAGGACTTTGAAAAAGAAACCGGTGCGAAAGTTATGCTGGAGAACTTTGATTCCAATGAACAGATGTACATCAAAGTCGCAAATAAAGAAGCGTATGATATTCTCGTTCCGAGTGATTATATGATTGAGCGTCTGATTTCCGAAGGATATTTACAAAAACTGGATAAATCAAAGCTGACCTGTATGGATAAGCTGAATAAAGCGGTCAAAGGACTGCCATATGATCCGAAAAATGAATATTCGGTTCCGTATTTCTGGGGAACTGTCGGGATTGTCTATGACAAGACAAAGGTATCCGAAGAAGATTTGAAAAAAGAAGGTTATAACATTTTCCTGGATCAGAAATACAAAGGAGATATTTACCTGTATGATTCAGAGAGAGATTCTTTCATGATGGCGTTAAAGTCACTTGGATATTCGATGAATACCAGTGATCAGGGAGAGATTGATAAGGCTTACCAGTGGCTCCTGAAATGCGTGGGAACGATGAAGCCGGAGATCGTGACGGATGAGATCATCGATAATATGGCACAGGCGAGAAAAGCGCTGGGACTTATCTATTCCGGAGATGCAACTTATGTCATGGCGGAAAATCCGAAAATGGGATACTATCTTCCAGACAGCGGAACAAATCAGTGGTCCGATGCGATGGTTATTCCGAAAAATGCCAAAAACGTTGAACTTGCGCATGCATTTATCAATTATGCAAGTGATTACGACGGCGCATATGATAACTCTAGCTATGTTGGCTATACATCTGCCAACAAAAAGGTTATGGAGGATTTACACGGCAAAGGTGGCGAGTTCGAAGGAATCGACGCATATATTCCGAGAACGGATAATAAAAAAGATGAAGTCTTTGAATACAATGAGAAGACGAAGAAGATCATCAGCAATCTGTGGAGCAAAGTGAAGATTGCAGCAAGTAATAAGTAGATAGGTTTTTGGCACATCCAATATATGTAAGTATTGGCAAGGGGAAAGATTGCTGCAGGTAATAAGTGAATAGAGATTCTCGGATTAAGGAATGGACTGAGAAAAGGAATAAGAGCCTGACTTCAAAGTGATAATCCATAAAATAATGGAAATAGCTTAAGAAAGTTCAGGCTCTTATAGTATGCATTATTAATATAACCGGTCGTTAATGTGCTGAAGAATTTGAAAATTATATTTTAACACAGTTCAAACAGTTTCTGTCATATTAATCCCTCGACTGTGAAGAAAAGTCTGTAAATAAGATTCTTCTATGATAATGAAGAGCGAAAAGCTCCCGGTATCAAGGAAATTACAGATCCTCGGAAAATATCGCCGTACTCCGCTTCAGAATTCCTTTCATATATGCAATTGCAGTTCCGTAGTTTGTGATCGGTACACCGGCATCTTCTGCACATTTCAGACGATATTTCATTTCACGCTCATTCAGTGTGCATCCACCACAGTGGATAATTAATTGATACTTATCCACATCCGGTGGAAATTCTGTTCCGCTCTTGAAATCAAATTCCACATTTTCCCCCGTGTATTCACGAATCCAGTTCGGAAGCTTTACCGTCCCGATATCTTCGCACTGACGGTGGTGTGTACAACCCTCACAGATGAGGATACGGTCACCGTCTGAAAGTTTATCAAGTGCACTGGCACCGCGTACAACCGTATCCAGATTTCCTTTATATCTTGCAAATAAGATTGAAAAAGAAGTAAGCGGTATATCGGCAGGTGTCAGCTTGGAGACTTTTGCAAATGCCTGGCTGTCAGTGATGACAAGCGAAGGCCTTGTCCCGTGTTTTTTTAGGGTTTCTTCCAGTTCGGAATCCCTTGTAACAATCGCCGTAGCACCACAGTCTAAAATATCCCGGATTGTCTGCTGCTGTGGGAGAATCAGTCTGCCTTTTGGCGCGGCCTTATCGATCGGAACGACAAGCACAACAAAATCTCCGGGGTGGATCAGATCTGCTACGATCCGGTGGTCATTGTCATCGGACGGGGCAAGGGAAGCAATCTTTTCTTTCAATTCATAAATGTGATCCATATCAGAGGCACTGACAAAAAAAATCAGATCTTCCTGGATACCGTATTTTTCAGCAGTTTGTCTTCGAAGTGCTGTTATGGAAGTATTTGGTGCGGAAGTGACTCTGTAACCGTCTGTATTTTGGATTTGCGTATCACTGGTAAGCAGATCCGTCTTATTAAACACAAGCAGAAATGGAATCTCTTTCGCCTGGATTCGTTTTAAGATAGCCTCATCTTCCGGTGTCATACCAAGAGTGGCATCCATAACAAGAACAGCAATATCTGTTTTATTCAATATCTGATAAGCCTTCTGCACACGGAGCGCTCCAAGTTCGCCCTCGTCATCAAGCCCCGGTGTGTCAATCATGACAACCGGACCAAGCGGAAGAAGCTCCATCGCCTTTAAAACCGGATCAGTGGTCGTTCCCTTTACATCTGATACAATCGCCAGATCCTGCCCGGTCATGGCATTGATCACACTGGATTTCCCGGCATTCCTGCGTCCGAATATCCCGATGTGTACACGCTCAGCGGAAGGTGTATTGTTCATACTCATAAAGAAATCCTCCTTCTGTGGATAAATTGTGTGGATGAGTTGTGGATAAACAAAAGGTAAAAAAAGGGGACGGGGATTTTCTAGAAAAGCCCCGTCCCCTTTTTTAGAATCTAAAATCGCGGCGGTTATCTTCGCGGATAAGTTTTAAATTCTCCAGTACCGTCTTGCGTACCTGCTCATTCGGAACATTCAGCACTTCCTTATCGATCAGCTTGTCACCGATTGCTTTCGTTACCGGTGAAGCGTAGTCCATTAAGTACTCTTCCAGTGTCATAAGTGCATTCGGGTGGCAGCAGTTCTGGATCTGTCCACTCTTGCACAGAGACATGAAGCGGTCGCCGGTTCTTCCGGCACGGTAACAGGCAGTGCAGAAACTTGGGATATAATCCATCTGCATCAGCCACTGTACGACTTCGTCCAGCGTACGGTTGTCAACGACATCAAACTGTTCGGATTTTGCATCTTCCGGTTCCGGTTCACAATATCCACCAACGCTGGTTTTGGAACCACCACTGATCTGAGAAATACCAAGGTGAAGAACACGTTCACGGGTGTTCATTCCTTCACGTGTGGAAATGATCATGCCTGTGTACGGAACCGAGATGCGGATACATGCAACAATTTTTGCAAATGTATCATCATCGATTCCATTTGTAAATGAGCTGGAATCAATATCATCTGCATCACGCAGTCGCGGCACACTGATCGTGTGCGGACCAACGCCGAATGCAGCTTCCAGATGTTCTGCATGCATCAGAAGTCCGGCAAATTCATAGCGGTATTTATCCAGTCCGAAGAGCACACCGATACCAACATCATCTACACCGCCTTCCATGGCACGATCCATAGCTTCTGTATGATAGTTGTAATCGTGTTTCGGTCCTGTCGGGTGTAACTGCAGATAACTTTCTTTGTGATAAGTCTCCTGGAAAAGAATGTAAGTACCGATTCCGGCTTCTTTTAACAGACGGTAGTTATCGACTGTCGTTGCGGCAATATTAATATTGACACGGCGGATTGCACCGTTTTTATGCTTGATATCGTAAATCGTTTTGATGGATTCCAGATAATAATCCATTGTATTGTGCACAGGATCTTCACCCGCTTCCAGTGCCAAACGTTTGTGCCCCATATCCTGCAGTGCGATAACTTCTCTGCGGATCTCTTCTTGTGTTAACTGCTTTCTGGCAATGTGTTTGTTTTTCATATGGTACGGACAGTAAGTACAGCCGTTGATACAGTAGTTGGATAAATATAACGGTGCAAAAAGTACAATACGGTTTCCGTAAAAATCTTTTTTGATCTGTTCGGCGAGCCGGAAGATTTTCTCATTCAGCTCGTCATCCTGACAGGCTAACAGAACAGAAGCTTCTTTGTGAGATAAGCCCTTTCTTAAAGAAGCTTTTTTGATCAATGATTCGATCAGTTCTTTGTTGTTTTTGTTTTCATCTGCATAAGCAAGTGTTTCTAAGATTTCCTCGTGGTTGATAAAATCATCCGCGCATTTTGAATTTACATCATACATGATATGTTCCTCCATAAAATAAGTTGTTAAATGTTCAACGAGTCACCTCTCGAAGTGACAATATTGTAACCGATAGATTTCATGCGACGTTCCAGACAGAAACGACATTCTGCAGCTTCATCTCCGGTACAGATTTTGTTATCGTACAGTGAATAATCCTTGCGGACACTCACCGGCGACAGATTTGGCATTACGACATTGGCGCCTGCCTGGATCCCCAGTTCCCGTCCCTTCGGATGGATCGTGCCAAGCGCTGTTGTGGCAGGAAGCAGCACTTTCGGGAGCATCAGTCTCAAAAGTCCCAGCATAAAAAGTGTCAGTTCCAGCGTTCCGGCTTTTTCATCGGCAAATGGCGTATCGTGGTGTGGAATAAATGGTCCGATGCCGATCATATGTGGATTCAGCTTCTTAATAAATAGAAGATCCTCAGCCAGATGTTCCGCTGTCTGATACGGTGAACCGACCATAAAACCGGTTCCCACCTGATAACCAATGTCTTTTAAATCCCACAGACATTGCTGACGGTTCGCGGCACTTAGCGAAGCAGGATGCAACTTTGCATAATGAGCAGCATTTGCAGTCTCGTGACGGAGCAGGTAGCGGTCAGCACCTGCGTCATAATAAGCCTGATAGCTTTCACGGGATTTTTCACCGATGGAAAGCGTCAGTGCGCAGTCAGGGTATAATTCCTTGATCCGGGAAATGATGTGTACCAGCTTCTCATCTGTGTAAAATCCATCCTCACCGCCCTGCAGGACAAAGGTGCGGAAACCAAGCTCATAACCGGTCCCGCAGCAGGAGAGAATGTCCTCTTCGCTTAAACGGTACCGTTTTGCGTTAGAATTACTCTTTCGTATACCGCAGTAAAGGCAGTCGTTTTTGCAATAATTGGTAAATTCGATCAGTCCCCGGACGTATACGTCGTGATCGTAATAGTGGTGCCGTTCTTCGCGGGCAAGTGCGAAGAGATATTCGGCAAGTTCGGCATTTCGCCCCTCAATCAGCTCTACCCATTCCTCTTTCGTAAGCGCCTGTTCTTTTTTCAGTTTGTCGATCAGCATTTTCAAATGTTCCATAATTTTACACTAAAAAACCTGACGCACATGGCGTCAGGCAGAGTTAGCTTAAAAAGGGGTTACAAGACTCCTTTCTTTAAACGGCATTGAAAATGCACTTACGTTCTGAACGCCTTTTTGCGCAGGGTTACTCCTTTGCAATTAGTACGAATGTATTGTGATTATACCATGAACATAAAACTTTCACAATGAAAATATAGTCACTTTCCACAAAATCTGTTATAATACCAGTCAGCATAAGCAGGAGAAAAGAAATGTTTGGATATGTAACGGCTTACGAACCAGAGCTGAAAGTAAAAGAATTTCATAAATATAAAGGGTATTACTGCGGACTCTGTCAGCAATTGAAGAGAGATTATGGGCATCTCGGACAGCTTACGCTGACCTACGATATGACATTTTTGATCATTATACTGACTTCTTTGTATGAGAAAGAGCCGGATGTAACCAGAGGCAGATGCAAGGTTCATCCATTTAAAAAGCAATTATTTTTAAATAATGAATTTACTGAATATGCAGCAGATATGAATCTGATCCTGGCATATTAT
This sequence comes from Dorea hominis, assembly GCF_014287705.1. NCBI lineage: Bacteria > Bacillati > Bacillota > Clostridia > Lachnospirales > Lachnospiraceae > Dorea > Dorea hominis. The sequence goes on along the minus strand of NZ_JACOOY010000014.1, from coordinate 30,203 downwards.
CACCTGGTTGATGACTGGGAGGACGAGCACAAAGCTTCTGCGTTGATCGGGAGCAAGGCATTAAAACGCCGTGTGCAAAAGGCAATTCAAAAATATCCAAGGCAGTGCCGGGTGATCAGAGAAGAACTGCAGAACTTAAGCATTTATGAGAAGAACGGATCGACGATGATTGATGAGCCGGCCGGATGTTTTGGCAGGCTTATGGCAGAAATCTTTATCTATAGAGAAGATCACTGGGCAGAAAAATTAAGATGCATGGGATTTTACCTTGGTAAATATATTTATATTATGGATGCTTATGACGATTTGGATAATGATTTGAAAGAAGGCAGCTATAATCCACTGAAAAATATCTGTAGGGAGCCGGATTATGAAGAACGCTGCCGGAATATGCTTTGCATGATGCTCGGTGAAGCAAGTGCGGCATTTGAACAGCTCCCGCTGCTCGTAGACATAGACATTTTACGAAATATATTATATGATGGAGTGTGGAAGCGTTACAGAAAGCTTCAGAAGCAAAAAGAAAAGAAGACAACAGAAGACCAACAAGACAGGAAAGAATAAGAGGTTAGAAAATGAACAAAAATCCATATGACGTACTCGGTGTATCACCGGAAGCCACGGATGACGAAATAAAAAAAGCATACAGAGAACTTTCAAGAAAGTACCATCCAGATGCGAATGTAGACAATCCGCTCAAGGATCTTGCAGAAGAGAAATTCAAAGAAGTGCAGGAAGCGTATGACACGATTGTAAAAGAACGTGAAAATGGTGGCGGTTATCATTACGGATATGGGAATGCCGGAAGTTATACTACAGGAAGCGGTAGCTATGGAAATAGTGGCTATGGCGGTGCGGGCGGTACGACTAGTGTAGAGCGTCAGGCAGTTTATAATTTTATCAATAATCGTCGTTATCAGGAGGCACTGAACCTGCTGAACCGTATGGAAGATCGAAATGCAGAATGGTATTATTTGAGTGCGGCAGCGAATGCGGGTATGGGAAACAATGTCCTTGCGCAGGAGCATGCAGCAAAAGCAGTAAATATGGAACCAAATAATTTACAGTATCGTCAGCTTATGAACCAGTTAAGCTATGCCGGCAGACAGTATCAGTCAAATCCGTACGGTGGCGGTTATGGCTCTGCGGGAACTTGCAGTACCGGAAATTTTTGCTGTGATCTCTGGCTTGCGGATACTATGTGTGAATGTATGGGAGGCGATCTTTGCACATGCATGTAAGAACGCGAAAACTGGCATTTGCAGGCCTGATGCTTGCAGTGACCATTGTGTGCCTGTATCTGGGCAATATCATAGAAAGCAATACGCTGTTCCTTCTTGCCGGGGCATCGTATTTTGTTGGAATTGTATATCGGGAGGCAGGAGCGAAGATGAGTTTGGCATTTTATGTGGGCGCACTCATTCTTGGCTTTTTTGTGACACCGAATAAATTTTACATCCTTACTTACGCGGCAATGGGATTGTATATTTTATTTAACGAGTGGGCATATTTCAAAATCCGCAAAAAAGAAAATATACGCAGACAGTCAGTGGCTTTCTGGATTGTCAAGTATCTGGTATTTAATGTTATGTATCTTCCGGGTATCTGGTTTTTTCAGAAATTATTATTTGCAAGAACGCTTCCGGTATGGATGTTTGCGGGTGTTGTGGCAGCAGGACAGATTACGTTTTTCCTGTATGACAGAGCTTATGAATATGTACAGGGCAGCTTGTGGAATAAGATAAGAAATCGGTGGTAATAGAGCCGGGCTTTAGCAGAAAAAAGATAAGACCCCGTGGTAAATGTACGAAAGGGGAAGCAATCATGGCAGCAAAAAAAGAAACGGAATACATTACACATGCGTTTGAACCGGTATTTGACAGCCATTCAAAAATATTAATGCTTGGGACGATGCCGTCTCCAAAATCGCGGGAAAATGGATTTTATTACGGACATCCGCGCAATCGATTCTGGAAAGTCATTGCGGATGTATGTAAAGAGCCGATACCGGAGACGATCGAAGAGAAGAAAGCACTTGCGTTGAAGCACGGAATTGCCATATGGGATGTGCTGGCAGGATGCGAGATCCACGGCGCGGATGATGCCTCTATAAAAAATCCGACACCAAACGATATGCACCGGATACTGGATTATGCACCAATCGAACAGATTTATGCAACCGGAACAAAGGCAGCGCAGTTATACAGACGCTACTGTGAAGCGCAGACAGGAATGGAAATCATACAGCTTCCGTCCACCAGCCCGGCAAACTGTAGGACGAGCTATGAACAGCTGTATGAAGCATACGCCGGGATACGACTATATTTACGGAGTGATATTCATGACAAAAGAAGAAAAAGTCAGCCGTTTAATTCAATATTTAAAAAATGAAAACAGAAGCTACGATACCCTTGCAGAACCGGTGGATTCTGTGGGAAAACGCAGACTCTTAAGAAGTCTGATGAATGTCCGTTTCCCAGGACCGGCTTTAAATGGTTATATGGAATTACAGGATGAACTGCTTACAGAAGAAGCACAGGAAAAAGGCCTTGTAAAGGTCGAAGAACTGCCGACGGCGGCAGAAGAATTCGGAATCGGGCAGGTGCGTAATGCAGATCGGATGAGCCTGTGGCGCGGTGATATTACGAGACTTCAGGCAGATGCAATCGTTAATGCAGCAAACAGTCAGCTTCTCGGATGTTTTGTTCCATGTCATGGTTGCATAGATAATGCGATCCATTCGGCAGCAGGAATCCAGCTCCGTAATGCCTGTGCAGAGCTGATGGAAGAACAGGGACACGAAGAGCCGACCGGCAAAGCAAAGATCACACCGGGCTATAATCTCCCGGCGGCGCATGTCATCCATACAGTAGGACCGATCGTCGGACTCAAGGTAACAGAAAAACAAAAAGAAGAATTAAAATCCTGCTATGTAAGCTGTCTGAAACTGGCAGAAAAAGAAGGACTGAAAAATATTGTATTTTGCTGTATATCAACCGGAGAATTCCATTTTCCGAATAAACTGGCAGCAGAGATCGCAGTCGATACAGCAGACCGTTTCCTGACCGGTTCGAAGCTGGAGCGGGTTGTATTTAATGTATTCAAAGAAGAAGATTACAATATTTACAAAAAACTGTTCAAGAAGGCATTATTATAGCATATAAAAGCTGTCTTAAAAGGGCTTATAATAGTTTATAAAAAGCCAGAATGAGAAGCTTTGAAAAAATCAAAAAGAAAATTTGAAAAAATATCAAAAAAGTATTGACATATGAAAGCATATGCAATATAATAAATTTTGCTGTGAGACAGTAACACAGTTACAAAACAGCAAATGTGGGCGTAGCTCAGCTGGATAGAGCGTTTGGCTACGGACCAAAAGGTCGGGGGTTCGAATCCTCTCGCCCACGTTTAAAAGCACTTCAGAGAGAAGTGCTTTTTTTATATAATAGGAAATGCAATTTCCTATTATATAAAAAGCCTCTGGCAGGATGCGCACTGCGGCGTACAATGATGATGTCGCAAGCGGTCTACGTTCCACTTCGGTCGTTGCTAAACGAGCGTCACAGGCGCTCAGCAACGCCGCAGGCGCTAGAATGTGCCAAGGCACATTCTTTGTTCTATTTCATCAGAAACATCACAGGTGGATTCTTCGCCGGTATTTCATAAGAGTAATAAATGAACAGATACAATGGAAACGCACATTGATAATTGTATAAAGGCTTTGTGCTATGGTATAATATCACCATAGCATATATTTAAAGTACATACATCTAAGGTACAAAGTCTTTATGGAATTAGAACTGGTATTGTAGTTGTATTAATATTGGAGAATTCTGTTAACAGCAGGAGCGGAAAATAACGAGAGGCAGAGAAGATGAGTAACGGAAAGAAATATGTCATGGCACTGGATGCGGGGACAACAAGTAACCGGTGCATTTTATTTAATGAAAAGGGCGAGATCAAGAGTCTTGCACAGAAGGAATTTACACAGTATTTTCCAAAACCGGGCTGGGTGGAGCACGATGCGAACGAGATATGGTCCACACAGCTTGGAGTTGCGGTAGAGGCAATGAGCAAGATCAGTGCCGAAGCGGAAGATATTGCAGCAATTGGAATTACGAATCAGAGAGAGACGGTTGTCGTATGGGACCGGACAACCGGAGAACCGATCTGTCCGGCAATCGTATGGCAGTGCCGAAGAACTGCCGAATATTGTGACGGATTGAAAGAACAGGGGCTGACAGATAAGATCAGAGAGAAGACAGGACTGATCATTGATGCCTATTTTTCCGGAACGAAGATTCGCTGGATCTTAGAAAATGTAGAAGGAGCAAGAGAAAAAGCGGAGAATGGGGAATTGCTGTTCGGTACGATCGAGACATGGCTGATCTGGAAACTGACAAAAGGAAAAGTCCATGTAACCGATTATTCCAACGCATCCCGGACGATGTTATTTAACATCAATACATTGTCGTGGGATGAGGAAATATTACAAATACTTGATATCCCGGCATCTATGCTTCCGGAAGTGAAGCCTTCAAGCTGTGTTTACGGTTATGCGGATTCACAGTTCCTTGGTGGGAAGATTCCGATCGCAGGAGCGGCAGGTGACCAGCAGTCAGCACTTTTTGGACAGACTTGCTATCAGCCGGGAGAAGCGAAGAATACATATGGAACTGGATGTTTCCTTCTGATGAATACAGGAGAGAAACCCGTATTTTCCCAGAATGGGCTTGTTACAACAATTGCATGGGGACTGGATGGCAAAGTGAATTACGCATTGGAAGGTTCTATTTTTATCGGTGGTGCGGCAATCCAGTGGTTACGCGATGAGATGCGTCTTATCGATGCGTCCGAAGATTCCGAATATATGGCACAGAAAGTTCCGGACACAGGCGGATGCTATGTTGTACCGGCATTTACCGGACTTGGAGCGCCGCACTGGGATCAATATGCAAGAGGAACGATCGTAGGACTGACACGTGGTGTGAACAAATATCATGTGATCCGTGCCACACTGGAATCTATAGCATATCAGGTCAATGACGTATTAAAAGCGATGGAGGCAGATTCTGGTATTCATCTAAGCAAATTAAAAGTAGACGGAGGCGCAAGTGCTAATAATTTCCTTATGCAGGCAGAGGCAGATCTGACAGGAGCACCGGTAGAACGGCCGGAATGTGTGGAGACAACTGCAATGGGAGCAGCATATCTGGCAGGAATTGCGGTCGGATACTGGAAAGACAAAGAAGATGTCCGGAAAAATCGGGCAGTGGATCATACATTTACACCGGCGATTACAGAAGAAGAACGGAAGAAGAGATTAAAAGGCTGGAATAAAGCAGTCCGCTACGCTTTTGACTGGGCGAGAGATGAGGAGTAGAACGAAAAGATATGGAGAAAAAAGTAGAAGTATTTCATTTTAATTGTGAGGTTTGTAAAAATCATTGCAGTCTGACTGTAGAGGCCGAGGGCGGACAGGTATTTAATGTAACGGGGAACGGTTGTCTGCGCGGATTAGCCTATGCACAGTCTCATCTGCCTGAAGGAAAGGAGAGATAAATTATGAAAGGAAATGTAATTGTAGGACAGTCGGGAGGACCGACAGCGGCAATCAACTCAAGTCTGGCGGGTGTTTACCGCACGGCAAAAGATCGTGGAGCAAAGAAAGTGTATGGAATGCTGCACGGAATTCAGGGATTAATGCAGGAAAAATACATTGATCTGTCGGATCATATCAAGACAGAGCTTGATGCGGAGCTGTTAAAACGTACACCGGCAGCGTTTTTAGGATCCTGCCGTTATAAACTGCCTGCAATACACGAAGATCAGAGCGTCTATGAGAAGATTTTTGCAATCCTGGATAAGCTTGACATAGAAGCATTTATCTATATCGGTGGAAATGATTCCATGGATACGATCAAAAAATTATCTGATTATGCGATCATTACCGGACATCCGACACGTTTCGTAGGCTGCCCGAAAACTATCGATAATGACTTGGCGCTGACGGATCATACACCGGGATTTGGAAGTGCGGCAAAATATATCGGAACGTCTATGAAAGAGATCATCCGTGACAGTTTCTGCCTGGAATACAGCAAAGGGCTGGTATCCATTGTAGAGATCATGGGAAGAAACGCAGGCTGGCTTACCGGTGCTTGTGCACTTGCGGCAGGCGAAGACTGCGAAGGACCGGATATGATCTATCTGCCGGAGCTGCCATTTGACATTGCTGAATTTGGCAGACGTGTGCGTGAACTGCTCGAGAAGAAGCCATCCGTAGTTGTTGCTGTATCGGAAGGAATACGAACAGCAGATGGCAAATATGTATGTGAACTTGGAAACAGCGTTGATTTTGTTGATGCATTCGGTCACAAACAGTTATCCGGTACAGCTTCTTATCTTGCAAGCTATATTGCGGGCGAGATCGGATGCAAGACACGTGCCATTGAGTTAAGCACTTTGCAGAGATCTGCGTCCCACTGTTCATCCAGAGTAGATATTCTGGAAGCTTATCAGGTAGGCGGTGCAGCAGTGAAAGCAGCAGATGAAGGAGATTCCGGTAAAATGGTTGTTCTACAGCGACTTTCCGATGATCCTTATCAGTGTGGAACCGAAGTCAAAGATGTTCACAAGATTGCCAATGACGAGAAATTAGTTCCGAGAGAGTGGGTTACTGAAGACGGAACATATGTCACCGGCGAATTTATTTCTTATGTAAGACCGTTGATCCAGGGAGATGTGTCACCGGTCATGGTAGATGGTATTCCACGTCATTTGTATACACCAAAAGAACTGAGTCAACGCTAGGCATAGATGTATTCTATAAGTAATTGAATATATAAAAATAACTTATTTTATTAAATTGTATGAAAATGCTATAATACAACTAGAATGTGATTGACAATAGCACCTTCTCCAGATGTCTTCCCCGGCATTTGTGAGAAGGCGCTTTTCGTTACTATAGCATCCGGAGGAAGCTGTCGGTAGATTTATGGTTGCGGAAGAAAAAATGCTTGCATTTTAGAAATAAATCCAGTATGATAAGAATCACTCAATAAGTCTTAGAGAGTCAGAGGAAATTCTAAATAATTATTTAGTCAGATCAAAAGAATCAATCAGATTAAAAGAATCAATCAGATTAAAATCCAATACAAAACTCAACATAAAATTTCATAAAAAGGAGAACAACATGGCATATGAACAAGGATACGATGTACTCCGTCTGATCGAACACAGCGAGAGTTGTTATGTCAGTTCAGAGTATGTAAGAGGAAGAACGCTCATCCGTTATATACGGGAAGAAAAAGAGATAGAGAAAGAACAGTTATTTGCATGGATGCGTAAGATGGCAGGAACACTTGCGTGTGTGCACAAGTGCAGGGGTGCACCTTGTTATCAGTATGTGAATCCATACAGCATGATCATAGCAGAAGATGAGGAATTGTATTTCCTTGATCTGAAGGCGGCATCCAACCAGGAGATGTTGATCCGTATGCAGAAGCGGACTATAAGAGAGCATTTCCTGCCGGAGGAAGAAGCCTACTATCAGCGCGCGAGTGTTACATTAGACTTGTACGGACTGGCACGCACGTATCAATATTTACTGGCAGAGACAGAAGTTTTGCCAGATCTTAACAAAAAGGAAATTCTGAAACTGGAAAAGATTATTTCCAGATGTCTGAACCGGCAGTCAAAGAAAGCCTGTCAGTCTGCGCAGGAAATTAAGCGCATGATTCCATCATACAAAAACGAAGAAGAAAAAGAACGATCAAAAGGAAAATATTTTCGTAAATGGCTCTATATAGCTGCAGCAGTAGTTGTAATCATACTTGGGCGAAGTATCTTTGCCGGAAATTCCCATTCTACAAATTCATATTCAGAAAAATCCCATGCTATAAATTCCGGGAACGATGTAAAAGCAGCAGAAACCAAAACAGGGATAGATGAAAAAGAGGCTGCTGCATATACAGCCGGTAAAAAAGAAACCGCAGAACAGATGCAGACTACAGAAATGGAGCTTGGCAGCCTGTATTTTTTGAAACTGGAAGATTATGAGAAGAGCAGACAGCATTTCGAGGCGGCGTGTGCCGGAACAAAGAAGACAGATAAAGAGAGTGGGATCGCCGCAGGGATGGCAGCTGTGTCTGCCTGCCTTGCAGAGAAGACACTTCCGGAGGAAGAACTAAAACAGGCTCTTGAACAGACGGCACTTCTGCTGGAAGAGAAAGAAGATGCCATTTACTACCGGTGTGTACTCAAAGGATATACCTGTCTGGATGCGAAAGAACAGCGGGAAGAATTATTGAGGCTTGGGATACAATATCGGGCACTTGGGGAGAAAGAAGGGCAGGAAGAGGTCACGCAGTGGATGGCAATGGCATATGAACAGAATGGAAAAAAGAGTGACGCTGCAAAAATGTATGAAGAACTGCTTGCAGTGGAAGGGAAAAGAGCAGAGAGAGAAGAATTGTACCGCAAAGTGACAGAGCTTTTTCTGGCAGATAAGAAAAATGATGATGCTATGCGCAGAATCCGGGAAGGAGTGACAGAGTATCCGGATTCCGTGGAATTACAGGTATTAAAATTGCGCGTGACATGCAAAGAGAAAGAAAAAAACCGCAGAGCATGCAGAAAGGCATTAGAAAGAGCTGTGAAAAATCGAACGGACATACAGAAAAATGAAGATTTCCGGAAACTTTTACAGGAACAGGGATTTCAGATGAAAGGAGAAAAAGTATGCGAAAAAGAATAAAAACAATCGGGTGTCTGATACTTGTACTCACGATGATCTATGCACAACAGGCAATGCCGTCTTATGCAGGAGACAAGGCTGTAGGAAAAATCACGATCAGAAGAGAAGCAGAGGCAATAGGTTCAGAATCGGAGCCGTCGCCAGAACCAACGCCGGAACCAGAGCCGTCGCCGGAACCAGAGCCGACACCACCGGAGCCGATTATCAAATTTGAAAAAGAATGTTCAGAGCCGGATGGTGAAAATGGTTATTATGTGACTATTCCGAAAGTGACTCTTCATCATGTCAGTAAACGGGGGGAGACAGTCTTCCGGCTGACACAGGGGGACAAAGTACTGGGAAAAGGAAAACTCACGGAAGAAAATAAGAAATATACCATTCCGAAAGACTGGTTCCGGCAGGGAGAACAGGAACTGGACGTGTGGATGGAAGATGAAAACGGTGAAAAACAAGAGGATTTCCAGTGGCAGAAAACATTCAGAATCGATCTGTCTGCTCCGGAACTTCAAGTATCGGCAGATGGAGGATTTGAAAGCTGGCACAGGAATGAAACGACAGTACATGTAAATGCAAAAGACGAATACAGCGGCATAAAAAACATATCATGCTATGTAAATGGAGAGAAGCAGGCAGAGATAGGAAAGGCAGGTGGAAATTTTGTGATCCGGCAGTCTTCAAGAAATGGCAAACCGGTGCGGGTTCTTTTTGAGACGCGAGATCATGCCGGTAATCAGAACAGACAGGAAAGAAATCTTTATATTGATAATCAGTCCCCAAAAGCTGAAATCAGAGGCGTGACGCCATATATGATCACAAGCAGACCGTTGACTGCTGTGTACAGGGTGCAGGAAGAGAATGTGTTGGATGAATTTCATGCAGAAATAAAATATGAAAATACAAAGGGCAGGAAGCAGTCACAGGAATTACTGGTGTGGGAAGATCATGGAGAGATGAAGAGAAGTGTTCACAGACTGCGTGAAGATGGAATTTACCGGCTGCATATTTACGCAAAAGACGCTGCAGGATACGAAGTAAAGCAGACAGCTCAGGTGATTGTAGATCAGGAGAATCCGGTGATCCGGTATGTGGATACGCTGGATCAGGCAAAACTAAAAAGCTTTGAATGGAATTACAGAAAAGAAGAACTCATACAGGATTTTACCGGTTACGATTATGAAGTAAGGCTGGATGGAAGATTATATTCGATGGGAGAACGAGTGACAAGAGAAGGACAGCACATACTGGAAGTACATGCGACAGACCGTGCCGGGAATACCTCACACGCAAAAGCAGTATTTACAATTGATCATACAGCACCGGAGATTGTGTTTGAAGGCGTAAAGGAAGGAGAAAAGTATGAAGGACATCTTACATTTAAAATTGGAGTTAAAGATGCAGAAGATATACTCCGAAAGGTGCAGATTAATGGAAAAGAACAACAGCATGTTCAAGGGAAAGCAAGGACCAGATTTTCGATTAAGAAAGCAGGTGATTATGAGGTGATCGCAGAGGCAAAAGATCAGACCGGAAATGTGGCAGTGAAAACGATTCATTTTACAGTACAAAAGAAAAAATCTGTGCTGGAGAAGCTGGTTGAGCCATTGATCCGTCCATTTATAAAAGATGATAATGACGATATCAGTTCCAGGCAGATAAAGAAAGAGCAGAAGAAAAAAGAAAGAGAGCAAGCAAAAACACTGCTCCTTCGAAAAGTCGCAGGAACAGTGCTTGGTATTCTGCTTATTGGTGGAGTAATCTACTCAACCAGTTTTTTGAAGCTGTCTAAAGACTGACCTCTTAACATACGTATACGAGGAAGTACAAGTGGATCATCTCCGACTTTGGCACGACCGTATTCGGTTGTAACCGCACATTTGAAACCGGCATCTTTTACAGCCTGGATACAACTGTCATTGTAATCACCGTACGGATAGGCAAAAGCATCGGAATTGCCACCGATGCGGATCGATTTCTGAAGATCAGCAACGGCATCATTGTGGTTCATGACAGGGAAGATTCCGCCGTGTCCGATATTACCGCCACCCCGGTGCATGTTGTAAGAATGGGACTGGAATGTCATATATTCGCTGGCATATTTCTTCACCTTCTTCTTGCCTTCCAGATTACCGATCAGGAAAGAAGTTACCGGGACCTTATATTTGTTGAAAAGCGGTATACCCAGATTTAAGAAACTGTACGCACCATCATCAAAAGTGAGTACAACGCTCTTCTTTGGAAGAAGCAGTTCGCCTTTGACATATTTTCGGACTTCTTCCCAGGTAGGAAAGTAGTAGTTATTTTCTGTCAGGTATTTCAGTTCCGCTTCGAGATCATGAACTTCGATGAAGTTGTTGTTCAACTGCTCTTTCGGTGGATTATTCTTATCATAAACGTAGTGATACATGCAGATCGACAGACCGTTTGTCTTATGATCCTGTTCGGTCGCTGTATTTTCAGCAGTCTGCACATCCTTATTAAAACGTGAGTTTTTCGCTTCTTCTGCTTTCTTTTTAGCAGCTTCCTGCGCTTTCGCTTTTTGTTCTGCAGCCTTAGCCTTTTCTTCCTCTGCTTTTTTTTCTTTGGCTTGCTTTGTGGCTGTAATTTGAGCACGTTCCTGTTTCTGTACTTTCTGTTTATAGAAGATAACAGCACCAAGAACTGCAAGCAGGATCAGAAGAATGACAGTCAGCACACAACGCAGACGCTTCTGGCGGCGCACCTGTGTAGAGACAGCTGATCTGCTATTATGGCGCCTGTGCCCTGAGCTGCTGAGTGAATAATTTTGATTGTGTTGTTTATGGGTGCTTTGCGTTTTATTGCTTTGAATTTTATTTCTCTGGTGTTTGTGTTTCATAAATTTGTCCCCTCTGTCTCCCTGTTTAACCGGAAAAACTCAGCCTAGGAGTGTGTCCACATTATACAATGCAGATATCAATTTTGCAAATGGAGGAAACACTTACCGCAGGAACATATGGATCAGCTTGTCGTGAATCTTGCGGCAAGGCTGGTAGCGCATTGGAAGATCCAACCAGGTTTTCTTATCAACAATACTCTTGTAATGCGAAAAAGTGCGGAATCCATCCAATCCATGATAGGAACCCATGCCGCTCTCACCGAAGCCGCCAAATCCCATATTACTTGTGGCAAGGTGGATGATCGTGTCGTTGATACAGCCGCCGCCGAAACCGCAGTGGGAAGTCACTTTTTTTGCGATAGCTTTATCAGATGTAAACAGATAAAGAGCCAGCGGGTGAGGCATGGAATTTATTTTTTCGATAGCCATATCAAGGTTGTCGTAAGTCAGGATCGGCAGTACCGGTCCGAAGATTTCTTCTGACATGACTGCATCATCGAAAGTAACATTATCCATAAGTGTTGGTGCAATCTTTAAACGACTGCGGTCGCTCTGCCCGCCATATACGACTTTATTCTGTTCAATCAGCCCAAGAATACGGTCAAAATGTTTCTCATTAATAATCTTTCCATAATTTTTATTGGAAAGAGGATCTGATTTGTATTGTTTTTGCATTTGTTTTTTGATCTCGTGGATCAAGTCGATCTTGATGGAGCGGTCACAGTAAATATAATCCGGAGCAACACAGGTCTGTCCGCAATTTAAGAACTTTCCGAAGACAATTCGCTTTGCAGCAAGTTTCAGGTTTGCACTTTTTTCAACAATACATGGACTTTTGCCGCCGAGCTCCAGTGTGACCGGAGTCAGGTTTGCAGATGCCTGGCGCATAACTTCTTTGCCGACAGCCTGACTTCCGGTGAAGAAAATATAGTCAAAATGTTCGCCAAGAAGACAGGTGTTTTCCGCACGGCCACCGGTTACGACAGTCACAAACTGCGGATCAAAGCAGTCAGCAACCATTTTTTTAATGAGTTCGCTTGTATGCGGTGAGTAAGCACTTGGTTTTAAAACGGCAGTATTACCAGCTGCAATAGCGTCTATCAGAGGCTCGATCGTGAGCATGAATGGGTAGTTCCATGGGCTCATGATGAGAGTCACACCGTAAGGGGATGGCTTCTTGTAGCTTCTGGAATGGAACTGTGCGAGTGGAGTCAGGACACGCTTTTCTTTCGCGTAAGAGCGTGTGTGTTTCAACATGTGTGTAAGCTCGCTTAAAACCATACCGGTTTCGCACATATAACTTTCAAAAGAACTTTTCCCAAGATCAAGTGCGATCGCTTTTGCAATCTCAGATTCGTGAGACTGCACATAAGCTTTTAATTTCTTCAGTGCGTTGATGCGAAAATCAATATCTAAAGTTGCGCCGGTGTAAAAATACTCCCGCTGCGCAGTAACAATTTCATGAATCTGTGTTTCAGTCATAATTTCAGTCCTCCTCTGGCATGAGCATATAATAAAATTTTTCCAGTTCTTTTGCATTCATCAGGACCGGAACGGGATAGAGCGGATTCGCCTCTTTGTCCGCATAGTGGGCAAGTTTTGGAATATCTGTTTCCTGAATTTCGGCAACTGTATTGCCGATTCCAAAAGTCCGTTTCATTTCTTTGATCGCATCAATAAATGCAGCGGCAGCCTGCGGGGCAGGAGTTTCTTTTGTTGCAATACCGGCTGCAATGGCAAGTTTTTTCAGCTTTTTGTGAATGGATTCTCCGTATTCTTCCAGAACATGAGGAAGCAGGATCGCATTGGCAAGTCCATGCGGCACATTATACTGACCACCCAGCGAGTGAGCGATTGCATGAACGTAACCGACGTAGGATTTGGTAAATGCACAGCCGGCATAGTAAGAGGCGTGAAGCATATTTCTTCTTGCATTTACATTCTTACCATCGTGGTAAGCTGTATCCAGATTTTCAAAAATAAGCTGTACAGCCATAAGCGCATCTTTCCGTGTTGCGTAAGTAGTTGAGTTCCCGATAAATGCTTCAACCGCGTGTGTCAGCGCATCCATACCGGTTGTTGCAGTGATAAATGGCGGAAGACTCAAGGTGACTTTCGGATCAAGAACCGCATAGCGAGGAATCAGAGGAAAATCGTTGATCGCATATTTGTAACGAGTCTGCGCATCTACAATGACAGCGGCAAGCGTTGTCTCACTTCCGGTTCCGGCTGTTGTTGGAACAGCAATCAAGAGTGGAAGTTTCTTATGTACTTTCAGGATTCCCTTCATCTTCGCAAGTGACTGCTTCGGCTTTGCAATGCGGGCACCGACAGCTTTGGCGCAGTCCATACTGGAGCCACCGCCAAATCCAATCAGGGCATCACAGTTATTCTTTTTGTAGAGAGCCAGTGCTTCCTGTACGTTGGTTGTTGTTGGATTGGCAACTGTTTTGTCGTAGATTGTGTATGGAATATCTGCCGCTGTTAAGGCATTTTCCAATCTTTTCGTCAATCCGAGAGAGCGAATCCCGGCATCCGTAATAATGAGGACGCGGGAAGAGCCATTTGCCCGGATGATCTCCGGGAGTTTCTTCACACTTGGGACAATCTCCGGCGTGCGGTACGGGAGAAAGGGAAGTGCAATCTTAAATACCGTCTGAAATGTACGGCAGTAAATTTTTCTTAAAGTATGCATGAGTGTATCCTTTCTTAAAAAATAGTATTCCAGCTGCAGTTTGCTTTCTGGAAAACTTTTGATTAATAAAAATGATTCTTATTTACAGAGTTCCTGACTTAAATGCTCCAGGTTATCAGCTATGGTAAATAATGTCTTATAAAAAATCTTCCGCTGCGGTTCGGCAATATCTTTGCTTGCTTCTTCTAACGCATGGGAAATAAAGGAGCGCATTTCTCTGGCACATGCCATTCCGGCATCTGTCAGATGGGCACGGGAACGGTATCGGTGCGTTGCTCCGGTCGCTTCATAAGCAATGAAGTTCCGGTTCTCCAGATCATTTAAGATGCGGGAAATACCGGCTTTATCCTCTTTGCATAGTTCACATAATCCGGCAGCAGTTAAGCCGTCCGGATGATCAGACAGATAGTAAAGACACATGACATGGGTACTCTTAAGTCCCTGTGACTGCATATAGATCTTCTTGATTTTCTGAATACTCTTATGAATCTGCGCAACATTTGTTGTTAATTTTTCAAAACGATCATCCATAAAAACACCTCAATGTTGATTAATCAACATTGAATATAACACGAATAGAAAGGAAGGTAAAGAGATGTGCGAAAAAAAGACCAATCAATCAGAACAAAATGCAAAAGCAGGAAAGCTGCCTGCAGTCTCGAGGGATTGTGCAGACGGCTTCCTTCCTATTAAAAGAACGATCACCAGCCTTGTCGTGATCGCATCCAGCCTCTGTAACTACACGATCTTAAGTGCCGCTGCGAAAATGAGCGCGACAGCCGTTATTTTAATGAATGTTGTAATCACTGTGATCGGTGTGGTTTGGGCTTTGTTTGTCAATCTGAGATATGGTAAACTATTAGCACGTACTGAAAAATAAAACAGGTAATGTGTACACGAAAGAAGCAGCAGTTATCGGAAAACAGGAGGAACAAAATACATGAATCCAGTAAAAGTAAGAAATATAACCATTGGCGAAGGAACACCGAAGATCTGTGTTCCAATCGTCGGAGTAACAAAAGAAGAGATCCTGGAAGCAGGAAAAAATATTTGCACAATCGGAGCAGACATCATCGAGTGGCGTGTAGACTGGTATGAAAATGTCTTCGATTTCGATCAGGTAGAAGAGACTGCAAAAGAATTGAGAAATGTAATCGGAGAGATTGCACTGTTATTTACCTTCCGTACCGCAAAAGAAGGTGGAGAAAAAGCAATTGAGACAGATGTTTACGTGGCGTTAAATGAAAGAGCAGCAAAGAGCGGACAGATAGATCTTGTAGATGTAGAAGCATTTACCGGAGAGACGGCTGTAAAACAGATCATCGAAACTGCGCATGCCACAGGTGTGAAAGTAGTTGCATCCAATCATGACTTCCACAAGACACCGGCGCAGGAAGAGATTGTATCCCGTCTCTGCAAAATGCAGGAACTGGGGGCAGATATTCCGAAGATTGCAGTGATGCCGCAGAATAAAAAAGATGTACTGACACTTTTATCAGCAACAAGAGAAATGTCAGAAGAGCATGCAGATCGTCCGATCATCACCATGTCTATGGCAGGAACTGGCGTAATCAGCCGTCTCTGCGGTGAAGTGTTCGGTTCAGCATTGACATTCGGTGCAGCAGGAAAAGCATCCGCACCGGGACAGATGGGAGTAGAAGACCTGAAGACTGTACTGGAGTTACTGCACAAGAGTCTGTAATAGAACTGACAGAAGGTATGTAATTACCGCAGGGTGTCAGCTGAAAAAAGTAAATGATTAGAGTAATTAGCAGGTTTCTTGAGCGTCAGTTACTGTACAAAACGATGTATTCCGATAAAAATCGAACAATTCGTTGCAGCATTCCCGCGAAGAGGAAAAGCAATGTTTAAAGTTGTCAATTATACCGTGGAACTTATCTTGTTATCCTCGGATGTATTTATACCGGTGTGGCATCCCCTACAGAGGCAGCAGTCATCTCCGTATTTTATGCATTATTTATCAGTTTCTTCCTATATAAAAGTATTCAGATCAAAGACCTTTGGGGGATTCTGGTAGAAGGAATCCGACACCGATGAATTTTAGCGAAGTGTATATTGGATTACAGCAGAAAACAATCGATGCACAGGAAAATCCATGCGAAGTCATCGTATCCAACCGGCTGTATGAGCAACAGGACTACGTAATAGAAACAAACCATCTGCCGCATCTGATCTCGTTGATCGTCAGTGAGAAATCTGCTCTTTATACATCTCACTTCCCTATTGCCACTCCACTCCGAATGCGTTATACTACCAACAGAGTAAAAAAGAGCAAACAAAGCAAATCACCAGAAGGGAGATCTTAGCAATGAAAATCACAGACGACATTATCTACGTGGGAGTGAACGACCACGACATCGACCTGTTCGAGGGTCAATACATCGTGCCAAACGGCATGGCATACAACTCATACGTGATCAAAGACGAGAAAACAGCTGTCATGGACACCGTAGACGCTAACTTTGCAGAAGAATGGCTTGGCAACATCGACACAGCACTGGGCGGCGCGGCACCAGATTACCTGATCGTGCAGCACATGGAGCCGGATCACTCCGCGAATATCGCAAAATTCACTGAGAAATATCCAGAAGCCAAAGTCGTAGCAAATGCTAAAGCATTCCAGATGATGAGCAACTTCTTCCGCGGAATGAACCTTGGAGACAAGAAAGTTGAAGTCAAGAATCAGGAGACACTGTCACTCGGTAAACATGAGCTGACATTTGTCTTCGCACCGATGGTACACTGGCCGGAAGTTATGGTCACATATGACAGTACAGATAAAGTCCTCTTTTCCGCAGACGCATTTGGTAAATTCGGCGCCCTGGACGTAGAAGAAGATTGGGACTGTGAAGCTCGCCGCTATTATTTCGGAATCGTTGGTAAATACGGCAAGCAGGCAGAGAATCTCTTAAAAGTAGCCGAAGGTCTGGATATTCAGACAATTTGTGCACTGCACGGTCCGATCCTTAAAGAGAATCTGGAGCATTACATCGGACAGTACAAAACATGGTCTTCTTACGGTGTAGAGACCGAAGGTGTCATGATCGCATACACATCCGTATATGGAAACACAAAGAAAGCAGCCGAGACACTCGCGTCTGCACTGGAAGCCAAAGGCTGCCCGAAAGTCGTACTCTGCGATCTGGCAAGAGAAGACATGGCAGAGGCAGTCGAAGACGCATTCCGTCATGGTAAATTAGTGCTTGCAACTACAACATACAATGGAGATATCTTCCCGTTCATGAGAACATTTATCGAAGCCCTGATTGAGCGCGGTTACCAGAACCGTACGATGGGTATTATTGAAAATGGTTCCTGGGCGATTACAGCAGGTAAAGTAATCCGCGGACTTTTCGAGAAGAGCAAGGATTTAACATGGGTTGACACAACTGTCAGCATCATGTCTTCCATGAGCGAAGAGAACGAAGCACAGATTGAAGCAATGGCAGAAGAACTGTGCAAATAATATATAAAATCTATATGATATATAGATTAAATCAATGAATGAAAAAGAATACGACAGTTGACTATCATACAGTAAAGTGCTATCATACATAAACTGTAAGGCTAATGCATAACGAAGGTATCGAAAAGTAGACTGAAATATAAGCCCTCCTCGCTAAGGTGCCAGAAAAATGCGGGGAGGGACCTTTATGTATTAGTTGCTCTTTTGAAGAAAACAGAGTACAATCTAAACGACAATGTCGGTATGAGTTATATTAACACAAGTCTTAAGCTACATCGTAAGAAATACTAGTTTACTCCATACATCAAAGAAATGATATAGGCAAGACCAAAACTACATATACGCGGATGGACTCTTTAGGGAAATAGAGTTATTTATAATTAAGGAAAAAGAAATAAAGAAATAAGTAAGAGGAATGAGTTATGTACAGGAAAGATAGTGAGGGTTGGCTGAAGCATTTTGACTTTTTAGTGTTGGACATGCTTTGCCTGCAAGTTGCATTTGTGTTGGCGTATGGAATAAGTGGGTATGGATTCTTCCCATATAATCTTTTGATTTATCGAAACATGGCAATATTTATTGAGTTTGCAGATATAGTTGTGCTTTTTGCGTGCGGAACTCTAAAAAGTGTATTGAAAAGAGGACATTACAGAGAGTTTCTGGCAACGTTCCAGAATACAATTATGTTAGGTGCAGTAGCGATATCGTATCTATTTTTATTGCAACAAGGGCAGAAGTATTCACGACTTGCACTGATTCTTAATATGATCCTTTATTTTTTCCTGACATACATAGTCAGAGAAATCCGTAAATATGCATTGTATAAAAAAATGAAAGACAGCGATAATCGTTCACTGCTGATTATTACAACAAAAGAAGCTGCGGAAAAAGTTGTTTCGAACATGGAAGAACATAATTATGCAAGATTTCACATTGCAGGATTAGCGATTATAGATGAGAATATGGTTGGGAACTCTTTTGGTGGTGTTACTGTGGTAGCAAATAGGAGTACAGCACCAGAATATGTATGTAAAGAATGGATTGACGAAGTATTCGTTGTTCTGTCGCCAAATTATGGTTACCCTAAAGAGCTGATGGAAGAACTGGGAGAGACAGGAGTAACAATTCATCTGAACCTTGCTAAAATCACCAATGAACCTGGTAAAAGACAATTTATCGAGAAAATTGGAGATTATACAGTACTTACGACAAGCTTAAATTATTCATCTGCAAAACAGCTTTGCGCAAAACGCTGTATGGATATTGCGGGGGGATTAGCAGGGTGTATACTGACAGGTGTTATTTTCTTGTTTGTAGCCCCGATAATTTATATGCAGTCACCGGGACCAATTTTCTTCTCACAGGAACGAGTAGGGAAAAATGGTAAGAAGTTTAAGATGTACAAATTCCGTAGTATGTATATGGATGCAGAAGAGCGGAAAGCAGAGCTGATGAAAGATAATAAACTGGGCGATGGAAAGATGTTTAAACTGGACTTTGATCCTCGCGTTATTGGAAATAAAGTATTGCCTGATGGAAGCCATAAGACAGGTGTAGGTGATTTTATCCGCAGGACAAGTCTGGATGAATTTCCGCAATTCTACAATGTGCTGAGAGGCGATATGTCGATTATAGGTACTCGCCCACCCCTTATTTCTGAAACAAATTTGTATGAGCTGCACCATCGTGCAAGATTGGCAATTAAGCCGGGAATAACCGGTATGTGGCAGGTCAGCGGACGTAGCGACATTACTGATTTTGAAGAAGTGGTTCGTCTTGACAAAGAGTATATCACAAACTGGAACATTGGGCTCGATATAAAAATATTGTTTAAAACGATATTGGTAGTCTTTAAGAAAGATGGCTCAATGTAAATCCTACAAGTAGCTTATTTTATAGAGGGAATAGGCTGCGAAAGGATAAATATAAAGATTGCATTTAAAAGAGGAAGTTATGAATAAAAGGAAAAATAATAATTCTCCACTTAAAATTGCAGTTCTTGGACATAAGACAATTCCGAGTCGCCAAGGTGGAATTGAAATTGTAGTTGAAGAATTAACAGTTCGTATGGCAAAACTGGGACATAAAATAACAGTATATAACCGTAGCGGACATCATGTAAGTGGTAAAGAATTTGATGGAAAGAAGTTAAAAGAATATAAAGGAATCCGAATGAAATATGTACCGACAATAGATAAAAAAGGATTAGCAGCAATGAGTGCTTCCTTTTTTGCAGCGGTGGCAGCAGCATTTGGAAAATATGATGTGGTACATTTTCATGCAGAAGGGCCGTGTGCAATGTTATGGTTGCCAAAATTATTCGGAAAGCGATGTATAGCTACGGTGCATGGATTAGATCATCAGAGAGCAAAATGGGGTAAATTAGCCAGTACATATATTATGTTGGGAGAAAAATGTGCGGTTAAATTTGCTGACGAAATTATTGTGTTAAGTGAAGGGGTTCAGGAATATTTCCTTGATACATATGGGAGAGAAACACGTTTTATACCTAATGGTGTAAACAGACCAATCATCCGAAATGCTGAAATTATTAAGAATAAATTTGGTTTAGAAAAAGATAGCTACATCCTCTTTTTGGGCAGACTGGTTCCAGAAAAAGGGCTTAGATATTTGATAAAAGCCTTTAAGCAGGTAGATACTGAGAAAAAACTGGTTATTGCTGGTGGAAGTTCAGATACAGATGAATTTACAAAAGAATTAAAAGAACTGGCAAGGGATGATTCAAGAATTATTTTTACTGGGTTTGTTCAAGGAAAAGAGTTAGATGAACTTTATAGTAATGCTTATGTATATACTTTGCCGAGTGATCTGGAAGGAATGCCGCTTAGTTTATTAGAGGCAATGAGTTACGGAAATTGCTGTTTGGTTTCCGACATTCCAGAGTGTGCAGAGGTCGTGGAAGATAAGGCGTTGATTTTCAAAAAGTCGGATGTAGAGGACTTGCAAGAAAAACTGCAAGATGCTTGTGACCATCCAGAAATGGTTATGAAAATGAAGAACCAGGCAGCTGACTTTATCTGCAAGAAATATAACTGGGATGAAGTTGTAAAGAAAACGATGAAGTTATATAGAAAATGATGAAAAAATTTGTTGATAAATATTTCTGCTATTTTTTATCTGAACAGGAGATATGAAATAAAGCAAACTCACAGAAAAGGAAGTTAGGATATGCGGATTTTACTTGTAAATAAATTTATATTTCCCAAGGGTGGAGCGGAAACGTATACATTCGATGTAGGAAAAATGTTAGAAGAACATGGGCACGAAGTCCAGTACTTTGGTCTTGAAAATGAAAAAAATACAGTAGGAAATCGAATCGGTTCATATGTAACGAATATGGATTTTTCTCAAGGAATAAAGGCAAATTTAAATGCACCTTTTCGCATTATCTATTCAAGAGAAGCACGTAAAAAAATTCGTGCAGTTTTAGATGATTTTCAGCCAGATGTAGTGCATCTCAATAATATACAGTATCATCTGACCCCTTCTATTATTCTGGAAATTAACAAATGGCGCAAAGAAACAAAGAAAGAATGTAAGATTGTTTACACGACACATGACTATCAGCTCGTTTGCCCCAGCCATGGAATGTTTGATGTAAACATGAAGCCTTGTGAATTATGTTTGGATGGTCATTATATTCATTGCTTTCAAACTAAATGTCTAAAAAATTCCAGAGCAAAGAGTTTGCTCGGAACGTTGGATGGATATATGTGGAAATATAGTAAGGCATACTCGTATGTAGATGCCTATATTTGCTGCAGCTTTTTCCTTAAATCAAAGTTGGACACGCAGAAAAGATTCCGTGATAAAACCATCGGGTTGCATAATTTCAAAAAAGAGATGCCGCACTTGGATAACATTCAAAAAAAGGGTTATGTATTAGAGTTTGGCCATCTTTCGCGAGACAAAGGAACGGATACTTTGCTTGAAGTAGCCAAGAAGATGCACAATACCGAATTTGTGTTTATTGGCTATGGTCCGTCGGCTGATAAAATGAAGGATATTCCAAATGTGAAGTATCTGGGATTTAAGACAGGAGAAGAACTTTATCGCATTATTGCTGAGGCTGCAATCAGTGTCTGCCCGTCTGAGTGGTATGAGAACTGCCCGTACTCCGTTATGGAGTCTGTACTTTTGGGTACGCCTGTTGTTGGATCTAAAATGGGAGGCATCCCCGAATTGATTGAGCCGGGTAAAACCGGAGAATTGTTTGAAGCAGGTAATGTGGAAGATCTGATGAAGGCGATAAAGAAAGTTCTTCAAACACAAGACGTATTGGAAAGATATACAAAGAATTGTAGTCAGGTGAAATATGAAACGACAGAGAGCTACTATATAAAACTGATGAAAATTTATCGAGGAGAAAAGAATGTGGAACAAATTTCTTCGTAACCCACTTCATATTGTCAAGGATTATGAGCTGAGAAAACTGCTTTGGCAATCGGGGGGGCACAGCGGTTTGCAAAAAATATTTGAGGTTCAGAGATACCGTTCCTGAAAAGCTGACATTCCCAGAAAACCAAGTGGATGAGCCTATTTGGTTATTTTGGAATACAGGGTTGGAGCAGGCACCTGAGATAGTGAAGACTTGCTATCAATCTATAAAAAAATATGCCGGCAGACAAGTTGTTTTGCTTACGGAAAAAAATGTGCAGAACTATATAAATATGCCGGATTATCTGAATGAGAAATTAAAAAGCGGAGTCCTTCCATTGGCGATTTATACAGATTTGATGCGTGTAGCATTATTGGAGCATTATGGTGGGACATGGATGGATGCAACAATACTGCTAACAGATGAAATCCCACAGGAAATATTAAATAGTGATTTTTTTGTGTTTCATAATTCACTCGGCGAAATTGATAATCCCGTATTGTATCCGGTCTGGTTTATTCACGCTAAGCGACATAATAGAACGATTTGTGAGATTCGTAATGTTCTATTTGCCTACTGGGAACGAAATAATCATGTACCAGAATATCTCTTTTCAAATATTGTAATCACACAAATAATGAGGTCATCACCAGAGGTTGAGAGAAAGATGCCTTATTTGAATAGTGACTACAGCGAATATCTGGTTAGAGTATTAGGAGATAAATTTACAGAGGAAGAGTTTAATTGGATTAAGCGGCTTACTGGGATACATAAACTAACCTATAAATTAGAACCATCAATTGATAAGGAGGAAACAGTTTACCATTATCTGGTGCGGAATCTATGAGCTTTTTGAATAGTAGTTTCTGCAAGATAAAGGGAGACAATTAAATTATTATGCTGAATGACTACTATCAAAATATTGGCATGAAAGGCTTTATTCAAAGATATGGAATTGTGAATGCCGTCAAACGAGGGGCATTTATGTTTGTAAAACTGCATTTCGTAAAGGATTATGAGGTGCGGAAGGTATTGTGGCAGGAACATGCTTCATCCAAGATAAAACCATATTTAAAGTATAAAGACACAGATGTTCAGGGGCTTAGCTTTCCCAAAAATGATGTGGAGAATCCGATCTGGATTTATTGGAACAAAGGTATTGAACAGGCACCGATCATTGTTCAGAAATGCTATGAATCTGTATGTAAACGTTCCAATCAAAAAATCATTTTGCTGAACGATCAAAATCTTGCAGATTACATTCGATTGCCAGATTACATTGAAAAGAAAAAGGATGCTGGCCAGATTCCGATGGCTGGATATGCGGATCTGATGAGATTTGCATTATTGGAGCATTATGGTGGAACATGGATTGATTCAACGGTATATCTTACAGATCCGATTCCAGATATGATTTTAAATAGCGACTTTTTTGCAGTTCGAAATTCGTTGTTGCTGATAGATAACCCTGTGCTATATCCTGCATGGTTTCTTCATGCAAAAAAGGGAAACAAAACAATTCGAGAGATAAGAAATGTTGCTTTCACATATTGGCTCAAAAACGAACATGTAATTGAGTATCTGCTGCCGAATTTGATTATCACTTTGGTGGTGAAGAGCAATCCGGAAGTTGAGAAAGCAATTCCATATATGAACAGTGATTATAGCGAGTATCTTGTTAAGGTTTTAGCCGATGATTATTCAGAAGAGAAATGGAATTGGATCAAAAAACTTACAGGTATTCATAAGTTGACATATAAATTAGATGCTGATATTAAACACGGACATAACTTTTATGATTATTTAATTACATCAAGTGACGAGAAGAATACAAAATAATTATTTGATACCAGAATCAAATTAAAAAGAAGAATATGATGATATTAAAAGAAACTAGAATTTGTGATAGTGGATGGGGAATGATGAATGAGACCAAAAATTAGTGTAATTGTACCAATATATAATGCGGAACTTTATCTGGAGCAATGTATTGAGTCCGTATTGAATCAAACGCTGCGAGATATTGAACTATTATTAATCGATGATGGTTCAACAGATAATTCTTTTCTGATATGTGAAAAATATAAAAAAAGAGATAATAGGATTCAATTATATACTAATAAAAATGTGGGGCAAGGTTTAGAAAGAAATTTTGGTATAAAAAAATCTACAGGTGAATATATTGCATTCTTAGATTCGGATGATCAGTATAAGGAGAATATGCTTGAAAAACTGTATCAAAGAGCGATTGAAACAAATGCAGATATGGTTTCTTGTAGAATAGTTGATATGCATGATGGAAAGATCATAAAGGAACATCCACTAAATGATAAAGTTTTAATTGGCTGCAAAGAGATTAAGGCTGCAATGGCTGATATGATTTCTTACGAAGAGAAAGATGGATACTCTGGATGTATTGCGATATGGGATAGCATTTTCAAAAGAGATATAATTGAAAATGAGGGTATACAATTTTTTTCCGAACGAGATGTTTATTCTGAAGATTTGTTATTTAAGCTGATGTTTATGACACATGCTAAAAAAATAGCCTTTTGCACTGAAGCTGTATATTTATACCGTGTTAATGACACTTCGTTTACGCATCGAATTGATGTATCCGTCTTAAAAAGAATTGTAAATTTATATAATGAAGTTTGCATACTGTTTGGAGATGTTTTGAAAGACTATAATTTGAAACGAAGAATAATTAATCGGACTTTTTTTACCTTGAGATTCAATATAAATAAGATTTCTAAAACGAGAAATGCTAAAGACTTTTATAGAATACTTTTGAATGATCAGGAGATAATGAGTGTTATTGACTTATATCAGCCGACAAATTTGAAAAATATTGTTGTATATTATTCGCTTAAATGGAAATTGATACGAGTTTTTGAGATACTATCTAAAATAAATTGATTTATAGAGGGATATTTATGAGAATAGGAATTATTACGTTTCACAGAGCAATTAATTATGGGGCAGTTTTGCAAACATATGCATTACAGAAATTTTTAAATGTTTCTAACTATGATGCAGAGGTTATAGATTATCGATGTGAACATATGGAAAATTTTTATAAAACATTCACAATAAAGGACAAGTCTGTAAAACAGATTATTAGAGGAATGTTGAATTTAAAAAACACATATAAGAAAAAAAGAGAATTTTACAGATTTTTGGATCAAAATGTCCGAATAAGTACAGAAGTTTATGATAAGGTTAATATAGATAAGGCGAATCTTCGCTACGATAAGTTTATAACAGGAAGCGATCAGGTTTTCAATTTTGCATGTACAGATTTCGATAAAACATATTTTTTACAATTTGTAAAAAATTGTGATAACAAACTTTCCTATGCTGCTTCGTTTGGCATGAAGGAGATTCCAGACAGCTATGTAAATGATTAGAAAAGTTTGCTATCAACTTTTTCTGAATTATCTATCCGTGAAAATGCAGGACAACAGATTGTAAAAAAACTAACCGGAAAAGATTCGGAATTATCTGTGGATCCAGTCTTTTTATTGACCGCAGAAGAATGGGAAAAACTTGCAAAGAAACCTAAACTTAAGAATTATATATTAATTTACAAATTGAATACTTCGAATTTGATTTTTGACTTTGCAAGAAAATTATCTAAATTAACGGGCAGAAAAATTGTGGCGTTGAATTTTGATGTAGTAGATCAAATGAAAACTCCGGATATAAAAGGAGTGTATTCGGCATCAGTAGAAGAGTTTTTGGGATATATAAAATATGCTGACTATGTTGTGACTAATTCATTCCATGGAACAGCCTTCTCTGTTATTTTTCATAAAGATTTTTATGTGGAAGCATTACAAAAAGATTTTAAGCCTAATGATAGAGTCGAATCTTTGTTATGTTTAACAGGGTTAGATGAATGTAAGGTGAAAACATTAGAGGATTGTAGATTAAATGTTAGTAGAGATTTTAATTTTGCCGATGATCAGATCAGAAAACAATATATAAAAACAAATCAGTATTTTGAGAGGGTTTTGAATGAAGATGGAAGGTCATTCTAATTTAACTGGTACTAAAACATTAGAAATAATAATTGCTTTACTTATTAATCTGGTTATTTTTTCTACCAATAACAAGTTGATGATGTACACAAAACACCTATCGCTCTTCATAATCGTTTTGTGTTTTGTGTTGTTCGTTTCAAAAAAAGATTATACAGTAAAAATGAATAAGTTTATAGGTCTATATGTTGCATTTGTTTTAATTCTACTTCTCGGTTGCATTTGGTTTTCTAGCTCTGATGGATCTATAGATTATAGTATATACTTTATTTCGGGCATAAGTATTGTCCTTTTTAGGTTTTCAGAAATATTTTATCGCTATTTATTGAAAATCTTCAGGGCTTTATTTTGGATATTTATTTTTTCTATGTTTTTAGAAGCGGCATCGCCGGATATTTTTCATAGATTGTTTAGATTTGCGTCATTCGGAGATGAAACTATGCGTGCGCTTACATCAGGCGGAGCAATCGCAGGTCTCGCTTTTGAAAAGGCATATGCGGCATTTATCTGCAATTTAGGACTAGGGATGATTTTTGCAGAATATATCTGTCATAAATCACATAAATATATTATTCAGAGTCTTATTGTAATGGTAGCGCTAATGATGACGGGAAAAAGGACGCTTTTTATTATACCAATAGCAGTTTTGCTAATTTATGTTATACTTTTTTCCAAAAACAATAAGTTTATAAAATTGGCAGGTGTTGGTTTAGGAATTACAATATTCATTATAGGTGCATATGTACTGGTTCCTGGTGCGTCTTT
This sequence comes from Dorea hominis, assembly GCF_014287705.1. Classification (NCBI taxonomy): domain Bacteria; kingdom Bacillati; phylum Bacillota; class Clostridia; order Lachnospirales; family Lachnospiraceae; genus Dorea; species Dorea hominis. The sequence goes on along the minus strand of NZ_JACOOY010000014.1, from coordinate 3,202 downwards.
AATCATCAATCGCATTGTGAATAGTGAAGGAGACGTACTTTCGGGTAGAGAAGTGTTTTGGAATTATGCAATGGAAATGTTTCGGCAAAACCCATTGTTTGGAAAAGGATTTGTATCGTTTAATGATTATGCCTTTTATCGAGGATTTCGATATTATGGAGAACGTTGGAATTATCAGGCACACAATGTATACATTCAGCTTTTGGCAGAAACTGGAATCGTTGGTTTTCTATTAATGACATTACTTATTATCTTGATGCTGTTTAAGATAATATCTGCAGTTAAAGAAAAGCCTGTTTTTTGGAATATACTTTTGATTTATTGGATTATTTTGTTTGGAGTTTATAGTTTTACTGGAAATACATTATATTATCCATGCCAGCTAATTGTTTTGATTATTATTATCCTGTTGGTTTCAAATATAAAAGTAGCGGATTCTTCTTATATGGTCAGTAAAAGAACTATTAAATGGAAGTTTTAGATTTGAGTGGAGGTGTTAAAGTGGAACCGTTAGTGAGTATTATTACTCCGTCATATAATTCTGAAAAATATTTAGATGCATTTTTTATCTCAATTTTGGAACAGGATTATGAAAATTATGAAGTGATTTTTATTAATGATGGCTCAACTGATAGAACTGAAAATATTGTCTATAAGTATAAGGAGAAATTCGAAGAAAGAAACATTCGTTTTGTGTATTTAAAGCAGGAGAATGGTGGACAAGCAAAGGCTATGAATTTGGGCTTTCCATATATTCAAGGAAAATACTTTATTTGGCCAGATTCAGATGACGAATTGTATCGAAACAATATTAGCGAAAAGGTGAAATACATGGAACAACATCCAGATATTCCATTGGCAATGTCTTGGGCTGATTATGTAGATGAGAGTGGAAATGTTATAAAGCGTTTACAAAGAATTAAACCTGAAAAAGATAATTTTTTTGAAGATTTATTATTCAGTAAAAATGTTGTATTTTGTCCGGGTATCTATATTATGAGAACAGATATATTTTTTAAGTATGTGCCAAGTAGACATATAAATGAGAGCCGAATTGGGCAGAATTATCAGATTTTATTGCCAGTAGCATATCACGAAAAAAAAATTGGATACATTGATAAAACATTATATAAGTATATTCTACATAAAAACAGTCATTCTAATAAAGATAATAATAATTATGAAAAAACAATCCGAAGATTTCAAGAACATGAAAATACATTATATGATCTTGTAAAGAATATATGTGATGTCAATGATCAGAATATATACACTCGAAAAGTATTTGTACACTTTAATCGTTTTTATCTCCGATTGGCAAATGAATACGGAATGAAAAGTGAAGTAAAGGTTTATTATAACAAATTAAAAGTAGTTGGGGAAAACGGAATTAAACAAAAAATATACTATATTATGGGAATGTTAGGAATAAAGGCAAGGTAAAATATGGGACGCTCAAAAAAATTTATATTGAATTCGGTTACGACAGCATTATTACAGGTCGTAACAATGATTGCAGGGTTTATAACGCCTAGATTTATGTTGACAGCATATGGATCTGAAATTAATGGCTTGATATCATCTATTCTACAGTTTATTAGTTACTTCAATCTAGTAGAGGCTGGTTTGTCAAGTGCAGCGGTTTATTCTTTGTACAAACCTATCGCAGAGAAAGACTACAATAGGATCAACCGGATAATAGTTGCTGCGAAGCACTTTTATGTGAAATCAGGATTCATTTTTGTAGGTCTGGTTGTAATCTTGGCTATATGTTATCCTTTTATTACAGATTCAACTGTTTTAGATCAAACTAGTATTTTCGCTTTAGTTCTTGTGTTGGGAGTTAATGGCTCGTTAGAATTTTTTACTTTGGCAAAATACAGAGCATTGCTTACTGCTGATCAAAGGACATATGTAATTTCATTGGCTTCGATTGTGTATACAGTTTTAAATACTATCATTGTCGTGGCCTTATCAATAATGCATATTAATATTGTCTTGTTGAGAATTATTGCATTGTTATCAATATTTGTGAGAACATTAATATTGTATGTGTATGTTAAAACTAATTACCACTTTATATGTTATGACGTGGAACCTGATTATGGTGCGATGGATAAGAGATGGAGTGCGTTATATTTACAGATAGTTCAAACTGTACAAAATGCATCTCCAGCAGTTATGACAACCATTTTTTCATCTCTTAAAATGGTAAGTGTTTATTCAGTTTACAATATGGTGATGGCTGGGATTAATGGAGTAATGTCTGTATTTTCTACGGGTGTCTCAGCAGGTTTTGGGGAATTAATTGTTAAGAAAGATAAGACAGCATTTCAAAAGGCATATAGTGATTTCGAATATCTTTATTATTTTATGGTTAGCGTTATATATTCTATTACATTAGTTACAATCCTACCGTTTGTAGGGGCCTATACAAGTGGAGTTAATGATATTCAATATACAAATCTTACACTTGCTATTTTATTTGTAGCTAATGGAATCTTATACAATCTAAAAACACCTCAAGGAATGTTGGTGATAGCGGCGGGGTTATATAAGGAAACAAGAGTTCAAAGTACGGTTCAAGCAGCTATTTTATTGATAGGAGGTATTTGCTTTGGAATAAAATGGGGATTAGCTGGAATCATGTTAGCTTCCTGCTTATCTAATTTATATCGTTGTATTGATTTGTACTTTTTTATACCCAAAATGGTAACACATATGACTAGAAAAAGTACTTTGTTAAATATTTGTACTGCAATTTTAATGATTATAGTAATATATGTTACGGCACCAATGCTAATAAAGTTTACGCCAACAAGTCTTATTACATGGCTTTTTTACGCAATCTGTGTTGGAACTTATAGTTTAGTTTTTATTTGTATTTTTCATATTATATTTGCAAGAGACAATTTTAGAACGATACTTATAAGATTGAGAAATATGAAAGGAAAATAAGATGGAAAAGTTATATATAAATAAAGAGGACTGTTGTGGATGTTCAGCATGTTTGAATATTTGTCCTAAACATGCAATTTATATGAAACATGATGAAAAGGGATATTTGTATCCTGAAATTAGAAAAGATCCGTACCGCTATGAACATCCATATCAGTTATTTGCGCTTAGTAAACATATGGTTACATCCATGATACAGCTGGCGAAAGAAAATCAGATCAAGATCGAAGAGTCCATGGAGCTG
>NZ_JACOOY010000013.1:0-84287 GCF_014287705.1 Dorea hominis | reverse complement strand
GTACCAAGTAGTGAATTATTAAACGCATTTTTAAAGGGAAAAGAAAAGCTGTATTCTTCTCAAATAATAGAACTTAAATTTCGAGAGAAAGTGTATGGGTGGAGAAATCAAGAAATATATATTAAATTTAAAAATGGACGAATATACCATGCTCCTATATGGGTGGATAATTTTTATCGTTTATTTACCAATAATTATATATTAAGAGATTCTTGTTATGCATGTAGATTCTCAAGTATGGAACGACAAGGAGACATAACAATTGGAGATTTTTGGAATCTGAAAAATGTAAATGAGGCATTTGAGGATAAATTGGGCGTATCATCTGTTATTATAAATTCCGAAAAGGGGGAAAAAGTATTTGAAACACTAAAAAACAAATTTGATATAATAGAGTGTTCGTTAAATGAAATTAATCAGAAGAATTTGAATAGTCCTTCACCTAAACCATATCACTACGAAGAATTCCAAAGGATGATTGAAAAAAAAGGATTCGAGTACTGTTTAAAAAAATACGGATCAATGAAGATGCTTGAAAAAATAAGAAGAGTTTTGTCACCTGTGAAACAAAGATTAAAAGCAATGTTAAGGCATTAAAAGTGGCTGGGAGAAAAAGAAAGTCTATAGTTTAGATAATAAAGGAGGAAAAGTGATGAACACAACATTACTTATTATGGCTGCCGGTATCGGTAGCCGTTTTGGAACAGGAATCAAACAGTTGGAGCCAGTGGATGATGCTGGACATATCATTATGGATTATTCAATCCATGATGCGATTGAAGCTGGTTTCAATCATGTGGTATTTATTATCCGCAAGGATATCGAGAAGGAGTTCAAAGAGGTCATCGGTGATCGCATTGCCTCCATTTGCTCTTCTCATAATGTAACTGTGGATTACGCTTTTCAGGACATTGACGATATTCCGGGAAAACTTCCAGCAGGTCGCACAAAGCCGTGGGGAACCGGTCAGGCTGTGCTTGCAGCGAAGAAGGTCATCAAGACTCCGTTTATCGTCATCAATGCGGACGATTACTACGGCAAGGAAGGTTTCAAAGCCGTACATGAGTATCTGGTGAATGGTGGAAAGTCCTGCATGGCTGGCTTTGTGCTGAAGAACACGCTGTCTGATAACGGTGGCGTGACCCGTGGCATCTGCAAGATGGATGAGCAGAATAATTTGACTGAGGTTGTGGAAACCAAGAACATTGTAAAGACCGCAACTGGGGCAGAAACAGATGGCGTAGCTGTTGATGTGAATTCTCTTGTTTCCATGAATATGTGGGGCTTGACACCGGAGTTTTTGGATGTGCTGGAAGATGGCTTTAAGGAGTTTTTTAAGAAAGAGGTCCCGGGTAATCCTCTGAAAGCAGAATATCTGATTCCCATCTTTATCGGTGAGCTGCTGGAGCAGGGAAAGATGTCTGTAAAGGTTCTGAGAACCAATGACACTTGGTATGGTATGACATATCATGAGGATGTCGCAGCTGTAAAGGACAGCTTCAAGAAGATGCTGGAAAACGGCGTGTACAAGGCTGACTTGTTCAGTGATCTCTAAACAATGATGAAAGAAACGATTGATTTATTCGGGAAGATCCTCACAAACATCCTGACTGCACTATATGAGCCGTTTGGCTTTTCGCTTCTTCTTTCCTTTTTTGCCATGTTTTTCTATCTGTATGCGTATGAACCTACCGCAGCAGGCAAAGGATGGAAGAGCGCCATAGTGACTTGGTATCAGAAATTTAAAGAGAGCGTGTTCTTTCGGAAGATGTTCTTACTGGTTTTCGTGACATCGATGATCTTGTTCCGAACGCTGCTGAATCGGAACCTGTGGCTAAATCCTTTGTCAAATGTCATGGGTGGCTGGGGCATCTGGGAGACCGTGAACGGCGAGCAGAAACTTACAACTGAGTGCATTGAGAACGTGATCATGATGGTGCCGTTTACCAGCATGGTTATATGGACATTTCAAGAGAAAGTGGGCAGTAGCTGGAAGAAGATACTGTGGTATAGTGGAAAGGTAGCGTTCATTTTTTCGATAAGCATTGAGGTGCTACAATTATTGCTTCGCTTGGGTACATTCCAGCTATCGGACATCTTCTACAACACAGTCGGCGGAGTGCTAGGCGGATTGATGTACTGTGCGTTGATGAAGGCAAGAAAGCGTCTATAAAACTGGATGAAATTGTGATATACAGGGAGCGGTAGCTCCCTACATTGCTCGTAATAATCACACACCTCTTCGTGGTGAGCAGCAGGCAACGATCTTATGATCGGCTAAGTGTGAGAAAAACTAGAATGTCAGAAGGAAAAGGTTATGGCTATTATACCAGCCCCAAAAACACATAGTGATGTAGCAATGAATCAGCATCTTATTCCAAGATGTTACATGAAAGCGTGGAAACATAATAGCGGTAATGATCCGAAAGTCTGGTTGTTTGATAAGAGTGTGGGTTATTGTGAATCCAACCCGGAAAATTCGGATTGGACTTTAAGATCCTTTTCCACCAAGGAGATAATGGCAAAAAACGGGTTTCATGACATTAAAGCAGGGTTCCCATATATGCCAGACGAGGCACTTCATGAGATTTACGATGACATACTGCAGTTTAATGTGGTATGTGATGGTAAGAATTTGAATAGTCCAGAATTACTTAATCAATATTTTTACGACTTCGATAAATGGGAGATAAAAGATTCTTCTGGAATAGAGTTTACAGAAGATGAAAAAAGACATCTGAAGGAATATTTTAATAATTCAAGATGGACCTTTGTCGAAACTGAATGAGCACACACATATGAAAATAATTGGGGAGAATTTATTCAATCAGTAGAAAATAAGATAAAGCAGGCGTATGCGAATAGAAACACTTCGACAAGTAGCAGTGTGACTCAAGACGAATTGAATACTCTAATGAAATACTGCATGATTTATAACTGGAGAAGCATTGCTGGTAACGAAATATTTAACTCTATTTATGATTTTATACCATTCACAGACGAACTGAAAAATGTAATAATCCCAGAAGCAGATAGAACATATGAAGATGATGTCACTGCGTATGCTCAGATGAAGCACGCATCAATAATAAAAGCATTTGTTGATTATCTGCAGTCAGACAGTGGAAAGATGAAAACTATAGAGAGCGCATTTATGCAAAGAGTGGCTCCAGTTTTCCTGATGACGAACGATACGAATCCCTTTATTACATCAGATGTTCCATCTTTTACAAGAGACAGAGCAGATGGTTTAAAGGATATCATATTTGTTGCAACTCCGACGTTGGCTATTGGATATGGCAGAGGTGAGACAGGCAAATTTATAGTGAGTAAACTCTCACAAAATGAAGTGCTGGAATATAATAAGTCTATTGCTAAATATGGAAATAAACTGGTTATTAAGGATCAAAATTATGATGTCAAGTAATTGTTTGTGGGCATTTCAAAAAGAATTACTTGATGAATCTGAGAATATTAGATTTGGAAAGACCGTTTGGGAAGCCACAAAAGTTGTAGCAGTATTTTCTTTTATGATAGAATTTACTCAGTTATTATTCCATCTTGGAACATTTCAAATATCGGATCTGACCTATAATACACTTGGTGGAGCAGCAGGTGGTATTATCTATTATTTGGGACATTGTCGAAAAGGAAAGGGAAAAAATAAAATAAGAAACAGAGGACAGCTATCGGAGCATTAGTCCGGAGCAAAGAATCCTCTGTTTTAGGTGTAAATTGATTGGATTCACATGGAAATAGGAGTTATAAGATGGTAGGAAGACCAAAAAAGAAACCAGAATATAATCCAGAACTTCAATTTAATAATTTTCTTCAAGAGTTAAGAGATGCCTATGAAAAAGCAGATTCTTTAAGATCACTGGCAGATGAGTTAAATATTAGTCTGCTTAAACTTCGTAAGCTACTTATTACTGCAGATGTATTCACATCAGATAGATGTACAGAAATCAATGATCTGCATCAGTCAGGAAAAAAGATTCCGGAGATTATGAAATTCACAGGTCTTTCCAGAGCATCGGTTCATTCCTATCTGCCCTACACTAAGGGAATTTATAATGCAGCAGAGATAAGTTTAAATGCGGAGCGATGCCGGACGTATAAGATTCGGCAAGAGCAGGTTCGGCTTCTACACGAAATACCATCAGAGGAAAATCTGTGGCAGACTGTTATTGCATTTCAGGAGTATCCATTTAAAACGGCAACAGGATTACCATTCCGATATAAATTGAAGGTCGGTAAAAACGGAGAGTATAACAGAGAGCTGCTGATAGACCGGAGAGAGAAAAGTAAGAGCCTTGCCTGGAGTAGTGTGGTGCTGGCATTTGAAAATAGTAAGAAGGTTTCAGAAGAAGTGAAGAAACCGAAGGCACTTGGAGACATTAGAGGAGTTTCATATATTTATCCGATACTATGGCGATTTGGCATCATCAGAGTTCCGGAAGCAATAGAGAAGAAAATGCATCAACATTTGTATTAAGAAAGAGGATAGAAGAATGACAATTATCGTAACCGGCGGAGCCGGATTTATTGGAAGTAACTTTGTATTTCATATGTTGGATAAATATCCTGATTATAGAATTGTATGCGTGGACAAGCTTACATATGCAGGAAACTTATCTACTTTAGCTCCAGTAATGGATAATCCTAATTTCCGTTTCAGCAAGATTGATATTTGTGACAGAGAAGCAATCTATAAATTATTTGAAGAGGAACATCCAGATATGGTTGTGAACTTTGCTGCAGAATCCCATGTAGACCGTTCTATTGAAAATCCTGAGATTTTCTTAGACACAAACATTAAAGGAACTGCTGTTATGATGGATGCCTGCCGTAAATATGGTATCAAGAGATACCATCAGGTAAGCACTGATGAAGTTTACGGAGATCTTCCATTAGACAGACCGGACTTATTCTTTACAGAAGAGACACCAATCCATACAAGTTCTCCATACAGTAGTTCAAAGGCAGGAGCAGACTTATTAGTTCTTGCTTACCACAGAACTTATGGGCTGCCTGTAACAATTAGTCGTTGCTCTAACAACTATGGACCATATCATTTTCCAGAGAAGTTAATCCCGTTAATGATTGCCAATGCTTTAGCAGATAAGCCATTACCTGTTTATGGCGAAGGATTAAATGTTCGTGATTGGCTCTATGTAGAGGATCATTGCCGTGCGATAGACTTAATCATCCATAACGGACGTGTTGGAGAAGTTTACAATGTCGGCGGTCATAACGAGATGAAGAATATTGACATTGTAAAGATTATCTGTAAAGAAATTGGAAAGCCGGAAAGTCTGATTACTCATGTAACAGACCGTAAAGGTCATGATATGCGTTATGCCATTGATCCAACAAAGATTCACAACGAATTAGGCTGGCGTCCAGAAACAAAATTTGAAGATGGAATTAAGAAGACGATCCAGTGGTATTTAGATAATAAGGAATGGTGGGAGACAATTATTTCCGGTGAATATCAGAACTACTACGAAAAAATGTACGGAAACAGATAAGAATATTAGGAGCGATAAGAAATGAAAGTATTTGTAACAGGCGTGGCAGGCCAGCTTGGTCATGATGTCATGAATGAATTACATACGATATTGCAAAGCTGAGTGATGGGAAAAAGCTGGCTAAGGTTTGCTATTATGGAACGAAGGCGGCAGGTGATGAAAAATTGAAAAAAACAGAGAATATAATGTGTTTTCATAAAAATCTTACTGTGATAAACTTATAGGAAAAACGAAGGAGGATAAATCAATGTTTGACACAATTCATCATATTGCAATTATAGGAAGCGATTATGATAAATCAAAACATTTTTATGTTGATTTACTGGGATTTGAAATAATCCGGGAAAATTATCGAAAAGAACGGGATGATTATAAAATAGATTTAGCTTGTGGAGAGCAGGAGATTGAGCTATTTATTATAAAGGATGCTCCGGCCCGTGTGAATTATCCAGAGGCACTTGGTTTGAGACATCTGGCATTTAAGGTAAAAAGTGTTGACGATACGGTTAAGGAGCTTAACGCAAAAGGAATAGCAACAGAACCAGTACGTTTAGATGATTATACTGGAAAGAAAATGACATTTTTCCATGATCCGGATGGCTTGCCATTAGAAATCCATGAATAATTGAATTTAAGCGCTTACGATTAGAAAAGTAATAAGATGAGCAAAAACCTGCATTTTCGATTGGGAAAATACAGGTTTTGTTAATATGTAAAATGTCTATATTATATAATATCTATTAATCTCTTTTGAAAATATCACGTGTATATACTTTGTCAAGTACATCATCCAGACGAGAATCGTACCGGTTTGTGATGATTACTTGACTTTTCTTTTTGAATTTTTTTAGATCATTTACCACGAGTGATCCAAAGAATGTTTCTCCATTTTTTAATGTTGGTTCGTAAATGATAACAGTGGCCCCTTTTGCTTTGATTCGTTTCATAACACCTTGAATAGAAGACTGTCTAAAGTTATCAGAATTTGATTTCATAGTCAAGCGGTAAACACCGATAACGCAATTCTTCTCCTGATCCGGAGCATAATCCCCACGATTGTAATAATCATAATATCCGGCCATATTTAATACCTGATCAGCAATAAAATTTTTTCTAGTTCTATTACTTTCTACGATAGCAGAAATCATGTCCTGTGGAACATCATTGAAGTTTGCCAGAAGCTGTTTTGTATCTTTGGGCAAGCAGTATCCACCATATCCAAAACTTGGATTGTTGTAATGTGTTCCAATACGTGGATCCAGGCAGACACCGTTGATGATTTCCTGTGTATCTAAGCCTTTTGTCTCAGCATAAGTATCCAGCTCGTTGAAATAAGAAACACGAAGAGCAAGGTAAGTATTTGCAAAAAGTTTTACAGCCTCAGCTTCGGTGAATCCCATAAATAATGTGTCAATATTTTCTTTGATTGCTCCTTGCTGAAGAAGTTTTGCAAAGATTTCAGCTTTTTCTTTTGATTCCTCATCGCAGGATACAATGATTCTGGATGGATACAGGTTGTCATAGAGTGCCTTTGATTCACGTAGGAACTCAGGGCTGAAAATAATGTTTTTTGTATTATATTTAGCTCTTACAGATGCTGTATATCCAACAGGGATAGTAGATTTAATGATCATAGTTGCATCTGGATTTACTTTTAATACAAGTTCAATAACGGCCTCTACTGCAGAACAGTCGAAGAAATTTTTCTTGCTGTCATAGTTAGTCGGAGCTGCGATTACTACAAAGTCTGCATTTTTGTATGCTTCTTCTCCATTCAGTGTGGCGGTAAGATCCAGTTTTTTTTCAGCGAGATACATTTCAATATAGTCATCCTGGATTGGTGATTTTCTGTTGTTGATTAGTTCTACTTTCTCAGGAATAATATCTACAGCTGTTACGTGATTGTGCTGGGATAGGAGTGTTGCAATCGACAGACCTACATAACCGGTACCGGCAACAGCGATATTATATTTTTTATTGAGGACAGGTTTATTTACTATAGAATTTTCCTCCTCAAATAAATCGGTTATTTCGAATCCAAGTGCTTCGGCAATGGCCTGAAGCTGATCGATGGAAGGAATATAATCTAATCCCTCTAATCGGCTTACCATAGCTCTGTGGATGCCAGTCATTTTGGCAAGCTGAGCTTGCGTAAGTTTTTGCTCTTTTCTTTTGGCAATAATTGTATCCGCCATTTTCTTATAAGAGATCTTTTTCATAATTACTCCCTTGATGTTATTAATTATCACATTTTAAATGTGAAATGATTACAATCCAAAACATTTTCATGCTAACAGAAGCGTGTGAGGGTGTCAATGTTAGGGGCTGTGAAAAAAGATAATTCTATTATTAATAACAAAAATATTTGTTGCTTTTATGAAAGCATTTCCAGAATGACTGCCTGATAGCCTTCCAGCATAATCTCATTGCCCTCGGTCTTAAGCTGCGGCAGATTGTTCAGCACGATGTGTTTGAGCTTTGATGGAAGTGTCAAAGTCTGTTGCTGGGTTTTATAGTTGCCAATCACGAGCAATGTCTGGTCAGCAGATTTTCGGTAGTAAGCCATGACACGGTCCTGATTCTCAAATACAGGGAGGAGATCACCGTATACGATCGTTTCAGCATAAGCTGGATCCTTGCGCAGTGCAAGCAGACGACGGTAGTACTGGTAAACAGAATCCGGATCATTTTTCTGACTTTCCAGATTGATCTTTTTGTAATTGTAATTTACCCTGAGCCATGGGGTACCGGTTGTAAAGCCTGCATTTGCAGAAGCATCCCACTGGTAAGGAGTTCTGGCATTATCGCGGCTGATGCGGTTTACTGCCTTTAAGGCGCTGTCTGGTGTCAGACCGGCATTTAATGCCACCTGATATTCGTCGAGTGTAGAAATGTCATCGACCTCATCAATCGACTGAAATTCTACATTTTCCATACCAATTTCCTGCCCCTGATAGATAAATGGAAGACCACGGAGCATGATATTCATTGTGGCAAGCAGCTTTTTGGAAGTGTTGGTGCATTCGCCCTCTGGGATATAGCGAGAAACGCCGCGCGGTTCATCGTGATTTTCAATAATATTGGAGAGCATGCCGAAGTCTTCAATCTTTTTCTGACTGGCGAAGCAGCAGCTCCGGTAATCATTTGGTGTGATTACTGTCTGGTCATACCAGCCCTTCGCGCTGGCACCGAAGATAGTCTCATTGAAATCAAACATCGTTGAGAAGTAGCCGTTGTCACCGATGAAATCCGGAAGCTCTTCCGCTTTTTCATTGAAGATTTCTCCGACAGTAAATGCACCATGCGGAAGGAAGGTGCGGTCACGCATTTCTCCTAAAAATTCACCCACACCGACTGCGTGTTTCAGCATTTCGTCCGGACTGCACATTCCATCTTTGCGGTCTGCCGGATAATTCTGCCACGGAAGCGGTTTTTTGATATTAATGATCGCATCGATGCGGAAGCCGGCAAGTCCCTTATCAAGCCACCAGTTGATCATTTTATAAATTTCCTCGCGCAGCTTTGGATTTTCCCAGTTCAGGTCTGGCTGCTTTTTATGGAACATGTGCAGGTAATATTTCCCAGGCTGGCCAGGGAGTGGCTCCCACACACTGCCACCAAAGTAGGAACGCCAGTTACAGGGCAGTTTTCCATTAGGGCAGTCTTCAATGTAAAAATATTTTCCATATTCTCCGTCCGGATCTTCGCAGGCTTTTTTGAACCATTCATGCTCATCCGAACAGTGATTGACGACGAGATCCATCAAAATGTGCATATCACGTTTCTTTGCTTCGGCAATCAATAGATCCATGTCATCCATTGTACCGAAACGTGGATCGATATTGTAATAATCAGAAATGTCATAGCCTTGATCTGCAAGTGGAGAGCAGTAAATTGGAGAGAGCCAGATAATATCTATACCGAGGTCTTTGAGATAATCGAGCTTGCTGATAATGCCTGGAAGATCGCCGATGCCGTCTCCGTTGGAGTCACAGAAGCTTTTCGGGTAGATCTGATAGGCGGTTTTTTTGTGCCACCATTTTTTTTGCATAGTAAAAATCCTTTCGTTGTAAAGTGTGTGTATCAGTGGAAAGAGAAGCCGTTCCTGGCGTCCTTCATTGATTAATAGTGGTTTCAATAAAAATTATTTTCTTTTCGATTTTTAGAAACAATCTCATTATACTCCCTTAAGTAAGAAAATGCATCCTCAATCATGTGCCGAAGTGGCATGGCATAGTGAGTTTTTGACTGATTTTTCAAACCCCAGATGACAATAGAGTCCTGTTTTATTTTATGTGAAGGATAAAGTATATACCCGCGATATTTTCAAACGCGATTAGAGGAGTATGAGTGCCTGGACCGTGGGGTATCTGGAGGCGTTGAGTGATTTGGAAAAGTAGAGAAAGTGTTGAAAAGTTGCAGGAAACATAATTAAATTGGACAACAATACAGAGGTATGATAATATTTATTGTATCTTAATGAGGATATTGAATGAGATTAGTAATTGATAAGAAAGAATTAGAATTATTAATTGAACAAAAGAAAGAATACATTGGGAATCAAGTTACTATTGATACAGTAATAGCAGGTGTTTCATTTTTATTGTCAGTAATGACAGCGCAATATCAGAAGATTTTTGGAATATCAGGAGAAATAATAAAAGTATTTTTTTGTACAATTGGTATTTTATATGCAGTAAAAATCATATGGGATTTCTATAAATATAGAAGGAATAAATATACTCATAAAGTTTTAATGAAAGAGATAGAGGATTTAGATATGATTCAACATAATCATTCATTGGTAATTATTAAAGAGTCATTTAATGATAATATGAAGAGATTTTTACTTTATTATGATGAAAAATGGGATTGCAAATTGTTTTTGAATTATAAAACGCAGGAACGTGGAGATGAAGCTGCGATTATTGCAAATGTAGTGAAAGAGTTGAAGCTTAATCAGAAAGAAGTAAAATGTCGATACATTACTTCAAAGTTGCAGGAAAAATATTCAGTAAGTCATCGTGAAAATAGAATTTATAATCATCGTTTATATGAGCTTCAGGTTAATAGATTTTCAGAACAGGAAATGGAAAAGGATTTTGTTGTAAATGGAAAGCATTATTATTGGATGAGTATAGAAGAAATGGAAAAAGATGATAACATTAGGAACAAAAATCTGGAAGTGGTAGATTTTGTAAAAGAATATATGGGATAAAGTTTTCCGCTTGTGTATTTCGCAGAGTTTTTGAAGATACACAGGCGGTTTTGTTACTTATATGGTAGCAGGAGGTTGCTATGTCGGAAATGAAGATGAATTATATTTTTATAGAAAAAGAAACGCAGGATTCGATATCTATGTGTGAGCAGATCGCTGAGCTGCTGGGTGTGGAGGACAGCAAGATGAAGTCAGGCAACTTGCCAATGTCAGGTTTCATTTGCTTGCAGGATGTGGAAGTGTTTTATGAGATCTCCGGCAAGAGTGGTGCGGATCAATATTTCCTGGAATTAAGTACAAAAGCCAGAGTGAACAGAGCTGTGATCGCACTGCAGACATTAGATGATACCATTTATCAATCGCCGAAGCAGACGTATTACACGGCAATTCGTGTGTATGATGGGATTTCGGAAAGCTATTGTAAGCGGCTCTATCCTAAATATGCAGAGTTTGAGCGGCTGCTTCGCACGTTGGTATCTCTGATCGTGACGAAGGCGTATGGAAGTGCATGGCGGGAAGAGACCGTGCCGGAAGAGATGATGGCAGATCTTAAGAAGAATGCAAGAGGCAATCTGCCGATCAGTGAGACTCTGGAGCAGATGGATTTATCCACGGTGGAAGAATATTTATTTGCAGAAAGAGAAGTTGTGTATGAGGAGGTTGTCGCAGGCAGCGGTGAAAATGCAAATGGGACGGCTGGTAAAACAGCAGATTTTGAACAATTATCAAAAGAAGAATTATGCCGGTTGCTGGAAGAACTTCGACCGACAAGCCTGTGGGAGCGGCACTTTGAATCACTTGGAAGTCAGAAAAAGTGGAAAGAGAAAATTGTTGGCGTACATCCGGTGCGCAACAAAGTGGCACATCAGAAACGGATCAGCGGCGCGGAATATAAGCAGACAACCAGAAAACTACAAAGCCTGAACCGGGATCTGAAGCATGCGATTGGAGAGATCCAGAAGCAGAACTTCACAGATGTGAGCCGGGCAGATATGCTGGGAAGTTTTGTTGATGTATTGGAAAATATTCAGCTTATGACAAATGCTACAAAGGCAGCGGTGTCTGCAATATCAGCAGTACCGGCAGCTGTGGAAAATGTTGCCAGATTGAATGCAATTTCACCGGTTACAAAAAGTACGCAGATGATAGCGGAAGTATTATCTGATATGCGGCGTAGCCAGCAGAAAGTAATGGCAGCAGTCAGACCGGCGGCTATAGCTGCGAGCATGCAAAAAGATGTGGTATCGGAAGTTGCGAAAAGTCTTCGTATACCACAGACAATGCGTGACAGTATCGCAACTGCGGCGAAGATGTCACGGCTTATGAACATTTCAGGAATTGTAAATCTGGAAGATAAGGGGAATAAAACTGAGGATAATGACTTAGAAAACAATAGGGACTAGTAAATTCCGGCAATTTACGCTATAATAGATAGGATTATAGGCAAAACTAAGGAATTAATAAAAAGAGATAATAATCAAGTCCGGATCTGCCGGACGCCAAATATAATATACCAAAGTAGAAAGGATTTTAGAACGATGGGTAAGTATTTTGGAACTGATGGTTTCCGTGGGGAAGCTAATAGGAACCTGACAGCAGATCACGCATACAAGATTGGGCGTTTTCTCGGCTGGTATTATGGAGAACTGAAAAGACAGAATGGAGATGACACTCCGGCTAGAATTGTAATTGGTAAGGATACAAGACGTTCCAGCTATATGTTTGAATATACACTGGTCGGTGGACTGGTAGCATCCGGTGCAGATGCATACCTGCTTCATGTTACAACAACACCGTCTGTAGCTTATGTAGCAAGAGTAGATGAGTTTGACTGTGGTATTATGATTTCCGCAAGTCATAATCCATATTATGACAATGGAATTAAGCTGATTAATGGTAATGGTGAGAAGATGGATGAAGGAACAATCAGCCTGATCGAAGCATATCTGGACGGAGAAGTAGAATTATTTGGAGAGAAATATTCAGAAGTTCCGTATGCACACAAAGAGAAGATTGGTCGTACTGTAGATTATGTATCAGGAAGGAACCGTTATGTCGGATATCTGATTTCTCTTGGAATGTATTCGTTCAAGGGTGTCAAAGTTGCATTAGATTGTGCGAATGGAAGTTCATGGAATATTGCCAAATCTGTATTTGACGCACTGGGAGCAAAGACTTACGTGATCAATGCGGATCCGAATGGAACAAATATCAATAACAATGCAGGGTCTACACACATTGAAGGACTGCAGAAGTACGTGGTAGAAGAAGGCATGGATGTTGGATTCGCTTATGACGGAGATGCTGACCGCTGTCTCTGTGTGGATGAAAAAGGGCAGGTCGTAGACGGAGATGCGATTCTTTACGTATATGGAAGATATATGAAAGAGCGCGGAAAACTGGTGACAAATACAGTTGTTACAACAGTTATGTCTAACTTCGGACTTTACAAAGCATTTGATGAGCAGGGTATCGGTTATGCGAAGACTGCTGTCGGAGATAAATATGTATATGAATATATGCAGAAGAATGGCTGCCGAATTGGTGGAGAGCAGTCCGGTCACATTATTTTCTCAAAATATGCATCAACAGGTGATGGTATTTTAACCAGTCTGAAAATGATGGAAGTTATGATGGCAAGAAAGAAGACAATGAGCCAGCTGACAGAAGATTTACACATTTATCCACAGGTGCTTGTGAATGTACGTGTACAGGATAAAGCTGTTGCACAGGCAGACCCGGATGTGCAGGCAGCAGTACAGAAAGTTGCAGACGAGCTGGGTGATACAGGAAGAATCCTTGTCCGTGAATCTGGTACAGAGCCACTGATACGTGTAATGGTAGAGGCTGAGACACACGACATCTGCCAGAAATATGTGGATGATGTAGTGAATGTGATTAATGAAAAAGAGAAGACAAGATAGCCTGGCTCTCAGAATCAGAAAATGTAGATAGATGATAAGGTCGTATGATCTGACAGGAAAGATAGGAGTATTAAGAAATATGTGTGGAATTGTAGGATATGTAGGAAATAATCAGGCAGCACCGATTTTGTTGGATGGACTGTCCAAGCTGGAATACCGTGGTTATGATTCGGCCGGAATTGCTGTCCGTGATGCAAATGGCGATGCTGAGATTGTTAAGGCAAAAGGACGTCTGAAGATTCTGGCTGAGAAGACAGATAATGGTGCCGCTGTCCCGGGAACATGTGGAATCGGCCATACAAGATGGGCAACACATGGGGAGCCGTCTGAGAACAATGCACATCCGCATAAGAGTGATGATGGCAATGTAGTTGCTGTTCACAACGGTATCATTGAAAATTATCAGGAATTAAAGGAAAAACTGTTAAGAAAAGGATATACATTCTATTCCAATACAGATACAGAAGTAGCGGTAAAACTGATCGATTACTACTATAAGAAATATGAAGGAACACCGGTTGATGCGATGAATCACGCAATCGTCCGCATCCGAGGTTCTTATGCGCTGGCAGTTTTGTTTAAAGATTATCCGGAAGAGATTTATGTGGCCAGAAAAGACAGTCCGATGGTTCTCGGAGTTGCTGACGGAGCATCATATATCGGATCTGATGTACCGGCTATTTTGAAATATACAAGAAATGTATATTATATTGGAAACCTGGAGATGGCGCGTGTAAAGAAAGGGGAGATCACTTTCTATAATCTGGACGGAGAAGAGATTGAGATTGAACCAAAGGAAATTAACTGGGATGCAGAAGCCGCTGAAAAAGGCGGTTATGAACATTTCATGATCAAAGAGATTCATGAACAGCCAAAAGTTGTAGGAGATACCATTAACTCTGTTCTTACGACAGATGGCAAGATTGATTTGTCAGAGGTTGGTCTGTCAGAAGAAGAGATCAAAGATATTCGTCAGATTCACATTGTAGCATGTGGTTCTGCATATCATGTTGGAGTTGCAACACAGTATGTAATGGAAGATCTTGCAAGAATTCCAGTGCGTGTAGAGCTGGCATCCGAATTCCGTTATCGCAATCCGTTACTGGATGAGAAGGACCTGGTTGTACTGATCAGCCAGTCCGGTGAGACAGCAGATACGCTGGCGGCACTTCGTGAGTCCAAAGCAAGAGGTGTGCGCACACTTGCAATTGTAAATGTAGTAGGTTCTTCCATTGCAAGAGAAGCAGATAATGTATTCTACACACTGGCTGGACCGGAGATTTCCGTTGCAACAACAAAAGCATACAGCACACAGTTAATTGCAGGTTATGCACTGGCAATCCAGTTTGCCAAAGTAAGAGGCGAGATTGACGAAGCACGTTATAGCGGTCTGATCAAGGAAATGCAAACCTTACCGGAGAAGATTGAGAAGATTATTGAAGACAAAGAGAGAATCCAATGGTTTGCATCCAAACAGGCAAATGCAAGAGATGTATTTTTCGTAGGTCGTGGTATTGACTATGCAATCTGCCTGGAAGGAAGTTTGAAGATGAAGGAGATCAGCTATATTCATTCTGAGGCATACGCTGCAGGTGAATTGAAGCATGGAACGATTTCTCTGATTGAAGACGGCATTCTTGTTGTCGGTGTTCTGACACAGCCGGATCTCTATGAGAAGACAGTTTCTAACATGGTTGAGTGCAAGAGTCGTGGCGCTTACCTTATGGGACTTACAAACTTTGGACAGTATAATATTGAAGATACAGCAGACTTTACGGTATATATTCCAAAGACAGATCCGTTATTTGCAACATCACTGGCAGTCATCCCGTTACAGCTCCTTGGTTATTATGTCAGCGTTGCAAGAGGTCTGGATGTAGATAAGCCGAGAAACCTTGCGAAGAGTGTTACAGTAGAGTAATCTTCCTGCAAAATGCGGTCGTTTAGAAAATATTAAGAGAATATTAATAAAAAAGGACGCTCAATATTGTGATGAAAATGCTATAATATTATCGCAATATTGAGCGATATAGCATCTAAAGGAAACTGCCAATGGCGGGTTTGAGAGATGCTGGAATAAGGAGAGGTACAAATGAAAACGACATTAGTTATTATGGCTGCCGGAATCGGATCCCGTTTTGGCGGCGGAATCAAACAGCTGGCACCGGTCGGACTGCATGGGGAGATCATCATGGATTATTCCATTCATGATGCAATCGAAGCAGGATTTAATAAGATTGTCTTTATTATCCGTAAGGACATTAAGGAAGCATTTAAGGAAGCAATCGGAGATCGTATTGAGAAGATCTGTGCGGATCTGGATGTAGAGATTGCATATGCATACCAGGAACTGGATGCACTTCCGGAAGGAATCGAACTTCCGGCCGGACGTACGAAACCGTGGGGAACCGGACAGGCAGTTCTTGCGTGCAAAGATGTTTTAAAAGAGCCATTTGCAGTTATCAACGCAGATGATTACTATGGAAAGGAAGCATTTACTAAGCTTCATGATTTCCTCGTAGATTACACACCGGAGAAGGCGAATGCATTCTGCATGGCAGGTTTCATCCTGAAGAACACATTAAGTGAGAATGGATCTGTTACCAGAGGTGTGTGTGAACTGAATGAGAAAGGCTATCTGACAGCGGTTCATGAGACACATAACATTGTGAAGACAGTAGACGGTGCAGCAGCCGATACAGAAGACGGATTAAGAGCCATCGATCCGGAATCTTATGTATCTATGAATATGTGGGGACTGACACCGGAGTTTATTGGTGTGTTGGAAGATGGATTCAAAGAGTTTTTTGAGACAATGGGAGACAAAGATATCCTGAAAGCAGAATATCTTTTGCCGATTTATATTGATGAACTATTACAGGCTGACAAAGTATCTGTAAAAGTGCTTGACTCTCATGACAAATGGTTTGGCGTAACATACAAAGAAGACAAAGACTGTGTTGTAAAATCATTTGCCAAACTGATCGAAGACGGCGTATACGCTGAGAAACTGTTTGAGGACTTGAAGTAAGAATTATCAGAAATAAGAAAGACTGTTATAGCATGTGTGCATGCTATAACAGTCTTTCTTGATTTTATGAAGTTATTGTAATGTTGGAGCGTTTTATGAGAAAATACAATTACATCAACGGTATAATAATATAGAAACGAAAAAATTGTAAATTTGCAAACCATCGCAAACCCGTGTAAAATGGGCATTTTCAAAGACGCTCGACAAGAAAATACAAAAAAGTTGAAAAAAATTAAAAAAAGGGGTTGCAATTTTTGGATTTGCTGATATAATAATATTTGTTCGCTGATGAAATACAAAAGATAAACAACGAACGTAACAGAGAACTACGTAATGCGGATTGGTGTAATGGCAGCACAGCAGACTCTGACTCTGTTAGTAGAGGTTCGAGTCCTCTATCCGTAGTTCCTTGGCAGGGGCGCCGAGTGTTTTGAATGTTTGAAACATTCGGTTGACATGCCGGAGTGTGGCTCAGCTTGGTAGAGCGCTACGTTCGGGACGTAGAGGTCGCAGGTTCAAATCCTGTCACTCCGATTAAGATGAATCTCAAAGCTTATTGCTTTGAGATTTTTTTTTGCTATGGCATCCGGAGAAATTTGCCGGTGGTAAGTTCTGTAGCTTATGGTGATGGGAAAAATGCGTCATACTTGCATGATTTATAATTGCAATTTCTTGACATCTGTTGGTGGGGCGAGTATCATTAACTGTGTTAAGACTGTAACTATCCAGTATAGTTACAGTAGATGAATTAACGAGTAAAAGAGTGATGACAAGGGGAGCTTATGTATAGGCTGAGAGGAAGTTTAGAAACTTCGACCCGGAACCTGATATGGATAATGCCATCGTAGGGATGTATTAGATATTACAGAACCCTCCTTCGTCTTCAGTCGAAGATACAGGAGGATTTTTTTGTGTTTCAAATGTTAGTAAACAGTGAAGGTGGTCTGACGACTGCCGGATATGTAACTTGTATTGTGGTGGGAGTTATTTTGTTCCTGCTTGGATCAGTGTTTGCGCGGAAAGGTACGCAGAATGTGAATGAAAATGGAAGTAAAGCAAAGAAAGGTATCGGCATAGCGGTGGGAACCAATCAGCTTGTATTTTGTGCAATGGCAATTGCGCTTGCAGTGGTGACTTCTTATTTGAAAATCTTTTCTCTGCCATGGGGCGGAAGTGTCACGTTGTGCAGTATGTTATTTATTGTACTGGTTGCAAACTGGTACGGTGTACAGACGGGTATTTTAGTAGGTTTAACTTATGGAATCTTACAGTTTATCCAGGAGCCATATGTACTTTCTTTCTTCCAGGTATGCTGTGATTATATTCTTGCTTTTGCAGCACTTGGAGTTGCCGGCTTTTTTGCGAAGAGTTCCAATGGACTGCTCAAAGGATATATTGCCGCAGTTCTTGCAAGAGGAGCATTTCATGCGTTGGGTGGCTATCTATATTGGATGAGTTATATGCCGGAAAATTTTCCACAGGCATTGAAGAGTGTATATCCGATTGTGTATAACTATAGTTATCTGCTTGCAGAAGGTGTACTGACTGTGCTCGTTATTTCTATCCCGGCAGTAAAGAAAGCACTTGCGCAGATTAAGCGGATTGCGACGGCGTAGTAAGCTTAACGGCAGGTAAAAGCAAGTTGGAGCTTACGGAGGAAGGCTAAGAATAAGCTTAAAAAGAAGAAAAACAACAGGAGGATAACAGTCATGAAATTATTTCAGCAGAAATCAGTGATCGAGAAATATGATGATGTGAAAAGCTTCGTGGAAGCATACAACATCGGAGCGGATGATTTCATTCTCGCGACAAAACGGATTTACGAGACCTGTTTTGCACCGCTGAATCTGAAAGCACATGTAGAATACAAGAGCAAATATGGCAGCGGTGAGCCGACAGATGTAATGATCGATGCACTGCTTGAGGATTTCCGTCAGGGAGATTATAAGAGAATCATTGCTATCGGCGGTGGAGCTGTCATTGATATGGCGAAGATTCTTGTACTGGACGGGGAAGCGAAAGCAGAGAGCTATTATCGGAAAGAAGTACCGCTTCGCAAAGTGCGCACACTTCTTGCAGTGCCGACAACCTGTGGCGCAGGATCGGAAGTGTCCAATGTCTCCATTACAGAGATTACTTCGATCCACAGCAAATTAGGACTCGCCGTAGACGAGATTTATGCAGATGAGGCAGTGCTGATCCCGGAACTTTTGCGTGAGCTTCCATATGAGTTCTTCGCAACCAGCGCGATCGATGCATTTATCCATGCGATTGAATCTTTTGTATCACCAAAAGCGAACCTCTACACGGAGATGTTCAGCGAGAAAGCAATGGAGATGATCGTGCATGGATTCCGTGAGATTATCGCTCATGGAAAAGAATACCGGATGGAGCTGCTGGAAGATTTTCTTGTGGCAAGTAATCTGGCAGGTGTTGCATTTGGCAATGCTGGAACCGGAATGGTGCATGCCATGTCCTATCCGCTGAGCGGAATGTATCATGTCGCACACGGAGAGGCAAATTATCAGTTTCTGACTGCCGTATTTGCTGCTTATCAGAAAATGAATCCGACCGGCAAAATCATTCGTCTGAATGCGTTTCTTGCAAAAATGATGGAATGTGATGAAGCGGTTGTCTATGAAAAACTGCAGGAATTATTAGACCAGATTATCAGTCGTAAAAAATTAAGAGAATATGGCATGAAGGAAGAAGAAATCCATTCATTTGCCGTAAGTGTAGACGCAAGTCAGCAGAGACTTTTAAATCAGAGCTATGTGAAGCCTACCATTGAGCAGATGGAGGCAGTTTACAGAGAACTGTACTAGATAGTGTACGAAAGTATAGAATAGTATATTCAAACATCAGGAGGAGAATTATGCTTGGAGAAATGTTAAATAAAGTCAGAGAGACAACCCCTCTGGTTCACAATATCACAAATTATGTAACCGTAAATGATGTGGCAAATGTATTGCTGGCATGTGGCGGAAGTCCGATCATGTCTGACGAGCCGCAGGATGTGGAAGATATTACTTCCATCTGTGGAGGATTGAATATCAATATCGGTACATTAAATATAAGAAGTATCGAAGGCATGAAGCTGGCTGGAAAGAAAGCGGCAGAACTTGGACATGCAATTCTGCTGGATCCGGTAGGAGCGGGAGCAAGTGCACTGCGCACGAACACAGCCGTTTCTCTGATGGAAGAAATTCCGTTTTCTGTGATCCGTGGAAATATTTCCGAGATCAAAACCCTGGCATCCGGCAGTGGTACAACAAAAGGCGTAGATGCTGATGTTGCAGATGCAGTGACAGAAGAGAATCTGGATGAAGCAGTTGCATTTGCAAAGGCATTTGCGGAGAAAGCAAACTGTGTTGTTGCGATTACAGGGGCGATTGATCTGGTGAGTGATGGAAAATCCTGCTATGTGATTCGTAATGGACGCCCGGAAATGGGTAAGATTACAGGAACTGGCTGCCAGTTATCCGGAATGATGACTGCATATATTACTGCAAATCCGGAGCATATGCTGGAGGCGGCAGCGGCAGCAGTATGTGTGATGGGACTTGCCGGTGAGATCGGATTTTCACGGATGCAGGACGGAGACGGCAATTCTACATACAGAAACCGTATTATCGATGCGATTTACAATATGGACGCAAAAACACTGGAAGAAGGTGCAAAATATGAACTGCGATAAGAAAGATTTACTTTTATATGCGGTGACAGACCGTCACTGGCTTGGAGAAGAAACATTATATGAACAGGTGGAGAAAGCGCTGAAAGGTGGAGCTACATTTATCCAGCTGCGTGAAAAAGAACTGGATACAGCGCATTTCTTAGAAGAGGCGAAGGAAATCCAGAAACTTTGCAGAGAATATAAAGTGCCGTTTGTGATCAATGATAATGTAGAGATTGCGGCAGAAATTGAGGCAGACGGTGTGCATGTCGGACAGAGTGATATGGAAGCCGGAGATGTGCGTGCAAAACTTGGAGCGGATAAGATCATCGGTGTTTCTGCGCAGACGGTTGAGCAGGCACTCCGTGCGCAGGAACATGGCGCAGATTACCTTGGCGTTGGTGCGGTATTTCCGACAGGTTCTAAGGCAGATGCGGTAGAAGTGGATCATAATGTGCTGAAAGCAATCTGTGAAGCAGTGGATATTCCGGTTATTGCCATTGGTGGAATTACAAAAGACAATGTAAAAGACCTTGCCGGCAGCGGTATTTGCGGAATCGCAGTGATCAGTGCGATTTTCGGACAGAAAGATATTGAAGCTGCAACAAAAGAACTGCGCGAACGCACTCAGAATATGTTGAGAAATTAAGAGAAGTTATGCATAAAGAAGTTCGATATAAGAAGGTTTAATAGGAAATGAAATTAAAAAACAGAGAAATAGACGGTGTGATCTTCGATGTGGACGGTACTTTGCTGGATTCGATGGCGATCTGGGAGGATGCCGGAGCCAGATATCTGCGTAGTGCCGGGATTGAACCGGCGCCGGATCTTGGGAAGATATTATTTCCGATGAGCCTGGATGATGGCGTGGCTTATGTGAAGCGGGAATACCATCTGGAAGAGTCAGAAGCAGAATTAAGAGAAGCGGTATTAAAACAGGTAGAGATTTTTTATAAAGAAGAGGCACCGCTGAAAAAGGGTGTACGTAAGCTCCTTGAGAAGATGAAAGAGGCAAAGGTGCCGATGATCGTGGCAACTTCCAGCGATAAAGAGCAGATCGAAGCAGCGTTTGAACGACTGGAGATTGCCGGATACTTTAAGGAAATATGGACTTGCACGGATGCCGGAGCAGGAAAAGACAAACCGGATATTTATTTTCAATGTGCTGATAAGCTTGGAAGCACACCGGAGCATACATTGGTATTTGAGGACGCATTACATGCGGTAACAACCGCAAAACAGGCAGGCTTCCCGGTAGTCGGACTGTATGACCGCTTCAGCGAAGAAGGACAGGATGAGTTAAAAGAACTGGCGGATCTTTATGCGGGTGACCTTGTGGAGGCTACGGGGAAACTGCAATTCTAACTGCGCTCCTGTCTGTGGGAGAGCTGCAATTTTAACTGCGCTCCTGTCTGTGGGAAGAGGTTCAGGATAAATGCGATGGATAAGAAAAATAATTAGAATAGATTGGAAAAGGATAAATAGATGAATACGAAGAAAAGAAAAACAACCCTCACAATTGCGGGAAGTGATTCCAGCGGCGGCGCGGGGATTCAGGCAGATATCAAGACGATGCAGGCAAATGGCGTTTATGCCATGAGCGCGATCACGGCGCTGACAGCACAGAATACGACAGGAGTATCCGGAATTTTTGAAGTGACACCGGAATTTTTAGGACAGCAGTTGGATGCGGTATTTACAGATATTTACCCGGATGCGGTTAAAATTGGTATGGTCGCTTCCGCTGAACTTGTAAAAATGATCGCTTTCAAACTTAAAGAATACAAAGCAGAACGGATTGTCGTTGATCCGGTGATGGTGTCCACAAGCGGTTCCAGACTGATCAGCGAAGAAGCAATCCAGATACTGAAGACGGAACTATTTCCGCTGGCAAGTGTGCTGACACCGAATATTCCTGAAGCAGAAGTCCTGTTTGGTGCATCTATTCATTCAGCAGAAGACATGGAGCGCGCAGCGCAGGCAATCAGCGAAGAATATCACTGCGCTGTGTTGTTAAAAGGCGGTCATCAGTTAAATGATGCCAATGATCTGTTGTATGCAGAAGGAAAGAGCCGTTGGTTTTATGGGCGTAGAATTGATAATCCGAACACGCACGGAACAGGATGTACATTATCCAGTGCGATTGCATCGAATCTGGCAAAAGGATATGGACTTGAAGAAGCTGTGGAGCGTGCAAAAGAATATATTTCCGGAGCACTTGCGGCAATGCTGGATCTGGGAGCCGGCAGCGGACCGATGGATCATGGATTTGATATCGGTGGAAAATTCACCTCACAGAGTGATTTGTAGAGATATTGTGGGTGCACGAAGTACGGAATAATTAAGAAAGAACATTTCCTCATTATGTAAAAAGCCTCCGGCAGGATGCGCAATAATCCAACGTTTTATTGATAAAAATACATCTGGAACAAACGGGGAAAGGAATTGACTTCCTTACGAAGTTAGTCTATACTAACCAATAGAAACGATTAGTGAGAACTAACTAAAGATTGAAAAAAAGCAAATAAGTTAGGTGAAACATAAGAAAAGATAAGGAGAATGGATATGAGCAAAGTAGCAGTCGTATATTGGAGTGGAACAGGCAATACAGAGGCAATGGCAAATGCAGTTGCAGATGGAGCAAAGAAAGCAGGAGCAGAGGCAGAGCTTTTAGGATGCAGTGATTTCTCAGCAGCAAAGGTAGCGGAATATGATGCAATCGCATTTGGATGCCCTGCAATGGGAGCAGAAGTGTTGGAAGAAAGCGAATTTGAGCCTATGTTCGAAGCTTGCAAGGGCGCACTTGACGGAAAGAAAATCGCACTTTTCGGTTCATATGGCTGGGGAGATGGCGAATGGATGCGCAACTGGGAAGAAGACTGCAAAGCTGCAGGAGCAGAGCTTGCGTGTGATAGCGTAATGAGCAATGAGGGGCCTGGAGACGCGGAAGTAAAATCTTGCGAAGACCTCGGAGCAGCATTGGCATAAATAATACAAGCAGGACGGAGCTTTTTAATGAAAGCCCGTCCTAACTTATTATGGAGAAAAAATATCAATAAAGAACTTTTCTGTGGATTTTATGAAAATGAGGGATTATACTTGTGTGAACCCAAAGAAATGGGGAGAAAAAAATAAGAGAAAACAAGGAGGAAGATACAAGATGGATTGTTTAAAATTTTTATCAAAATCTAATATGAAGAAAAGTGGACTTTTTGCAGCAGGTGTTTTGTTTGGCACAGCAGGAATTAAAGTACTTGCAAGTGATGATGCAAAAAAAGTATACACAGGATGTACAGCAGCAGTGCTTCGTGCAAAAGAATGTGTAATGAAGACAGCAGCAAAAGTACAGGAGAACGCAGAGGATATTTACGCTGAGGCTCAGCAGGTAAACGAAGACAGAGCCGCAAAGGCAGAAGCTGTAGCAGATGCAGAAGAGGTAGCTGAAGAAACAGCAGAAGAGACAGAAGAAGTTAAAGAGGAAGAAGCGTAAGATCATGAAGTTTTTAATCAAGCATGATATTAAAGGCAGAATCCGTGTGCAGATGTGCCAGACGAGAATGTCATTTTCACAGGCAGACATGCTGCAATATTATCTGGAAGGCAGAGAGTATATCCATGCAGTGAAGATTCAGGTGCGAACACAGGGCGTGGTGATTCAATATGAAGAAAGTGCGAGAGCACAAGTGATCGATGACCTGCGTGCATTTGGATATGACAGAGTGACGGTTCCTGAGAGCTATCTGGAAAAATCAGGCAGAGAGTTAAATCAGGAGTACTGGGATAAGCTGGTCAACAAAGTTGTCCTGCATTTCGGCAATAAATTATTCATGCCGCTGCCAATCCGTACAGCGATTGCAACTGTGAAATCAGTAAAATATATCTGGCAGGGTGTTCGTACATTTGCAAAAGGTAAAATTGAAGTGCCGGTTCTCGATGGAACAGCAATTGCAATTTCCATGTTACGTGGAGATATAAATACAGCAAGTTCTGTCATGTTCCTGCTCGGTATTGGTGAAGTACTGGAAGAGTGGACGCATAAGAAGTCGGTAGATGATCTGGCAAGAAGCATGTCACTGAATATCAGTAAAGTATGGCTGGTAACAGATGGAAAAGAAGTTCTTGTCAATGCAACGAAGATCCAGCCGATGGACGAAGTTCGTGTGCATGTCGGCAATGTAATTCCGTTTGATGGTGTTGTGACAGCCGGAGAGGCGATGGTCAATCAGGCATCCCTGACAGGTGAATCTGTTCCGGTGAGAAAATGTGAAGATCGTTATGTTTATGCCGGTACAGTGGTAGAAGAAGGCGAACTGACTGTCCGTGTCAAAGAGACGAATGGTTCCAGCAAGTTTGAGAAGATTGTGACAATGATCGAAGAATCTGAGAAACTTAAATCTTCTCTGGAGAGCAAGGCAGAGCATCTTGCAGATCGTCTTGTGCCGTATACATTTGCGGGAACATTTGCGACCTATTTCCTCACAAGAAATGTGACGAAAGCATTGGCTGTTCTGATGGTTGACTTCTCATGTGCATTGAAACTTGCAATGCCGATTTCCGTATTGTCTGCAATCCGTGAAGCGAGTGAACACAGCATTACGGTCAAGGGTGGAAAATATCTGGAAGCCATGGCAGAAGCTGAGACGATCGTATTTGACAAGACAGGAACGTTGACAAAAGCACAGCCGACAGTTGCTGAGGTTGTTTCTTTTGATGGCAGAGAGCCAAAAGAATTACTGCGTATTGCCGCATGTCTGGAAGAACATTTCCCACATTCTATGGCAAAAGCAGTTGTGAAAGCTGCAAAAGAGCAGAATCTTGTACACGAAGAATTACATTCAAAAGTAGAATATATTGTTGCACATGGAATCTCTTCTAAGATTGAGGAAAAGAAGGTTGTGATCGGAAGTTACCATTTCGTATTTGAGGATGAGAACTGCAAAATTCCGGAAGGGATGCAGGAGAAGTTCGATACACTGCCGGATGAATATTCTCATTTGTATATGGCGATCGAGCAGGAGCTTGCGGCCGTTATCTGTATCGAAGATCCGATCCGTGAGGAAGCGAGAGAAGTGGTTGCAAGACTGAAAGAAGTCGGACTATCCAAGGTTGTTATGATGACAGGAGACAGTGACCGGACAGCGAAAGCGATTGCTGCAAGAGTTGGTGTTGACCGGTATTTCTCAGAAGTACTGCCGGAAGATAAGGCGAACTTTATCGAAGCTGAGAAGAAAGCCGGAAGAAAAGTCATCATGATTGGCGATGGAATCAATGATTCGCCGGCACTGTCAGCGGCAGATGTTGGCATTGCGATCAGTGACGGTGCTGAGATTGCAAGAGAGATCGCAGACGTGACGGTCGGAGCAGACAGCTTACATGAGATCGTGACACTGAAAGAATTAAGTGACCGGTTAATGAGCCGGATCCATGGCAATTACAGAAGTATTGTCGGAATTAATACAGGACTGATCCTGTTAGGCGTGATGGGCGTGATACCGCCGACAACATCCGCACTTTTACATAATTCTTCAACTTTATATATCAGTTTAAAGAGTATGAAAAATCTGTTGCCGGAATAGGCAGCAGATTTTTTTATGGTGACGAGGAAAATGCGATGCTTTAATAATTTCTTAATTTTCTATAAAAAGGAGCTTTTTATAGAATTTTTCGCTATAATAAAAAGATAAGGCTGAAACGAAGGAGAATACTACATGTTACAAATCCAACATATATGCAAGGAATACCGGACAGCGAATCTCGTCCAGAAAGCACTGGATGATGTGAGTCTGAATCTCAGGGATAATGAATTTGTTGCAATTCTTGGACCGAGCGGTTCTGGTAAGACAACGCTTCTGAACATTATCGGCGGGCTGGACCGCTACGACAGCGGTGATCTGGTGATTAATGGAATATCGACGAAAAAATACAAGGACAGAGACTGGGATTCATATCGGAACCATACGATTGGATTTGTGTTTCAAAGTTATAATCTGATTCCACATCAGACGGTACTGTCAAATGTGGAACTTGCACTGACGATTTCAGGAATCGGCAAGGAAGAACGGAGAAAACGTGCGATAGAAGCACTGGAGCAGGTAGGACTCGGAGAACAGTTACATAAGAAGCCGAACCAGATGTCCGGGGGACAGATGCAGCGTGTCGCGATCGCGAGAGCGCTTGTCAATGATCCGGATATTTTATTGGCAGATGAGCCGACCGGTGCGCTGGACAGCGAGACAAGCGTACAGGTTATGGATCTTCTGCGTGAAGTGGCAAAAGACCGCCTGGTTGTAATGGTTACGCACAATCCGGAGCTTGCGCAGGAGTACGCAACGAGGATTGTGAAGTTAAAAGATGGAAAGATCCGCTCGGATTCCGATCCATATATTCCGAAGCAGGATGAAGAGAAAGTTCCGGTTCATCAGAACATGGGCAAATCTTCTATGTCATTTTTAACGGCGCTTGCACTTAGCTTTAATAACCTGAAGACGAAGAAGGCGCGAACACTTCTGACTGCATTTGCAGGTTCCATCGGAATCATCGGAATTGCACTCATTTTGGCACTTTCGACCGGAGTGAATGATTATATCCAGTCGGTGGAAGAAGATACGCTTTCTGAATATCCGCTGCAGATCCAGAGCACCGGATTTGACATTTCTTCAATGATCGTCGGAATGGGTGGTAATGACAGTGATTCAGACAGCGCAAAAGATAAAAAAAGTACAACGAATACAAAAAACAAAGCAGATCAGCAGGTGAAAATTTTCAAAAATGTGACGGAAATGTTCAGCAAGATGAATTCCAATGACCTCAAGTCTTTGAAGAAGTATCTGGACAGTGATCAGTCGGATGTTCGAAAATATACGAAATCTATCGAATATTCCTATAATATAACACCACAGATCTACAGAGATACTGGCAAGAAGATCCGTAAAGTGAATCCGGATCAGTCATTTGCGGCAATGGGACTTGGCTCCTCCGTTGGAACGAACAGTATGATGTCCAGTATGATGAGCACCAATGTATTTTACCGGATGCCGGATAACCCGGATTTGTATAAGGGGCAGTATAACATTAAGGCAGGACGCTGGCCGCAGGATTATAACGAGTGCGTTCTTGTGCTGACACCGGATGGAAGTATGAGTGATTTTCTTCTGTATACACTGGGACTTCGTAATATCAAAGAGCTGGATGATATGGTTCAGAACTTTATCGACGAGAAGAATATAAAGATGCCGGGAGATATTGGAAAATATACTTACCGTGATATTATGAATGCGAAGTTCAAGCTGGTAAACGCTTCGGATTATTATCAGTATGACAGCAAATATAAGGTCTGGAAGGATAAGTCCGGTAATCAGAGTTATCTGAAGAAACTGATGAAAAATGCGGAAGATATAAAGATTGTCGGTGTTGTACAGCCGAAAAAGGGCGGAAAAGCTGCATCACTGACACCGGGAATTAACTATCCGGCTTCGCTTGTACAGCATACGGTACAGGAAGCAAAGAACAGTAAGATCGTAAGAGAACAGTTGAAAAATAAGAAAAAAGACATTTTCACCGGAGAAAAGTTCGGAAAGCCTGATAAGAAAAAAGGCATGGATATGAATTCTATGTTTGCGGTTGATCAGGATGCGTTAAAAAATGCTTTCGGTATGGATACAAGTGCATTTTCAGGCAGTATGAAGAATGCATTTTTCGGGGATTCCCTAAATATGCAGAAATTATTTGAAAGTGCCGGAAAGTCTATGGATCTGTCGAAAATGATCGATTTAGACAAAATTGCAATGAACCTTGAAGATATGCCGGATCTGCAGCTGGATGATATGGTGAAGAATCTGCAGGTCGCAGTAAAACCGGGTGGTATGGAGAAGTTATCGGCAAGTCTGATGCTTGGCTATAACGAGTATGTGAAGACACATCCGGAAGCGGATTATTCGAGTCTGGACAGTGCGTTTGCGGCATATCTGAAGACGGACAGTGCGCAGACAATCCTTAAGACGAATATGAAAGCTATTTTGAAAAAGCAGGGAAAAGTAACGCTTACGACCGAACGTATGCAGGAGCTTGTCACAGATGTGATGAAAGGCTTCCAGCAGTATGAGAAGGCAAACAACCTGACGGATCCTGATAAATTCAGTGAATATTTGCAGGCATATCTGAAAACAGACGGTGCAGTGAGTATCATGAATACGTGGGCGGACAAAGTATTTGCGGATATGGATATCCAGATTACGGATGCAGAGATGGATAGTCTGTCTTCACAGTTGTCAGCAGGATATCTGGTGTATGCGAAGAAAAATAACAAGCCTGATCCGACGAAGATGGGGCAGTATTTTCTGGATTATATCAGCACGCCGGATGGTCAGAAATACCTGGCAGCAGGACTTACGCAGGCAATCGACATGGATAAACTGGAAAAACAGATTTCCAAATCTATGGGAACTTATATGAAAGGGGCGATGGGAACATACAGCAAAGCATTGTCGAAAACATTGCAGAAACAGATGACTTCTGCGATGAAGCAGATCACCAGTCAGATGACAAAAGGTATGCAGACAGCAATGACACAGGCAATGTCAAATATCGGTACGCAGCTTCAGGATGCCATGAAGATCGATCCTTCAGCATTTGCCAAAGCATTTAATATGAATATGAGCCAGGATGATCTGATGGAACTGTTTATGTCAATGAGTGGTCAGGAAAAGGCAACTTACGAAGGAAATCTGCAGAAACTTGGTTATGCTGATTTTGCGAAGCCGAGTACGATTTCCCTGTATCCGAAAAATTTTGACGCAAAAGCAAAGGTTGTCGATATTCTGGATAATTATAATAAAAAGATGGAAAAAGCCGGAAAAGATGAACAGGTAATCACCTATACGGATATTGTGGGTACAATGATGAATTCGGTAACAGATATTATTAATATCATCAGTTATGTACTGATCGCATTTGTGGCAATTTCGTTGATCGTATCTTCGATCATGATCGGTGTTATTACTTATATCAGTGTACTGGAACGTAAGAAAGAGATCGGAATCCTGCGTGCGATCGGAGCATCCAAAGGAAATGTTTCACAGGTGTTTAATGCCGAGACATTTATCATTGGTCTCTGTGCAGGGCTTATGGGAATTGGACTGACGCTTCTGATTCTTGTTCCTGCAAACATGTTGATCCATACACTGACAAATAATACCAATATAAATGCAGTCCTTCCGGCTGTGCCGGCGCTTGTGCTGATCGTGCTGAGTGTCATTCTGACACTTCTTGGCGGACTGATCCCGTCCAGAAAAGCAGCAAAGAGTGATCCGGTGACAGCACTCCGGACGGAATAAAAGTATTTGAGAAAAGTGGTTAAAAGCGATTTTGTGGCAACGCTTTGGACAGAAAAATGGTTAAGAGCGATTTTGTGGCAACGCTTTAGACAGAGTAAGAGTATAAGTAGAATGAGAGTGCAGGAAAATAAAAAC
This sequence comes from Dorea hominis, assembly GCF_014287705.1. Taxonomy (NCBI): domain Bacteria; kingdom Bacillati; phylum Bacillota; class Clostridia; order Lachnospirales; family Lachnospiraceae; genus Dorea; species Dorea hominis. Next base: position 54,440 of record NZ_JACOOY010000013.1, on the reverse strand, counting down.
AAGAAGGTGAACAGACAATGAAGAAAGAGCTGGAATATTTCGCTATTGAGGGGGCATTTGGCGGAAATCAGGACTGGTTCAGTAATGTAGTTATGAATATGGGTGGCTGCGCTGCGGCAACGGCGTGCGACAGCTGTATCTATTTTGCAAAATATATGGGAATGCGTGCATTGTATCCCTACGATATCAACAATCTGACAAAAGAAGATTACAAGCGGTTCAGCCAGGTGATGAAGCCTTACATCCGTCCAAGAGTGGGCGGTGTCCGCAAATTATCCTGGTATATGGATGGGTTCAGCAAATATATAGCGGCTGTGCAGGCGAAGCTGGATATAGAAGAAGCCGGATTTTTAAATATACGTATGCAGGAAATATCCGGTGATGTAGAATATGCAGAGGCATACCGGCGGATCAAGAGCCAGATCGATGCAGGACTTCCGGTTCCGTATCTGATGTTGAAACATAAGAATACCGAAGAATTTAAGGAGTTCACATGGCACTGGTTCCTGGTTGTCGGTTATGAAGAGAAGGATGAAGATATGCTCATCCGTATTGCGACATATGGCGAGGAAATTTGGCTGTCGCTCCGGAAAATGTGGGCCACCGGCTATGAGGAAAAAGGCGGGATAGTGTTGTATACGATTTAATTTTTAATTTGGGACGGGGATTTTCTAGAAAATCCCCGTCCCAAATTAAAATTCCCCTGTCCCTTTTTAGAAAATCCCTGTCCCCTCTTTACGAAAAACTGTTTTTCAGTTACAATAATAACCGAGTATGTAAAATTACAGGAAAAAGTGAGGATATAAAAAATGGCAAATCCAGTAGTTACAATTGAAATGGAAAATGGAGATATTATGAAAGCGGAGCTGTATCCTGAGATTGCACCGAATACAGTAAATAATTTCGTTTCTCTCGTTAATAAAGGATTCTACAACGGACTGATTTTTCATCGTGTGATCAGTGGATTCATGATCCAGGGCGGATGTCCGGATGGAACAGGAATGGGTGGTCCGGGATATACGATCCGTGGCGAATTCATGCAGAATGGTTATGCGAACAGCCTTGCGCACACAGAAGGTGTACTGTCTATGGCAAGAGCCATGCACCCGGATTCAGCAGGATCCCAGTTTTTCATCATGCACAAGAACTCCCCACATCTGGACGGCGCTTATGCTGCATTTGGTAAGATCATCGAAGGTATGGATGTGGTAAATAAGATTGCTGCAACCGATACAGATTACAGTGACAGACCGTTAGAAGAACAGAAGATGAAGAGTGTAACGGTTGAGACATTCGGAGAGACTTATCCTGAGCCGGAAAAAGTTTCATAATAAGATGAAAGAAACAAAGAAGACCGTGTGCTGCACCTTACCGGGTGCAGCCTGATATTTTATGGCTGGAGGCATATAACAGATGGATATGGTTCAGACAGATAATCTGATATTTGAATATGAGAAGCGGGATGAAGAAGGTAACGTGACCGGAACGTACCGCGCAATTGACGGGGTGAATATAAACGCCAGAGAAGGGCAGTTTATTGCCATTCTGGGACATAACGGTTCCGGAAAATCAACGCTGGCAAAGCATATGAATGCAATATTAGTTCCAACCGGCGGCACGATGTGGGTGAGCGGCTGGAATACAAAAGAACCGGAGCATCTGTGGGATGTCAGACAGTCGGCGGGAATGGTATTTCAGAATCCGGACAATCAGATCATCGGAACAGTTGTGGAAGAAGATGTAGGATTCGGTCCGGAGAACCTTGGAGTTCCAACAGATGAGATCTGGACACGTGTGGAAGAAAGTCTGAAAGCAGTCGGCATGCTGGAATACAGACACCATTCGCCAAACAAGCTGTCCGGCGGACAGAAGCAGCGTGTGGCAATTGCGGGCGTAGTGGCGATGGAGCCGAAGTGTATCGTGCTTGATGAGCCTACCGCGATGCTGGATCCGGTCGGAAGAAAAGAAGTTCTGAAAACAGTTCAGAAGTTAAGAAAAGAGAAACATGTGACGGTGATCCTGATCACGCACTATATGGAAGAAGTCATCGATGCGGATCAGATCTATGTTATGGATCATGGTCATGTAGTTATGCAAGGAACACCGAAGAAGATATTTTCGCAGGTAGATAAATTAAAAGAGTACCGCCTGGATGTACCGCAGGTGACACTCCTTGCAGATACACTTCGTAAACAGGGAGTGGATATTCCGGAAGGAATTCTGCGAAAGGAAGAGTTGGTGGAAGCATTATGTCGATTAAATTAGAACATTTGAATTATGTATACAGTGCAGGAACCGCCTACGAAAAACAGGCATTGAAGGATGTATGTCTGGAAATTCCGCACGGAGAATTTGTAGGGATCATCGGCCATACAGGATCGGGCAAATCCACGCTGATTCAGCATCTGAATGGACTGGTAAAGGCGACATCCGGTGCACTTTATTATGATGGCAAGAATATTTACGAACCGGGATATAATATGCGTGAACTGAGAAATCAGGTCGGACTTGTATTTCAGTATCCGGAGCATCAGCTTTTTGAAGTGGATGTTATGAGTGATGTCTGCTTTGGGCCGAAGAATCAGGGACTGAATCCGGATCAGTGTATGGAATGTGCGCTGGAGGCATTGAAACTTGTTGGATTAAAAGAAAAATATTACAATTCTTCGCCTTTCGAACTCTCGGGTGGGCAGAAAAGACGTGTAGCGATTGCAGGTGTGCTTGCCATGCATCCGAAGGTACTTGTACTGGATGAACCGACAGCGGGACTGGATCCGAAAGGACGTGATGACATTCTGGATCAGATCGCTTATCTGCATACGCAGAGAGATATGACAGTTATTCTGGTGTCCCACAGTATGGAGGATATTGCCAGATATGCTGATCGCATTATCGTTATGAATAAAGGCGAAGTGATGTACAATGACTGCCCGCGCAAGGTATTTGAACATTATCGGGAGTTGGAGCAGGTAGGGCTTGCAGCACCGCAGGTAACTTATATTATGCATGATCTGAAAGAACAGGGATTTGCAGTGGAACCAAATGTAACAACCGTGGAAGAAGCGGCTGCGCAGATTAAGAAGGCACTGGAGAAGAGAAAATGATTCGAGATATTACAATAGGACAATATTATCCGGCAAAAAGTGTGGTCCACAGACTGGATCCGAGAGTAAAACTGATATGTACACTGCTGTATCTGATCTCGCTTTTCTTATTCAGCAGTATTCCGGGATATCTTGTGGCAACGGTATTTCTGATCTGTGTGATCCACATTTCCAAAGTTCCTTTTTCTTATATTGTAAAAGGACTGAAGCCGGTGATCATGCTGCTTATGATCACAGTATTATTTAACCTGTTTCTGACAAGACAGGGAGACGTGCTGTTTCATGCATGGATCTTTACAATCACAGAAGGTGGTCTTCGTACTGCGGTATATATGGCAATCCGGCTTGTTTATCTGATTATTGGTTCTTCGCTGATGACATTTACGACAACACCGAATGAGCTGACAGATGGGATCGAAGCGGTGCTTCATCCACTGAATAAGATTCATGTGCCGGTACATGAGATTGCAATGATGATGTCAATCGCACTCCGGTTTATTCCGATTTTGCTGGAAGAGACAGATAAGATCATGAAAGCACAGCTTGCAAGAGGTGCGGATTTCGAGAGTGGTAATATACTGCAGAGAGCGAAAAGCATGGTACCGATCCTGGTACCGTTGTTTGTATCGGCATTCCGCCGTGCAAATGACCTTGCGATGGCGATGGAAGCCAGGTGCTACAGGGGCGGCGATGGGCGCACGAAGATGAAGCCACTTCGCTATAAGAGCAGAGATTATGCGGCTTATATCATTGTGATTGCATATGTGGTCGCAGTGGTCGCAATCGGTCGTGGTGTGCAGTTGCATATCTGGGTATTTTAAATAAGCGGTGATGGCATCAACAGAAGAATCAATGTGAAATGATGGCAGTATTTTTTAAGTTCCAGGAGAACATAAATGAGCAGAAGAGTGAAATTAACGGTTGCCTATGACGGTACGGATTACTGCGGATGGCAGATTCAGCCGAATGGAATCACCGTAGAAGAAGTATTAAATAAAAAAATCAGTAAGCTGACGGGAGAGGATATCCGGATCATCGGAGCAAGCCGTACAGATTCCGGTGTGCATGCACTGGGAAATGTTGCCGTTTTTGATACGGAGTCTTCCATTCCGCCGGAGCGCATGGCTTATGCATTGAATCAGAAACTGCCGGATGATATTGTCATCCGGCAGTCTTATCAGGTACCGGATGACTGGCACCCGCGTTATCAGGATCATGTAGTTAAAACATATGAATATCACATTTGTAATGCGCCGGTGCCAAATCCGCTGAAACGAAGATACAGTACACATGTTTCGTTCCCGATGGATGTAGAAGCGATGAAAAAAGGTGCAGCGTATCTGATCGGGGAGCATGATTTTGTGAGTTTCTGCAATATTAAGACAAACGTGGAAGACACAGTGCGTACGGTTTATGCGCTGGATATCATGCAGGAAGGGGAAGACATTACCCTTCGAATCACGGGAAATGGATTTCTCTATAATATGGTCCGTATCATTGCCGGGACGCTGATACGTGTCGGTAGGGGATTTTACGAACCGGAACGGGTAAAAGAGATTCTGGATGAGAAAGTCCGTACAGCAGCAGGCGTTACAGCACCGCCGAACGGACTTGTACTTGTGGAAATCGGCTATGATGATTCGGAAAATGGTGGATATTCCGAAGAAGAACGAAGATAAATGTGGAAAAGTCAGCAAAAAGAGCAGGAGATTAAGATGTATTACGTAGGAATTGATATTGGTTCAACCGCTTCTAAAGTAGTTGTGCGCGGAGAAAAAGAATTACATTTCGTTTTGCCAACAGGATGGAGCAGCAAGGAGACCTGTCAGATTATTAAAGAAAAATTAGAGACAGAAAATATAGATGTTCTGTCGGACGAGACAAAAGTAGTGGCAACCGGATATGGACGTGTTGCGGTTGAGTTCGCAGATTTTGTTATCACAGAGATTACCTGTCATGCAAGAGGGGGACGCGAAATGGCGGGTGACAACTGCACGATCATTGACGTAGGCGGTCAGGATACAAAAGTAATTCTTGTGGAACATGGAATGGTACGGGATTTTCTGATGAACGATAAATGTTCAGCGGGAACGGGAAAATTTCTGGAAGTTATGGCAAACCGTCTCGGCGTGACGCTTCAGGAACTGTTTGAACTGGCAGCGGAAGGGGAAGTGCTTCCAATCAGTTCTCTGTGTACGGTATTTGCAGAGTCAGAAGTCATTAATTATATTGGAGAAGGAAAGAAAAGAGAAGACATTGCAGCGGGCGTTGTAGATTCAGTGGCAGCCAAAGTTGCCCAACTCAGCCAGAGAAAAACACTTTCCGATAAGGTGATCCTGACAGGCGGTTTAAGTGACAGTGTCTATTTTACAGATATTTTGTCAAAGAAGTTAGGATGTGTGGTTGAGACAACGAAAAATGGAAGATACGCAGGTGCTTTGGGGGCAGCACTGCTTGCGAAAGAGAAGAAAAAACGTTAAAACAGGAGGAATAACAAGAAAATTCACAAAAAATCTAAAAAAAGTCTTTTTATTTTTTCTGTAAATATGGTATTATAGATAACACTAATCTATTGGGAGGTTAAGTATATGGAAAATCTTTTTGTGATTGTTCCGGTATTCGGAGTTGTCGCATTGCTTTTTGCCGCATATCTTGCAGCAAAAGTAAGCAGACAGAGTGCCGGTAACGAAAGGATGAGAGAGATCGCAGGAGCGATCAGTGAAGGAGCCCAGGCCTTCCTCACAGCAGAATACAAGATCCTTGTCGTATTCGTGCTGATTTTATTCATCTTGATCGGAGTCGGGATCAAGAGTTGGGTAACTGCTGTATGTTTTGTTGTGGGAGCATTATTCTCCACACTGGCTGGTTACTGTGGTATGACTGTAGCAACGAAGGCAAATGTCAGAACAGCGAATGCTGCAAAAGAGTCCGGTATGAACCGTGCACTCTCCATCGCATTTTCAGGTGGTGCTGTAATGGGGATGTGTGTAGCAGGACTTGGTGTTCTCGGAGTAAGCGCAATCTATGTGATCACGAAGAACGTAGAAGTCCTTTCCGGATTCAGTTTAGGTGCTTCTTCTATTGCATTATTTGCCCGTGTTGGTGGTGGTATTTATACAAAAGCTGCTGACGTTGGAGCGGATCTTGTTGGTAAGGTAGAAGCAGGAATCCCGGAAGATGATCCGCGTAACCCGGCCGTAATCGCTGATAACGTAGGAGATAACGTAGGTGATGTTGCCGGTATGGGAGCGGACCTTTTCGAGTCTTATGTTGGTGCGCTGATTTCTGCGCTGACACTCGGAGTTGTGTATTTCCAGGTATCCGGAGCACTGTTCCCGCTTCTGATCTCAGGTTTGGGACTGATTTCATCTATACTTGGAACATTCTTTGTTAAGGGTGATGAGAACTCCAATCCACACAAAGCACTGAAGATGGGATCTTATGTATCCAGTATTCTGGTATTGATCGTTGCGTTTTTTGCAAGCAAATACTGCTTTGGCAATTTTAACGCAGCAATCTCTGTAACAGCAGGACTGATCGTTGGTCTTCTGATCGGTATCATCACAGAAGTTTATACTTCAGGTGACTACAAATCTGTAAAAGAGATCGCAGAACAGTCTGAGACAGGATCTGCAACAACGATCATCAGTGGTATTGCTGTTGGTATGAAGTCTACAGCTATTCCGATCCTACTGATCTGCGTAGGTATTTTTGTGGCTTATACAGTCAGTGGACTTTACGGAATCGCTCTGGCGGCAGTCGGTATGCTGTCTACAACTGCAATTACAGTTGCTGTAGACGCATATGGACCGATCGCAGACAATGCCGGTGGTATCGCTGAAATGTCAGGTCTTGATCCAAGTGTTCGTAAGATCACGGACAAGCTGGATGCTGTTGGTAACACAACTGCAGCTATGGGTAAAGGATTTGCCATCGGTTCTGCAGCGCTTACAGCACTTGCTTTATTTGTATCTTATGCAGAAGCAGTTCAGTTAAAGAACATTGACATTCTGGACAGCCGTGTAATCATTGGATTATTTATCGGTGGTATGCTTCCGTTCCTGTTCTCTGCTATGACAATGTCTTCTGTATCGAAGGCTGCATATCAGATGATCGAGGAAGTAAGACGTCAGTTCAAAGAGATGCCTGGCATTATGGAAGGAAAAGAGAAGCCGGATTACAAGTCCTGTGTAGCGATTTCCACAACAGCAGCACTTCACGAGATGCTGGTTCCTGGTGTGATGGCAGTACTGTCACCGCTTGCAGTTGGTCTGTTACTTGGACCATCCGCACTTGGCGGACTTCTGGCAGGAGCACTTGTAACAGGTGTTATGATGGCAATTTTCATGTCTAATGCAGGTGGTGCATGGGACAATGCGAAGAAGTACATCGAAGATGGCAATCATGGTGGAAAAGGAAGTGAGGCTCACAAAGCAGCCGTTGTCGGAGATACCGTTGGTGATCCGTTTAAAGATACTTCCGGACCGTCTATTAACATTCTGATTAAGTTAATGACGATCGTATCACTTGTATTTGCACCATTATTCCTGTCTGTAGGCGGAATCCTGTAAGGTGATCCACAAGATAATCAAACAAAACTAATAAGATAAGTGATCGGGCAGAGTCTGTCACACTGGGCAGTGAAATAAGGCTTTGTTCGTTAAAATTAAAAATTTCATATGGTATAACAAAAGAAGCAGTATTTTCAGGGGGATAAAAATACTGCTTCTTTTTCACGTACTGACAATTTTATAGAAAATTCATATTCTTTTTTTCTCATGAAGCCGGGAAAGGTCTAGAAGACAGGGCAAGTTTGTGGTAAGATAAGAAACGGAGATTAAACGCAACTAATATGCAAATGTATAAAGAAAAGAGGTAACTATATAATGACAAAAGTAGATATTATTTCCGGATTCCTCGGAGCCGGAAAGACAACATTTATTAAACAACTGGTACAGGATGTATTCGCAGGAGAGAAACTGGTTCTGATTGAGAATGAATTTGGTGAGATTGGAATTGACGGTGGTTTCTTAAAAGATGCAGGAATTGAGATTACAGAGATGAACTCTGGATGCATCTGCTGTACACTGGTTGGAGATTTTAGCAAGGCGCTCGTGAAAGTTCTGGACGAGTACAAACCGGACCGTGTAATCATCGAGCCTTCAGGAGTTGGAAAATTATCCGATGTAGCAAGAGCAATCGAAGACGTGAAGAAAGATGCAGATATCGAGATCGAAGGAAGAATTACGATCGTTGATGGTAAGAAAGCTAAGATGTATCTGAAGAATTTTGGTGAGTTCTTTAAGGATCAGGTAGAGCATGCTTCTACAATCGTTGTCAGCCGTACACAGATGATGACAGATGAGAAAGTAGAAGATTGTGTAAAGATGCTGCGTGAAGAGAATGAGAAGGCAGCAATTATTTCCACACCGTGGGATCAGCTTGGAAAAGAAGCAATCCAGCATGCACTTCATGCAGGAGCAGAGATCGAAGGGCTGTTCGAGGATAAAGAAGGTCACGGACATCATGAGCATCACCATGATCACGATCACGACCATGAGGAGCACGGCTGCTGCGGACATCATGAACATCATCATGATCACGAAGATCACGACCATGAGGAGCACGGCTGCTGTGGACATCATGAGCATCACCATGATCACGATCATGACCATGAGGAGCACGGCTGCTGTGGACATCATGAGCATCACCACGATCACGACCATGAGTGTGGATGTGGCTGCGGACATGACCACGATCACCATCATCACCATCATGCAGATGATGTGTTTACAAGCTGGGGCAAGGAGACTGCTCACAAGTATACAGAAGAAGAGCTGGATTTGATCCTGAAAGCATTATCCGAGACAGATGGTTATGGAACAATCCTTCGTTCCAAAGGAATTATCGCTATGGAAGACGGAACATGGAGACAGTTTGACCTTGTGCCGGAAGAGTACGAGACTCGTGAGTGCCAGGCAGATTATACAGGACGTATCTGTGTCATTGGTACAGATTTGAAAGAAGAAGACCTGATGAAGTTATTCCATTTATAAAATATCATTTTTAATGATGGAGTTTTAAATCAGGATATAGAAGGAGAAACAAATGGGAACAACACCGATTTTTATTTGTACCGGATTTCTGGACAGTGGTAAGACAACACTGATCAAAGATACTTTGATGACACAGGACTGGATTGAACCGGGACTTACACTTCTGATCGTATGTGAGGAAGGTGAGAAAGAGTTTTCACCGGAATATTTGAAGATGAAGAATATGGTAATGCTGCAGGTAGAAGAGGAAGAGCAGCTGAATCCTACATTTTTCAAAAATTGTTTGAAGAATTACCAGCCGACACAGGTTGTGATTGAGTTCAATGGTATGTGGAAGTTGGAAAAACTGATTAAGATGCGTTACCCACGTGGATGGGAGATTCAGGGAATCTACTCTACTGTGGACGGAACAACACTGGATATGTATCTGACAAATATGCGTAATATGCTGATGGAGCAGCTGACAGAATCTTCACTGATCATTGTTAACCGCTGTGACCGCAACATGAGCCGTGCCGGATTCCGCCGTGCCTTGAAGGTACAGAATCCGATGGCACAGCTGATTTTTGAAGATCTGGAAGGCAAGATCATTGAACCGTCAGAGGACGATCTTCCATATGATGTAAAGGGAGACAAGATTGTGATTGAGGATATGGATTTCGGTGTATGGTATGTAGATGCATATGATCATCCGGAATTGTATCTGCACAAGGAAGTTGAATTTACAGCGCAGGTACTTATCCCGAGAGGAATGGGAGATGACATGTTTGTGCCGGTGCGTAAGATTATGACCTGTTGTGCAAATGATGTCCGTTATTACGGATATCCGTGCAAGATCACAGATGGAACAAAGGTTAAGAAGAATCAGTGGGTACATGTGCGGGCAAGATTTGAGTATGAAGCAGTCATGTATCCGGACCGTAAGCAGCCGGTACTTTATCTGGAAGAACTGACAGAGGCGGAGAAACCGAAAGATGATGTAGTATTTTTGGGATAATGTAATTACAGACAGATCTGTCTTTTCAGGCAGATCTGTTATTATATAATAAGCCTCTGGCGAGTTGCACACTCGCATGAGAGGTAGAGTGTTGCATATAACCGCGCTCCTGGCACGAGAATATGCAAGGCACATTAAAAAAAGGAGAGAAAAGGTATGGCGAGAGGAGAAGGCGCCTGTCTGGTGTGCGGGAAATCGTTAGTATACACAGAGAAGGCAGAAAAGTTAGAATGTCAGATGTGCCATCAGATATTTGAAAGTTATGCGTGCTGTGAAGATGGACATTATGTATGTGATATCTGTCATGAGAAAAAAGGCGTAGAAGTGATCATGGAAGAAACGGGCAAAACGACTTCGGTGAATCCGATTGAGATTATGCAGGAGATTATGGAGAATCCATACATTTACATGCATGGACCGGAACATCATATTCTTGTCGGAGCAGCACTTCTGGCGGCATATAAGAATGCAGGCGGAAAAGTGGATTCTTTTGAAGATGCACTGGAAGAAATGCGGCATCGTGGCAGTGAATATCCGGGTGGTGCCTGTGGAATGTGGGGCTGCTGTGGAGCTGCAGTGAGTACGGGCATTTTCATGAGCATTATTTTAAAGGCTACACCGCTTACCGGAAAATCCTGGGGAAGAGCAAACCGCATGACTGCCAGAGCATTAGAGGCAATCGGTGAGGCGGGAGGTCCAAGATGCTGTAAACGGGATTCCTTCAAGGCTGTGACAGAAGCAGTGAATTTTGTGGAGAAGGAGTTGGGTGTGAAGATGGAACTGCCAGAGAAGATATGTTGTACATTTTCAGATGAAAATGCACAATGCCTGAAAGCACGGTGCCCGTATTATAAGAATTATGAGAGTACGAAATACGGAGCAATTCGTAAGGTCTCTTCTGATCCTGCATTATTACAATAAGGCGTGACTGGGAACGGTCATATTATTTTGGGAATATTGCCGGGACATTTCAGACAATAAAAGCCTTGACAAATATCTGCAAATAAGTTAGTCTTTAAACGATATGAGAATATTTACAAAGGCGAAGAAGAGAAGAAGTAACAGTCTTGACACCTGTACAGAGAGTTGCCGGCTGGTGAGAGGCGCACAAAGGACATGGTTGTGAATACATCCCGGAGCCGCGCACCGAAGAAGCGCATGTATGGTTTCATAAGATACCTGCATAGAAGCGTTTTGTAGGCTGCGACGTGTGGCATACGTTATGTGCACAGGTTTGTGAACACGCAGACCTTCTGAGGCTGATAAGCGTAAGCATATCGGTGAATATAAGGTGGTAACACGATAATCTCGTCCTTATCTGATTGTTTGATCAGGTAAGGACTTTTTGTTATGGTGACAACGTAAAACTTAAGATAAGAAAAAGGAGAGGACAGGAAAATGGGAATTTATGAAGAGTTAAAAGCCCGCGGACTGATCGCGCAGGTAACAGACGAAGAACGGATCAGAGATTTGGTAAATAATGGAAAAGCAACATTTTATATTGGATTTGATCCGACAGCAGACAGCCTTCATGTCGGACATTTCATGGCATTGTGCCTGATGAAACGTCTTCAGGAAGCAGGAAATAAACCGATCGCTCTGATCGGTGGAGGAACAGCGATGATCGGAGACCCATCCGGTCGTACAGATATGCGTCAGATGATGACACCGGAGACAATCCAGCATAACTGTGACTGCTTTAAAAAGCAGATGAGCCGTTTTATTGATTTCTCAGATGGAAAAGCATTGATGGTAAATAATGCAGACTGGCTGATGGATCTGAACTACATTGAAGTACTTCGTGAAGTAGGTGCTCATTTCAGCGTAAACCGTATGCTGACTGCTGAATGTTACAAACAGAGAATGGAGAAAGGATTAAGTTTCCTTGAGTTTAACTACATGATCATGCAGGCATATGATTTCTATGAGTTATTCCAGAAATATGGATGTAATCTGGAATTTGGTGGAGATGATCAGTGGAGCAACATGCTTGCAGGTACAGAACTGATTCGCCGTAAACTTGGGAAAGACGCAAGTGCGATGACGATTACACTGCTTCTGAACTCAGAAGGCAAGAAGATGGGTAAAACACAGAGTGGTGCCGTATGGCTTGATCCGGAGAAGACTTCTCCATTTGATTTCTATCAGTACTGGAGAAATGTTGCGGATGCAGACGTTCTGAAATGTATCCGTATGCTGACATTCCTTCCGCTGGAAGAGATTGACAAGATGGACAGCTGGGAAGGCGCACAGTTAAATACAGCAAAAGAGATTCTTGCTTATGAACTGACAAAACTTGTCCATGGTGAAGAAGAGGCTGTGAAAGCACAGGAAGCTGCAAGAGCACTGTTCAGCAAAGGTGCTGCCGCTGATATGCCGACAGCAGAACTTACGGCTGATGACATGACAGATGGTGAGATTGACATTATGACAATGCTTGTAAAAGCCGGACTGGTTCCATCCAAATCAGAAGCACGCCGTGCAGTACAGCAGGGCGGAGTTGCTGTTGATGGTGAAAAAGTTACAGATATCCATGCAGTGTTTAAGGCAGAAGATATGAGCGGAGAAGGTCTTGTACTGAAAAAAGGAAAGAAGAATTTCCGTAAAGTGATTATGAAATAATCCGGAATTATAAATGCAAAGTATAAAGAACAGTATATGAAAAAATAAAAAATCAGAAAGCAGGCGTAGAAAATGGCATTTAAAGAGATTTCTATTGATACATTAAAAATCAATCCATTTCACAAGATTTCCAAAGAATGGATGCTGATCACGGCAGGTGATGAGAAGAAGAGCAATACGATGACAGCCAGCTGGGGCGGAGTCGGAATCATGTGGGGCAAGAATGTGGCAACTGCTTACATCCGTCCGCAGAGATATACGAAAGAATTTGTAGATAATTCAGAGTATTTTACACTTTCTTTCCTGCCGGAAGAGAAAAGGGAAGCGCTGAATGTGTGTGGAAGAGTCTCCGGACGAGATGTGGAAGATAAGTGGGCAGAAGCCGGACTTCATCCATATTATGTGGATGGAACAACAGCAGTTGAGGAAGCAGATCTGGTATTTGTGTGCAGAAAGCTTTATGCGCAGGATATGTTGCCAGAATGTTTCACAGATGAAGAATGTGATACAAGATGGTATCCGCAGAAAGATTATCACACCATGTATATGGCAGAGATCGTGAAGGTATTAGAGAAACAATAACGTGATATCAAGATAAAAAGTGGCTGGAACGCTGATGATATGTCAGCATTCCAACCGCTTTTTTCTTAGCATCCGCAGTCGTCATTACCTTCTTCAAAAGAGTATTTGTAATCAAATTCGGTAGTGCCATAGTTTTTTAGATAATGTCCGTCATATTCTGCATATGGATATATAAAATAGTGTAGGGTTCCATTGTCGTTAAGGATTCCGTAATTTTTTACAGAGCCATCTGGGTTAAGTACTGCATCGGCTGCAGTTTTTTCGTCCTGTTTTGGAGAAAGTGTGATATCTCCGCCGGCACTTAGCATCATCCAGTAATCATCGGCTGAACCCCAGTATTCGTCTTTTAAGGATTTCCAGATTTGGGCTTTCTCTGCTGATACATTTTTTCCACGATAATCATCTTCGTGTCCCATGATATCCGGGAGTTTCAGCAATGCACTTACATCAGCTTCTGCCCATCCATATCCTGGCAGATAATATTGTGGCTTGCATTTCTGAACATAAGGAGTATTAGGATTATCGATCATGGCATTCAGCTTTAATCCGTAAACACTTCTTGCAGGGATGCCTTCCGCTCTGCAGAGTGCGACGAATACAGCATTTACGTCAGTACATTTTCCGATACCATTATCGGTATTTTTAAGAATATACTGTACATCTCCTGAACCGATTGCCGGAGTGCTATTGTCACGTCTTAGATTTTCGCAGACCCAGTCATAAATGGCATATGCTTTCTTATAAACAGTAGTAGCATGTGCGTCTTTGACGATTTTGTCAGCTGTTTCTTTTACAATTCCGCTGGTCAGAGATCCGCTTCGCTTGGTTTCTTTCAGATATGGCGCCATTTTTTCTTTATCAACAGTACCTTTTTCTAATGCCTGCATGTTGGCAGGGCGGATGATTTCTCTTCGGACTACATTGAAGGAGAAATCAACTGTACGATCTTTCGGGTCTGTATTCTCATCCCATTTAACGTATAAGGCTTTGTTACCGGCAGAGTCTGTCGTAATCTTTAATTCTGTGGCGTGTTTTGCTGTGTATTTGATACTGGAAGGAGAAACAGTCTGTGAACCATTTGCGTCTGTTTCAGGCACTGGAATCCAAAGGCATGCCACTTTTCCCTTTGGGAATTTCTCTTCAGTGGAAAGGCTTGCGGTCAGTTTGACAGTGCCACGAAGTGTTTTTAAAACAGTAATCTTGATAGTTGCTTTTCGTGCATTGTTTTTTGTCGAAGTCGCTGTGATTGTAACTGTACCATCTTTGACTCCTGAGATCAGTCCGCTTCGGGATACAGTAGCTACCTTTTCATTGCTGGATGAATAGGTCACAGCCTTACTTGCGGTAGAAGGTGATACGGATTTTACATATACAGAACAGTGGTCACCTACACCAATAGAATTCTGGGTAGCTGCAAGTGTGATCTTCGTTGGAACGTTGCTTGAAACTGTTTTTTTCTTAACGGTAATTTTAACTTTTTTTATTTTTTTTCCGTATTTTGCTTTGATATAAGATGTTCCGTTCCTTAATCCTTTAATAGTGATTTTTTTCGCATATTTTGATTTGGAAACAATTTTTACATATTTCTTTCCTTTGTATACAGACCAGCGAACTTTCTTGTTGGCCTTAAGGGTGGTTGCCTTTCCGACATAAATCGTTTTCTTAGTCGGTGACACCTTGAGGCGGCTTGTGGCTGCGGATGTTTCTGATCCGGCCGCAAATACCGAGCCTAATAAAAATCCAGCTGCTATCAGAAGCGTCAGAAGCCGTTTCTTTAAAGAAATAGAATGTTGCATTTCATAACCTCTCTCTCTTCATTGTTGAAAAAACGGGGAGCTGTCTATCAACTCCCCGTTGTGATTACCTGGAACCATTCAAATCCATGAGCTCCTTATTATTGTGCCGGCTGTGCAGTTTCAACTTTCTCGATAGAATATCCTGCATCAACCCATGCACTGATTCCACCGCCGTAACGATATACATTTGTGTATCCCTGTTTTACAAGGTAAGCTGCAGCAACGTGAGAACGAGCACATCCGATATGACCACAGTATACTACGATCTTGTAGCTTTTATCTTTGACAGTAGTTTTCTTTGTAGATTTCTTTACAACTTTTTTGTAATAATATGTAACTGTCTTTTTGCCTTTTTTTACTTTTTTTGCTTTTCTGTCAGCTTTTTTCAGTTTGCTGTAAGTTTTCTTAGAAACTTTAGACCATGTAGTTTTTGAAGTTGTCTTTGAGACTGTCTTGTTTGGAAGAAGCTTCTCAACCTGGCTGGTCAGATCAGCTTTCTGTTCCGGTGTGTACTCAGCTTCTTTCATTGGAGCAACTGAGTTGATAGCACCAGGAACATGCTGCTTGTCGTAAGATGCAGCAGCCGGCATTGTGTCTACAATGATCATCTTGTCTTTCTTTGAAACCCAACTGTGCAGAGTATCTGTGTCAACAAGTTTGTACTTACCAGCCTGTGTTTCGTTCATGAACTGGTATGTAACTTTTTCAACCTGGGTTTCCTTGATTCCACTGTTGTCAAATGTGGCAGCAGATACCGGAAGTAATGAGCTGAAGCACAGGGCACCAGCTAATGCAATAGATGTGATAATGTTTCTTTTTTTCATTTTTACATGCCTCCTCTTTGTTTATGAAAAAATTATCTAATTGCATTGTAGCAACAATAAATTGCAATTACAAGGAAAATGTAAATTTTTTTGTTAAAAATTTTACGTTTTGGCATATCTTGATGCTTTGAATTGTGCAATTTGATTATTATGGCATTATCTTAAATACTGCACGCTGTATGGGGGCAGCTCAAGTTGTCCCTGCATGGTAACGGTTTCGCCGGTGATCAGATCCGTCATTTGACCGCTCAGGTCACCGTGATAAGCGGTGTAGGGATAGTCAGCAGCGTTAATGGCAACGAGAACACGTGTGTTCTCCGTGCAGCGTTCAAAGATTAGCTGATGATTCTGAATCACAACATTTCTGTAAGAGCCGTTGCAGAGTGCATCGCTGTGCTCACGAATCTGAATTAATTTTTTGATAAATGAGGTCAGGTCATTCGGTTTTGGCGCATCGAAGCAAGGACGCAGTGCGTAATCATTATCCGGAGCTTTCTCTCCCGGTTCAGCCCATTCGCTTCCATAATAAAGACACGGTACACCTGGCATGCCGAGAAGTAGTCCATAAGCAAGTGGAATATGAGCTTTGTTTGTCAGGATGCTGGCAAGTCTTGTGACGTCGTGGTTATCTGCAAATGTCATCAAATGTTTCCCACGGTAAATGCACCATGGATCAGCCCCGAACTGGCGGTGCAGAGAATGGGCAATCTCGAACAGATTCATGGAATTGAAGCTGGAGTACAAGCCCTTGTAACATTCATAATTTGTGCAGCTGTGAAGCATTTCATCATTGACGATAATATTATAATCACCAAAAAGAACTTCACCAATCAGTGCGAAATCAGGCTTTAATTCCTGGGTATAACTACGGAGTCTGCGCATGAAATTGTGATCCAGACTGTAAGCGACATCCAGCCGGAGCCCGTCGATGTCAAAAGTATTGATCCAGAATTTTACACATTCCAGAAGATAATCGACGACTGCCGGGTTTTGCAGATTTAATTTTACCAATTCAAAATGACCTTCCCAGCCCTCGTACCAGAAACCGTCATCATAGCAGCTGTTTCCGTCAAAGCTGATATGGAACCAGTCCTTGTAAGGAGAATCCCATTTCTTCTCTTGTACATCTTTGAACGCCCAGAAACCACGACCGACATGGTTGAAAACACCGTCGAGAACGATTTTCACACCATTTTCATGGAGCGATTTACATACTTCAGCGAAATCTTCATTTGTGCCGAGACGGCAGTCAATCTTCTTAAAATCTCTCGTGTCATATCCGTGATTGTCGGATTCAAAAATCGGGTTTAATAATATAGAAGTAATCCCGAGGTCACCGAGATAACCTGCCCAGTCTTTTAATTTCAGAATTCTGGAAACGGTCACGCCGTCATTGTGCACAGGTGCACCGCAGAATCCAATCGGATAGATTTGATAAAAAACGCCTTCATAAGCCCACATAGTAATTAAGTCCTCCTTGTTGATGATAATTGTATTTAGAAAGATGCCATATGAATTGTTCCGTACTTCGTGTTCCTGCAATTCACCCCAATATCCGCGTATCATGAAGCTTACGCTCCACTTTTATGCTCATATCGGGCGGGTCACTAAGCCATAAACCCACTTATGTGCAAGCACATCGTGGGTTCAGGCTTTTGACCCTGCATCATTAAAATAAATCAGGATTTTTTCATTTCTTTCCTTAAAAAGAACAAAAACCAGGTCAGCAATAAAATCCCTTTGAAAATGCTGGAAATGGTTATACTCCACCAGATACCGTTTAAGGCGAGTGACGTTGTGATCAGCAGCATCGCCAGAGGAATCCGCGCGGAGGTAAATATAATACTGATGACAGACGGCGGTACTGTACGGCCGTAGCCGGAAAATGCACCGGCTGTAGTGATCTCTACGCTCATAAAGAGTTGTGACACGCCGAGGATCATCAAATAGTCCACGCCCATTGGTATGACATCCGGTTCTGTGATAAAGATCCGGAAGATTGGTTCCGGGCAGAGAATCAGAAGCAGTGTGCAGAAGATTCCCCAGACCAGCACGATTCCCATGGCATGCGAATAGCCTTTGCGGATACGGTCGCGGTTTCCGGCACCGTGATTCTGCGCAATAAAAGAATTGACGGCAGCGGCAAAACCATCAGCAGTCATCCAGGAAATGGATTCAATCTGTGAACCAACTTTCTGCACAGCAACAGCCGCATCTCCATAGCCTGCAACCAGTCTTGCGATAATCATGGAAATGCCGGTAAACAGCATACTCTGGATGGAAGTCGGAAGGCCAATCTTTATAATAGAAGTAAGATAGTGCATGTTCGGTTTTCCGAAGAAATGTACTTCCGGGAAAATCAGAGTATCTTTCCTTGTAAATATAAGAAATGTCAGGGTTACGATCGCCTGTGCGATTACGGTTGCAACAGCAGCACCCATGATCCGCATAGCCGGAAATGGTCCGAGACCGAAAATAAGAACCGGATCCAGAATGATATTGACGATCAGACCGGATGTGGTAGCGAGAAAAGCAGCCTTGCTGTTTCCAAGTGCCGTAAAGATTCCGGTAAAGCTCTGATTCATAAAGGAAAATACAACCAGACCACAAGTGATCTGGAGATAGATTTTCGCATCGGCGATAACCTGTGGACTGTTCAGATTGAAAAAACCGATTAATGGTGTTGCGGACAACATGCAGACAATACCAAAAATAATGCCCGAAATGGCTGCAAAACGTAAAGTGTTTGCGATATATCCGGCAGCTTCTTTGCGGCTACCGCTCCCCAGTGAGTAGCCTGTATTTACCTGACCACCCATTTTAGACAGTGAAGCCAGCCCGTTGGAAAGCCACATATACATACCTGCTGCGCCGACTGCGGCTACAGCGTTGCTCCCCAGCCTTCCTATCCAGATCATGTCAGTCAGGTTGTACGCCATTTGGATAAGTGAAGTTGCCATGATCGGAAGTGCCAGCTTCGTAAGTGCCGGCAGCACAGGCCCATGGAGCATATCAATGTTCTTTTTCATTTAGTTTTCCCCCAAATATTATTAATTGTATAAATTATTGATCTTATGTTAAAATAAGAGCTCAACAGAAAATATTATACTGAGAATATTATACTATAAGATGCTTCCAGGGTCAAAAGACTGAAAATCACGATGTGCTTGCACACGAGTGGAGTTTTTTTAACCTTGACACCATAAGATAGTATTGAGATCGAAAGATGAAGAAAACAGCATATTGTTTATAAAAAAGGTTGACACACACGGGGTTGTGTAATATAATAATGCAGTATGACAAAAGGAGAAACAGTAAAGCACCAAAGCCCCGGAGCTTTATTGATTTCAATATATTTATCATGAAAGTGTTAATGAAAAAGTTAATGATTCACAGGAGGGAAACCAATGAAAACTTATATGGCTAATCCAGATAAGATTGAAAGAAAATGGTACGTAGTTGACGCTGCTGGATGTACATTAGGACGTCTGTCATCAGAAGTAGCTAAAGTTTTAAGAGGTAAGAATAAACCAGAATTTACACCACACGTAGACACAGGTGATTACGTAGTAGTTGTAAATGCTGAGAAGGTAAAAGTAACAGGAAAGAAACTGGATCAGAAAGTATATTATAATCACTCTGATTATGTAGGAGGAATGAAAGAGACTACATTAAAAGAGATGATGGCTAAGAAACCTGAGAAAGTTATCGAACTGGCTGTAAAAGGAATGCTTCCGAAAGGACCTTTAGGAAGAGCAATGATCAAGAAACTTCATGTATACGCTGGACCGGAGCACAAACAGGAAGCTCAGAAACCAGTTGAACTGAAATTCTAAGGAAAGGTTGAAAGGAGGATATTACAGTGGCTAAGGCAAAATTCTACGGAACAGGAAGAAGAAAAAAATCTATCGCAAGAGTATATTTAGTACCTGGAACAGGTAACATTACAATTAATAAAAGAGATATTGACGAGTATCTTGGACTTGAAACATTAAAGGTTGTTGTACGTCAGCCGTTGGTTGCTACAGAGACTGAAGGAAAATTCGACGTTATCGTTAATGTTAAAGGTGGCGGATACACAGGACAGGCTGGAGCAATCCGTCATGGTATCGCAAGAGCACTTCTTGAGGCTGATGCTGATTACAGACCGGTACTTAAGAAAGCCGGATATTTAACACGTGATCCACGTATGAAAGAACGTAAGAAATACGGTCTCAAAGCAGCTCGTAGAGCACCACAGTTCTCTAAGAGATAATTCAAAACAGAACAAAGAATTTACAAAAAACCCTCAAAGCCTTGTGCTTTGGGGGTTTCTTTATACTTGAAATTTTTAAAGTTTTGCAAAAAGTGAGATATATTGAGCGGTGTACCAGTGCTCAAAAAATGGTAATACTTTATCAGAAATCCCCTGTCTTATCTTGCCGGAGGAAGAACAGAGTTTTTCAACGTAGGTGCATTTCCGACAGTTATGACATTCCTGCCATTTCTGTCGGCGGGAGGTAACTATATTGTCGTATGCTATGCAATGCTTGGGATTGTTTTAAGTGTCTATAAAAACAAAAATATTTACCCGAAGCATGTATGTATAGGAAACGAGAAGATGACAGTGTAAAAGTACTTCGTACATTTTGACTTCCTGCTTATAGCTCAGCATGGATATAACGGATAAGAATTGTCAGCATGTATTTCATATATGATTTTAAGCATGTAAGACAATATCTCCGTCTTCTGATTGAATGGATAAAGTTCCGTATCCATCCCTGCCATTCTGCTGGTAGATGCTTTTATCATCTTTTTCCTTTACTTTTCCGGAAAATGAAGAAGGAACAATGATTTCACCGTCGTTCGTTTCAAGTTTCAGGGAAAGTGGCTTCAATACATCTGCTGCACGATAGAAAAGTACATCTCCATCTTTGCATGTGATTGCCGTATTTCCGGAATAGGTAGTAGCGGTACTAAGAACATCTCCGTCATTAGAAGTTAGTAGTGTATTGCGTAGTGCACAGTTCTTGAAAATAATATCGCCATCATCGACATGGATAATACCTTGGCTGGTTCTAAGATTGTTAAGGAGCAGATTACCATCATTGTTTTCCAGTGTAATCTGGTCAAAAGCAGCATTTTTCGGAATATATAAAGTTACCATATCTTCATCGGATACCGCTTCTTTTTCATCATCGTTTCCGAAAAGGCAGATCAGAAAGTTAAGGTCAATATGAAACCAGGTATGCTTTTTCAAATTACGCTCACGGATTTTTAAAGTGTTTCCGGACTGTGACCAGGTAATTGGAGTGGTGCTTTTCGTTTTAGATGTCTTAGTATTTTTATATGAAAGAGCATAGGTATTATCTTTTGAATAGCGCACTTGCAGATTCAAGGAATCCAGAGATACATCCAAGTTTTTATATGGAGAAAGTTCTTCTGTAACTAATTTCTGAACTTTTGCTGCACTTTTATCGGAATTATTAAAACTGCCAAGATCAGTGGATGTCAGATATTGGATACCACCTGCAAATAGACCGAAGATTAGAAGAAAAAATCCAAGTATAGTGCAGACTGTGCCAGTGATGAGTGTAATTTTTTTCCAGTTTTTCATAATTTATCGACTCTCCTTTCCTGTAGTTCCAATAGTATTGGAAAGATTCTGACGATGACTGGTTCTGTTAGTCAGATGTCTGGCAAGTTTTACAAAAAGTCTGGCTGCCAGGCGACACAGCCAGTAGATAAATAAAGCAGACAGGATGCTGACACCCAGTATAAGCAGCCCACTTCCGGCAACGACGGCAAATCCGGCAGAAGAAAATGGAATCGCCAGAATTCCCCGGATGGCAATGACAACACCTGCAATAATTCCGCAGAATACAAGCAGAAATCCACAGAAAAGCAAAAGTGCAAGGCAGAGGAAGATGCAGAAGATAACAACTGCGGCAGCTACAAGCAATGGTCCCCCGATTGGTGCTGCAAGGAGTGCAAGACATGCAATCCAGATAATATGTGAATTTTTTCGTTTCTTTGGTAACTCTGATGTTGTGTTATATGCATTTGGTGAGGGCGCAGAAGTGTGATAAGCATTTGTTTTCTTGTCTAAGAGATTGCCGATCAGATCTCTTGCTGCCTGCTTTGGCGTGCCGAGTTCTTCCATTAATTTCTGTGCACCTTCATCGTCTGTTTCTTCAAAGTATTCAGTGAAATATTCCATGGCATCTTCATAATCTTCGCGTGGAAGTTTCTTCAGATATTTATGCAGTTGATCCAGGTATTCTTTCTTTGTTGTGATACTCAATGTCTGATTCTCCCTTCTATAATTCCATCAATAGTATCCCGGTAAGCGTTCCATTCTGTATGCAGATAATTCATCTGTTCTTTGCCGGAAGGAGTGATGGAGTAATATTTTCTCTTTCTTCCCTGAAATTCCTGTGAATAAGTTGTGACGTAGCCGGCTTTTTCCATGCGTTTCAGGATTGGATATAAGGTTGATTCCTTAATATCAGCGACCAGTTTGATCGTCTGGCTGATTTCGTATCCGTAAGAGTCCCTGGAATCTACGATTGTAAGGATCAGATATTCGATCAGCAGAGCGGATACTGGAAAGTAATACATTGCAATACCTCCTTGTAATATTGGGGGGTACAAAAGTCTTCCAGTTACTTATGTGCAGGCACATATGAATGTAAGACTTTTGTAACCTGATATCATATATAAAAATTATATATATAAATTATATATATATCATAAAGCGACAGAAATGGGATGTCAATAGCATATATAAAAAAAATATATATTGTTCCAGATGAAAAATAATATGTAAATCTGTACAGGATAAAAAAATTGCGCTATAATAAGTTGTCAAAATAAGGCAGTCGTGGT
Organism: Dorea hominis; assembly: GCF_014287705.1. Lineage (NCBI taxonomy): Bacteria > Bacillati > Bacillota > Clostridia > Lachnospirales > Lachnospiraceae > Dorea > Dorea hominis. Next base: position 31,592 of record NZ_JACOOY010000013.1, on the reverse strand, counting down.
CGGCTGCCTATTATATAGCAAAAAGGAGACTAAAGAAATGAAAGAAGTAGAAAACAAAGGAGCGGAGTATGACTTCTATGGGAAGCTTCCGCTGGGAAAAGCGATTCTCCTTGGTCTGCAGCATGTATTTGCAATGTTTGTAGGTAACTTGACACCGGTTCTTATTATTACAGGAGCCTGTGGAATTGCCTCCGGAACAGAATTTGCAGACGTTCAGATTGCGCTTTTACAGAATGCGATGTTGATCGCGGGTGTTGTAACGTTGATTCAGCTTTATGCGATTGGACCGATTGGTGGAAAAGTTCCGATCATCATGGGAACCAGTTCCGGATTTATCGGAGTCTGCAGCAGTGTTGCCAGTGTGATGGGCGGAGGTGTCTTAGGATATGGTGCCATTATGGGGGCTTCTGTGATCGGCGGACTTTTTGAGAGTGTGCTTGGATTTTTATTAAAGCCGCTTCGTAAGTTTTTCCCGGCAGTTGTAACCGGTACAGTTGTATTGTCTATTGGACTTTCGCTTATAGGTGTTGGTGTGAATTCGTTTGGCGGTGGAAATTCAGCAAAAGATTTTGGCTCTGTAGAAAATCTGCTCCTTGGTCTGGTTGTACTGATTGTGATTATTGTTTTAAAACATGGTACAAAAGGAATGACCAGTGCATCTTCTATTTTAATAGGTATTATTGTGGGTTATATCATTGCAGCAATTATGGGCGTGGTACTTCCGACGACAGGTATCGATGCGGATGGTGTGGAGTATACAAAAGCATGGGTATTAAACTGGGATAAAGTTGCACAGGCAAGCTGGTTTGCAGTTCCGAAAATTATGCCGATAAAAATTGTATTTGACGCAAGAGCGATTGTCCCTGTTATGATCATGTTTATTGTAACTGCTGTAGAGACAGTAGGAGATATCTCCGGTGTAATCGAAGGTGGTATGAGCAGAGAGGCAACAGATTCTGAACTTTCCGGTGGCGTTGTCTGTGACGGAATCGGATCTACACTTGCTGCATTATTCGGTGTACTGCCGAATACATCGTTCAGCCAGAATGTAGGACTTGTAACGATGACGAAGATCGTGAACCGTTTCGCGCTCGCTACAGGAGCGATTTTCCTGATCCTGTGCGGATTGTTCCCGAAACTGGCTGCACTGATTTCTATTATGCCACAGAGCGTTCTTGGTGGAGCAGCGGTTATGATGTTCTCTTCTATTGTAATCAGTGGTATACAGTTGATCACAAAAGAAAAGATGACGATGAGAAGTATTACAATCGTATCCGTAGCGCTTGGACTTGGATATGGTATTGGCGCGAACAGCGCTGTTTTATCCGGATTACCGGAAGGAATCCAGCTTATTTTCGGAGGCTCCGGTATTGTGCCGGCAGCACTTGTTGCAATTATTTTAAATATTGCATTGCCGAAAGATGAAGAAGCAAAGCCGGATGCAGAAGAATAACTATACATAAAAACAGACAGACAAATAAAAAATGAAATGGGCAATCCCCTTGTTCACTGGATAACAGAAGAAACGAGGGGATTTTCTATGTAAAAACAGAAAAAGATAGTGTATAATTAAGTGAAAAAAGAAAGTATGTCCACTAAACAGGAGGTTTTACAGATGTTGCGAATAAAAGAATATGTAAAAGCAGCCAGTCTGGAAGAAGCGTATGAACTGAATCAGAAGCGCAGCAACCGGGTGCTTGGCGGAATGCTCTGGATGCGGATGAGTGATGTGCAGGTGCAAAAAGCGATCGATCTGTCCGGACTCGGACTGGATACGATAGAAGAGACAGATACAGAATTTATTATTGGAGCGATGGTGACGCTCCGTGAACTGGAACTTCACAGTGCGGTGAATGATTATTTTGAAAATGCGATCCGGGATGCAGTGCAGGATATCGTAGGAGTACAGTTCCGGAATCTAGCAACCGTCGGAGGAAGCGTATTTGGAAGATTTGGTTTTTCCGATGTACTGACCGTATTGTTGTCTCTGCATACATCTGTAGAGCTTTATAAAGGCGGGATTGTTCCGTTGGAAGAATTTGCACAGATGAAACGTGATAATGATATTCTTGTTAATGTCCGTATTGCAAAGACGCCGGGACATTTTGCTTATCTGACACATCGGAATACGAAGACTGATTTTCCGGTTCTTGCGGTTTCCGCTTCAAAGACCGGGGAAGAGATCCGTGTGGCAGTCGGAGCAAGACCGATGAAAGCCGAGCTTTTTGGAGCCGGAGATTTAAGTGAAGAGTCAGCAAAGAAACTGGCAGCGCAGGTGAAGACAGACAGCAATATGCGTGCATCGGCGAAATTCCGTTCGCATCTGGCAGAGGTGTTGATCACACGATGCTTTGACAAGATAAAAGACGTAGAAAAGGAGGAAAAGTAGGATGCTCATCAGTATCATGTTAAATGGAAAAAAAGTGGTTGATGATATCAGCCCGGATATGACGCTTTTCAAATTTCTGCGTGCGCATGGATGCTACAGTGTCAAATGTGGCTGTGAGACAACGAACTGTGGCTTGTGTACTGTATTTTTAGACGAGAAACCGGTACTGTCCTGTGCTGTTCTGGCTGCAAGAGCGGATGGACATAAAGTGGAGACAATGGAAGGACTTCAGAAAGAGGCAGAAGAGTTTGGAAGATTTATTGCCGATCAGGGAGCAGAACAATGTGGTTTCTGTAATCCGGGCATGATCATGAATGCAATCGCCCTGTTCCGGGAGAAAGAAGAACCGACAGACGAAGAAATCAAACAGTATCTGGCAGGAAACCTCTGCCGCTGTTCCGGATATGAAGGACAGCTCCGGGGAATCCATGCATTTATGGAATATCGGAAAAATGGAGGTGCGACATGCGGGAAGTAGGAAAAAGAGTACGCAAAAAAGATGCAATGGCGCTGGTGACCGGTCAGCCGGTATATACCGATGATCTTGCGCCAAAGGAATGTCTCATTGTCAAAGTTCTGAGAAGTCCGCACGCTAATGCAATCGTAGAAGAAGTCAATAAAACGGTCGCACTAAAAGTTCCGGGTGTTGAAGCTATTTATACATGGGAGGATGTCCCGAAAGAACGTTTTGCGCAGGCGGGGCAGACGTATCCGGAGTGGAGTCCGTATGATCGGCTCATTTTGGATCGGCATGTACGTTTTGTCGGAGATCCGGTTGCAATCGTGGCTGGTGAGGACGAGGCATGCGTAGACCGTGCACTTAAGATGTTAAAAGTGAAATACAAAGTCCTTCCGGCAGTGCTGGATTATCATACTGCGAAGGACAACGAGACACTGGTGCATCCGGAGGACAGCTGGAAATCCCTGTATCCGGTTGGCGCAGACAATAAGCGAAATTTATGTGCCCACATGGAGGAAGAAAAGGGAGATGTGGAAGGTACGTTTAAAGACTGTGATATCGTACTGGAACACACTTATCATGTTCCGGCAGTGAACCAGACGATGATGGAGACATTCCGGACAGCCTGCTATCTGGACACATATGGCAGACTGGTTGTACTGAGCTCAACCCAGATTGTTTTCCATCTGCGTCGTATTCTCGGAAATGCTCTGGGCATCCCGAAGAGTAAGATACGTGTTATAAAACCAAGAATTGGCGGCGGATTTGGTGCGAAACAGACATCAGTATCGGAAGTCTATCCGGCATTTGTAACGTGGATGACAAAGAAACCATCCAAGATGATCTACACAAGAGTGGAAAGTCAAATCGCAGGCTCACCGAGGCATGAGATGGATGTCACTGTGAGACTTGGAGCAGACAATGACGGGAAGATTCGTGTGATCGATATTTACAATCTGTCGAATACAGGAGCTTACGGTGACCACGGGCCAACGACAGCGGGGCTTACCGGACATAAGTCCATTCCAATGTATACCGGAAATCTGGAGGCATTCCGCCATACGTTTGATGTAGTTTATACGAATCAGCTTGCCGCGGGTGCATACCGCGGATACGGAGCAACACAGGGAATTTTTGCACTCGAATCCATGGTCAATGAACTGGCAGGAATTCTGAAACGTGATCCGGTAGAACTGCGTATGCAGAATATATTAAAACAGGGCATGAAAATGCCGGCTTATTTTGATGAGACTGCGGAGTCCTGCCGTCTGGATGAATGTCTTGTGAGAGCGGCAGATATGATCGGATGGAAAGATAAATATCCATGCCGGGACATGGGAAATGGAAAAGTCCGTTCTGTAGGAATTGCGATGGCAATGCAGGGATCTTGTATTTCCTTTGTCGATGTTGGATCGGCAACTGTAATGTTAAATGAAGATGGCAGCTACAAACTTTCCATTGCAGCGGCAGATATGGGAACCGGATGTGACACCATTCTTTCACAGATGGCAGCAGATGTACTGCATGTATCGACGGATGAGATTTTTGTGTCCGGTGCGGATACGGACAATTCTCCATATGATTCCGGATCTTATGCATCCAGTACGACTTATATTACCGGTCAGGCAGTTGTTAAGGCATGTACTGAGCTTGAGAGGAGAATCTGTAAGCTGGCTGCGCTCATGATGGAATGTGATGAAGAAGATGTCGAACTGGAAGGTCATCAGGTGCGCAATATAAAGACTGGAAGATCTGTGACGACAGAAGAAGTCGGGTTTAAAGCACAGAGTTTCAATGACTTTGCTTTACAGGTTACAGAAAGCCACACCTCGCCGGTATCTCCACCGCCATATATGGCAGGAGCAGTCGAGATCGAGCTGGATAAAGCAACCGGTCATGTGGAAGTTTTGGACTATGCGTCTGTCATCGACTGTGGAACGGTTGTGAATCCGAATCTTGCAACTGTTCAGGCAGAAGGCGGTCTTGGACAGGGAATCGGAATGACTCTTTATGAGAATATCCAATATACAGAAAAAGGTCAGATGATAAATAATTCCTTCATGCAGTATAAGATCCCGACAAGAAGAGATTACGGACCGTTACGTGTGGAATTCAGACCAAGCTATGAACCGACTGGACCATTTGGTGTAAAATCAATTGGAGAGATTGTAATCAATACTCCGGCACCGGCAATTGCGCATGCGATTTACAACGCAACCGGATGCTGGCACAGAGACCTTCCAATTACCAGTGAGAAAATTGCTATGGCACTTTTGGACGGAGAATAGAAAATGACTGGCGAAATATACAGTTTAGATGAAAATGGATGGAAATGGACAGACAGTCTCTGGAAAGCGTTGGAGACTGGAGCTGTATCGAATCCGATGGCCAGGATGTGGGAAAAAAAAAGGACAGGCATAGTCAGTGTTGTAGGAGCCGGAGGTAAGACAACTGTTATCCGGAGACTCCGGGAAGAGTGTCTTGCAGAAAAAATACCGCATATTGTGTCTACGACAACACATATGCAGACCGGACCGGAAGAATGTTTTGTGAAAGAAGCGGATCTGGAGCAGATAAAAAGTGTACTTGAAAAAAAAAGTACGGTGTGGATGGGAATCCCCATAAGTAAAGAGAAAATGGGGAGTTTTCCGTTGGATTTTCTTATAAATGTAGAAAACTTAAATGTTTGGATGTTTCTGGAGGCAGACGGAGCAAAATGTCTGCCGGTCAAAGCGCCGAGAGATACCGAACCGGTCATTTTAAAGGGAACAACTCATGTAATTAGTGTATATGGGCTGGATGGCATTGGGCAACAGATTCAAGAATGTTGCTGTCGTCCGGAGCATGTGGCGCAGATTCTTAATAAAAATACAGATGAGATACTTGAATGGAAGGATCTGGTAAAACTTGCATTAAGTCCGTGTGGCGGAAGAAAATCTGTGACCAATGAGATGGAATATCATATTATTTTGAATAAAGCAGATACTAAGGAACAGAAAAAACTGGCAAGGAAGATTGCAGAAGCAATCATAGAGCAGGCGCAAATGTCTGAGCGGGAAAGAGAATGTTCTGAGAATCAAGCACATTCTGTAGTAAAATCAGTTCATATTACCGACTGGTTATATAGTAAATAAAATCTATAGCAACAAAATAGTTTCTAATCAAAAGAAGGTATGCTGGAAATAAAAGATAGATCAGAAAATAAAGATTGAAAATAGAAATAAAGAGAGGAGGCAGCTATGAAAATTTTAATCAAAGGAGCGGGAGATCTGGCGACAGGTATAGCTGCCGCCTTTTTTAGAAAAGGGCATCAGGTTGTTATGACAGAGATCGAATGCCCGCTTACCGTGCGGCGGCAGGTGGCATTTTCCAGAACTGTCTATGAAAAACGTGCAGTTGTAGAAGAGATGGAAGCAGTTCTTGTAAAAGATGCAAGTCAGATGCAGCAGGCAGTCAGCAGCGGCAAAGTCGCAGTGATCGTTGATCCGGAAGCGAAGATTCGGGAAGTATATAAGCCGGATGTGTTAGTGGATGCGATTCTTGCAAAACGGAATACAGGAACGAAGAAGGGCGATGCCCCTTGCGTGATCGGGCTTGGCCCGGGATTCTGCGGAGGAAAAGACTGCTATGCGGCGCTTGAAACTATGCGTGGAGATACATTGGGAAAGATTCTGTATGACAGCACACCGATTCCGAATACCGGTGTACCCGGAGTTGTCGGCGGATACAGTATCGAGCGCCTCTTAAAAGCATCCGGGGATGGAAAGATAGAACCGAAGGCTAAGATCGGTGACATTGTGGAAAAAGGGCAGATTGTTGCATACACAGGTGGAAAACCGGTGTACGCCAGAGTGGCAGGCGTTGTCCGCGGTATGCTGCAGGCAGGTATAAATGTAAAGACGGGACTTAAGATTGGGGATGTAGATCCAAGAAAAGACATATCGCTTGTATATAAGATCTCGGACAAATCCAATCTGCTTGGAATGCAGGCATATAAAGTAGCCGAACAATATTTTTGCAGTCAGACAGGAATCGTTGTGCTGGCAGCAGGAAGATCCAGCAGATATGGAGAGAACAAGCTCCTGGCAGAGGTTGGAGGAAGTCCGATGTTCCGGCACATTTTTGAGGTGTTGAAAGAATTTCCGATGTGTGAAAAGGTTGTTTCCACAAGATTTCCACAGATCATGAAAGAGGCCAAAGAGCAAGGAATTGCCGTTGCGGAAAATAATCATCCGGAGTGGGGAATCGCTTACTCTCTGCAGTGTGGATTGAAGAAGTGTATGGAGCAAAAGCCGGATGTGAAGAAAATTCTATTCGTGGTAGGAGATCAACCGTATCTGACAGCGAAAACACTGCGAAGACTGATGGGTGTATCTGTACAGTATCCGGGAAAGATCATCTGCGCCGGCACGCATGGAAGACCGGGAAATCCGGTGCTGTGGGATCAGAAATATTTTCAGGAGCTTCTGAAATTAGAAGGGGACACAGGTGGCAGGCAGATTATGAAAAAATATCCGGATGAAGTTATAATCTGCGAAACAACGAAGAAAGAACTTCATGATATCGATCAGAAAACAGATATAGATTTAAGCGGACAGTAATCTGTCGCAGATAAAACGTCAGTTTCGGTAAAAGGTTATGCCGGTTCTGACGCTTTTTATTATATAAACAGGAAACTGCCAGATGATTTTCAAAAAATAATTATAAAAATTTCAAACTATTTTAGCGGAGATTTCGTATCTATAAGTGAACGGATAAGAAGGAAGTGATATTGCATGCAGTCGGACAACCATTTGATCCGTAAAATAAAGAAAAAACAGAACAAAGAAGCAGCAGGACTTCTGATTGAAAGATATTACCGAGAAATCTATGCCTATACCTATCGTCAGGTTGCTTGCAAAGAACTTGCCATGGATCTGACCCAGGAAATCTTTATTCTTGTACTGAAAGGAATACGGGCTTTTGATGAAAAGAAAGGCTCTTTCCGTACATGGATTTACCGGATCGCATCAAATAAGATTACCGATTATTACAGAAGTCTTGCATACAGGAAGAGTCAGCTGGAAGGACCCTATGGGCAGGAATATGAACATACCGGAGTAAGTCCGGATATCAGTTCACAGGTGCTCCGGCAGGAAACGATAAGAGAAGTGATGGCAGTTATTGTCCGTTACGATGAACCGTGGATACAGATCTTTCAGAAGCACTGCTTTGAAGAGCAGACGTTTGCAGAGATCGCAGAAGTACTGAAGTTGTCAGAAGGAACAGTGAAAACGCGATATTATAAAATGCTTGCACAGATTCGGAAGGAGGTAGCGGATAATGAATGATAAACAAAGATCGGAAGATCAGAAATGGAATGAATGGCTGGAAGAAAACTGCCGGATACAGGTTGAATATCCGGATATGGCAGAAATGGAACAGCAGAAAAACAGAATTTTGCAAAGCGCGCTTCCGGAGAAGGACAGTCTGTTTGAGCGGTTAAAGAAAATATATTATGGACCTGGACTGGGGATTATTTTTTATCGATGCACTCTGATCTGGGTAGTGATGATTTTACTTTATATAGGTGTCCTGGTTCTAAGTATTGGAACAAGAGATGCAAGGCAGACACAGATGGCGGTTGTGCTATTTGCATTTCCGGCAATGTATCTGGGCTTTTCGTTTCTGTCCTGCTGGGTAGATGAGCAGGAAGCAGTGACAGAACTTATAAATTCCATGCATTATTCCATGCATTACATTGTTGGACTCAGGATGTTTTATGCAAGTCTTGTCAGTGCTTTGATAAATTTAGGAACACTTTTGGTGCTTGATGGACAGGCAGATGCTATATTTTGGAAATTAAGCGCACTCGGAGTCAGTAGCATGTGCCTCTTTGCAGTCTTTGCATTGTATCTGTACCATCGCTTTTCATCGAGCTATGGAATTGGAGTCTTGCTTGTGCTGTGGGGAATCTTAGCTGTATTCAGTGCGTGGAGCAGATATGCATGGATCAAAATTCTGTTGACAGAGCTTCCGCTGGCAATTCATTTTGCAGTGGCAGCAGGCTTCTTTATATGTTTTGTGGTTTTAACAGGAAAGGTGGAGAAAGAAAATGTTACAGTTGTCGCACATCAGTAAAAATTATGGAAAATTCTGTGCAGTCCGCGATATTTCTCTCGAACTGGAGGATGGTCTCTACGGAATGCTTGCACCGAACGGAGCCGGAAAGACAACACTTATCAAGATGATCGTTACACTCTTATACCCAACGGAAGGTACAATCACATATGATGGAATAGAAATCCAGAAAATGGGAGAAAATTACCGGGATCTAATCGGTTATCTGCCACAGCAGTTCGGTTATTACAAAAATCAATCACCTGTGCAGTATTTAAATTATCTGGCAGCATTAAAAGCTGTACCGAAAGAAGGATTAAAAGAGAAAATAAAGGCGCTTCTGGAGCTGGTCGGGCTTAGTGAAAACGCAGATAAGAAAATGAAAAAATTCTCCGGTGGAATGATCCAACGTGTCGGAATCGCACAGGCATTGTTAAATGATCCGAAGATTCTTATTCTGGATGAGCCGACTGCCGGGCTTGATCCGAAAGAACGGGCAAGATTCCGTAATCTGATTTCGTCTCTGTCAAGGGATCGGATTGTGATTCTGTCTACACATATTGTGTCGGATATTGAATCGATTGCCAATCAGGTGATCATGATCAAGGATAAAAAGCTGTACCGGAAAGACACCGTAGCAAATATTTGCAGCGAGCTGGACGGCGAGATATTTGAATGTGCAGTTCCGGAGAAGGAATTTCCATTATTTGAAAAGCAGTATCTGGTGCTGGGAGCAAGACAGGAGCATGGCTATCTGAAAGTCCGCTATTATGATCCGGACGGCTCGTTTGCCAGGGCAGGAAAGCTTAAGGAAGAATGGAAACCGGTCTTGTGTGCCGCTAATCTGGAGGATGTATTCCTCGTAAGTTATGGCGATGAGAAGACGGAGGTGATACTGTGAGAATTTTAATACAGGAATGTAAAAAGATGTTATCTGTCCGTTTGTTGTTATTACTTGCGTTATTTACCGTGTTATTTTATAACATGTTTTTTGAACTGAATCTGTATCCGGCAGGTGGTCAGTGTACAGATTCGCCGTATGACATGCCCTATGCCGCTAAACTGATCCGTAAATATGGATCGACACTTCCGGTCACAGAGAAAGGAAAGATTGAAAAAGAAGTTGAAGATTTGAAAAAACAGTCAACAAAGCTGATCCGGGAAGATTCTGCCCTGATAAAGGCAGGAATTTCTGATTTTGATACGATGATGAAAGAGCGTGACCGGCTTACGGATTATACGGATGAACAGATGTCAGAAAAAGAACAGAAAGAAAAGGAAGCAATCATGGATTTCACGTCATTCGAGACAGAAGGAGAAAAGATCATGTTCCAGATCCAGTATGCGAATAGTCTGCTGGATGATTTTGCCTTAACTGACCGCCCGGAGGTCAATCTGTTAAGAAGTGGCGCATTATATATTTTGCAGACGGATATGAGCAAAATGCCGGTAATGATATTGATCTGTTATGCTGTTCTTCTGGTAGCTTATCATGTGAGGGAACGGATTCGCGGTGTGATGCCGCTCTATAGCACAACAAAAACGGGAAGGGAGATTTATCCGATCCAGTATCTTGGCGGATTCATCTGTTGCCTGATCATTGGAGTGCTGCAGCTTCTGGCATATACAATTGTGTGGTATGCAAAAGGCATGGGAATCTTCTGGCAGTGTCCGGCATGGGAGACAAGAGGTATAGAATGCTGGATTAAAGGTATCTCATTCGGACAGTATATGGGAATATATGAGATCCTTGTATTATTGTTCTGCATCGCAGCAATGGCATTAATTTATGGACTTGCAAGACTTGCACAGGGGTATATTACCGGAGTGGTATTGTCTATCCCCGGCTGTGTAATAACAGGCGCGGCAGGTTCTGTTATATTTGAAGGTTTGTGCAGTTCGTTCAACATGTTTTCCATGAAAATGTGGGAGTTATATGCTCTGACAGGGTGTGCCGTGCTTGCAGTGTTAGTCGTATACTTCAGACTCAGATGGGATGAAAAGAGGGATATTTTATGATAAACAGAGATAAGAAAGGGGGAAAAAATATCAGACTGACTTACCGGATCATATTTCTGGAATGTCAGAAAATATTCCGTAATCCGCTTGTCCTGCTTGTATTTCTTACTTTCCTTCTGATAAATATAGTTGTCGTGCAGAATGCATATGGTTCGCAGGATGACCAGAAATCGGTGCAGCGAATGCATCGTGTATTACAAGCGAAGGAACAGGGAAAAAAGAACAGTGACGTAGAAGTCTATAATGAATATAAGCAAGCTTATGGGAAGCTGTATGATAATCTGGATATGCTTAAAATTATGAAAATAAAAGAAAAGATGAGCCGTTACGAACCGACTGGAAAATATCAGAAGTTCATTGAGAATAATTATAAAAAACTGCAGAAGAGAACTGATGAAATTAAAGCAAGCGGCGCAGACCAGGCGGATTTTTATCCGGGAATTGTTTATTTTGTACATGGCACATTATTTGGAAAACTTGGAAAGAAACTGCTACTTGAAATTGTAGTACTTGTCTTTCTTTCGGTGTTGTATCTGATGGATTACGAACGGGTGCAGAAAACAGAAGATCAGGTATTCGTAACAAGATGTGGAAAAGATACATTGCATTTAAAAATGATCGGTGGTATTCTTAGCGGGCTGATATACAGTGCTTTGTTATTGCTTGCAAGCTATGGATGGTTTTTAGCAAAACTGCCGCTTAAGGGGCTGTGGAAGGTGCCGGTCTCTGCAAGCATGATGGCAGAACCAAGGTCTGGAATGCTTAATCCATTTGTGACATTCTGGAATGTGAATCTGCGTTCTTATCTGCTTCTGACGCTTGTAATGTTCCTGGCAATTGCACTTCTGGCGGGTGTACTGGCAGGTGCGGGATGGTATTGCCTGAAAAACAGTTATCTTGTATTTCTGGTTTTAAGTGTACTACTGATGGGTTCGGTGCAGGCTGCTCTGGTTCATACGACAACATTTCTGGATATCGTACTTGCCATATGTAATCCGGGAATACTGTGGATTACCTGCGGTGCCTGGTTCATGGAAAATGATCTTACGCTTTCGTTTGCGGGAAGTGAATTTTGCTGCCTTTTCGGATGTGGTATTCTGATTTTACTGCCGTATTTTATCGGGAAAAAAAGATTTCGGAAATGGGAACTGAAGTAGTTCGGAAAAAGAAATTGTGAAAAAGATTGTCTCCGTGCCCGGAAATGTCTATAATGTTTTCATAGGATAGAAGAGTGACAGGAAAATGACTGGAAAGGAGACAGACAATGGCGAACGGAACATATAAGAATATATTGGAAGAGCGCAATGCACAGATGATCGAACAGATGCGTGACAAGCAGGAAGTCGGGTGGAGCAATCCGGCATATTTACCATTTGATTTTGTGAATGGTGTCTGCGAACTGGTAGTATCGGACGCAGACATCGAAGATGCAAAAAAACGTCTGGAGAGATTTGCACCATTTATTATGAAAGAATTCCCGGAAACAAGGGAAACGGGAGGACTGATCGAATCTCCGTTAGTTGAGATCGACAAGATGCAGGAAGGCTTAAAGAAGGAATATACATGTGAGATACCGGGAAGACTGTTCCTGAAAAAAGACAGCCATCTCGCAATCGCTGGCTCTGTGAAAGCAAGAGGCGGTATTTATGAAGTATTAAAACATGCAGAAGATCTGGCACTGAAAAACGGAATGTTGAAAGAACAGGATTCTTATGAAGTCTTTGCAGATGAGAAGATGAAGGAGTTTCTGTCCGGATACACGGTTCAGGTCGGCTCTACCGGTAACCTTGGCATGTCTATTGGAATTATGAGTGCGGCGCTTGGCTTTCATGTGATCGTGCATATGTCGGCTGACGCAAAACAATGGAAGAAGGACCTCCTTCGCAGCAAAGGAGTGGAAGTTATTGAATATGAGCAGGATTATTCCAGAGCAGTTGAGGAAGGCCGGAAAAATTCAGATGCTGATCCAAAGAGTTATTTTGTAGATGATGAGAAATCGGTGAATCTGTTTCTGGGATATGCAGTGGCAGCAGGGCGGCTTAAGAAACAGTTTGAAGAGCAGGGAGTTGTTGTAGATGAAGAACATCCGTTGATTGTATATATACCGGCAGGTGTTGGCGGCGCTCCGGGTGGTGTGTCTTACGGGCTGAAACGTCTCTATGGAGATCTGGTACATTGTTTCTTTGTAGAGCCGGTAGAATGTCCGTCTGTAATGCTTGGAATTGCAACGCAGAAATTTGAGCATGCCAATGTGCGGGATTATGGAATGACAGGCAAAACAGAGGCGGATGGTCTTGCATGTGCCAGTCCGTCCAGCTTTGTGACAAGAATTATGACGAACTTGCTATCGGGGGGATTCACAGTCAATGACAGCAAACTGTATGATTTTCTAAGACTTCTCTACAAGACAGAAGAGGAGCAGATTGAGCCATCCAGCTGCGCAACTTTTATCGGACCAGTCCGTTTGCTTGAAGAAGAGGAGACAAAGGCATATTGTAAGAAGCATGCTTTAACGGAGAAAATACTTAAAAATGCGACACAGATCGTGTGGGCAACCGGTGGCAGACTTGTACCGGATGAGATACGGAAAGAATATTTAGAAAAATATTTATAGAAACATTTGTAAAAAAGTGTTGACATTTTAAAATTCGCATAATATAATGTTATTCGTGTCACGGAGAGTGATGCGGATAATGCGGGTGTAGTTCAATGGTAGAACACCAGCCTTCCAAGCTGGATACGTGGGTTCGATTCCCATCACCCGCTTTTTTGTATGTTAGTAATAAGATGCAAGAGGGGATTTTAGAAAAGCCGTATAGCTGCGCTTGTTAAAGCGCGGTTATGCGGCTTTTATGTTATAGCTACGAGGATCTTGATTTATAAATAAAAAAGCTGCCGGTGGCAGAGTAAAAAAGTTCTTTAAAAAGGGAGGATGCCGGGTGATCGCTTTTGCGATACCCGGCATGTATTATGAAAAAGTTTATTCAAAAGTTTAGTTGTTGTCTTTTCTTTGTATGTTTACATTATATGCAACACCTGTGAAGAAAACGTGTTGTATCAGTGAAAGAATTTTTAAAGAAAAGTGAACAAAATATGAACGTTCCAGAGCTATTTGCGATAAGCAAAAACAGGGAGCCCATCTTTGGTTGGAACCGTTACATCTCCCTGGATCAGCGGGCGTGCATAAGTAATAAATGCAGAACTGATATCTGATCCGTCACCGGTGATCCATTCGGTTGGAACTGCTTTTTCTTTATTACAGATATGATTTACATCGGCAGTGCCGTATGATAACTCATAAGGATGATCCTGACGGCGAATGAAAGTAATCATCTTACCGGTTTTGCCGGCAAGTGCAGCCTGAACGCCGTAAGTACCTGCACCGATTGCTTCTGTAAGATCGGCAGCAGAAAGCATGGAGCTGGAACAGCGCTGGCAGACATTCAGTTCGATGGAACGGACTTTTACACCGACTTTTTCTTTGACAAGATTTTCTAGGTATTTACCGGAACCGGTGAGCATCTTGTGTCCAAAGGTATCTACTCCGACATCGCTTGCATATTCACAGATAAAAGTACCTTTTCCATCGTTAATTCCTTCTGAAATGCAAACAACAAGGTTCGGTGTTGTTTTTAAAGCTTCTTTTACTTTTGCAATGAAAGCATCCGGATCAAAAGCAACTTCCGGCAGATAAATGAGAACCGGGTTATCGCCTTTAAATTTGCGGGCGAGAACGCTGGCAGCGGTCAGCCATCCGGCATGACGTCCCATGATTTCTACGATGGTAACAGACTGTTTATTGTCGTAAACAGAAGCATCTGCTGTAACTTCGCGGACAACAGAAGCAACGTATTTAGCGGCACTTCCATATCCGGGAGTGTGGTCAGTTTCTACGAGATCGTTATCAATTGTCTTCGGAACACCGATAAAACGGATCTTGCTGTTTGTTCCGGCAGCATAGCGGGAAAGCTTGCTTACGGTATCCATCGAATCATTTCCGCCAATGTAGAAGAAATATCCGATGTTTTTTTCTTCGAATCTGCGGAACAGTTCCGGATAAACAGGATCAGTTAAATCCTCCGGCAGTTTGTAGCGGCAGGAGCCAAGATAAGCTCCGGGTGTTGTCCTTACAAATTCAAGTTCTCTGTTTTCGGCAAGTGCATTCATATCCATGATGCGGTCGTTTAAGAAACCTTCGATTCCATTTATCATGCCATAGACGTGACTGATCTTGTCCGGATGTGCAAGTCCTTCGGTGACAACTCCGTAGAGACTTCCGTTGATAACGGCGGTTGGTCCGCCGGACTGTCCAACGATTATATTTTTCATATTTAATCCTCCATATTAAAATATTTTATTTCGGTTTGAACAAAAAACCCTGTATGACAATAATGCATACTACAGGTTCACTATAACGGAAAATAAAAATATTTACAATCCCAAAGAGAATCTTAAGAATAAATTTAACTGTTCTTTATTGGAAAATTGGGAAAAATAAGGTATACTGATTCGGGAAACGAAAGAAAGGAGAATACAATGAAGTATATTTCATTTGCAATTCCAAGTTATAATTCACAGGAATATATGGCAAAAGCAATTGAGAGCATTTTGCCGGGAAAAGAAGAAGTAGAGATTATTATTGTTAATGACGGATCTAAGGACAGAACATCTGAGATCGCACATGAATATATGGAAAAGTATCCGGACATTGTAAAGGTGGTAGACAAAGAGAATGGCGGACACGGAGACGCGGTGAATGCAGGTTTAAGTCATGCAACCGGAAAGTATTTTAAAGTAGTAGACAGCGATGACTGGGTAGATGAAGAAGCACTGCATAAGATCCTTGCACTTTTAAGAAATCTGGAAGAAGACGGTGAAGAGATTGATATGCTTATTTCCAACTATGTTTACGAGAAGGTTGGAGCAACGCATAAGAAAGTGATTCATTACAGAAATGTACTGCCACAGGATGAGATCTTCCACTGGGGGGATATCGGGCATTTCCATCTGGATCAGTATATCCTAATGCATTCGGTTATCTATCGTACAGATATGCTGAAGCTGATTCAGTTACATCTTCCGAAGCATACATTCTATGTAGATAATATTTATGTGTATTATCCACTTCCGCATGTGCGTAAAATATATTATCTGGATGTGGATTTCTACCGTTACTTTATTGGAAGAGACGATCAGTCAGTCAATGAGAAAGTAATGATTAAACGTCTGGATCAGCAGATTTTTGTTACAAAGGCAATGATCGATATGTACCAGTTAAAGGATATCGGCTGTAAGAAACTAAGATCTTATATGTTGAATTATCTTGCAATTATGATGACAGTTTCTTCTATTTTATGTATTCGTTCCAAAGATAAAGAGAATCTGGCGAAGAAAAAGGAACTCTGGCAGTATCTGCGAAGAAAGGATTTCCGTAGCTTTGTAAAAATCCGCTATGGAATTCTTGGACAGACAATGAACATTCCGGGAAGATCAGGAAGAAAGATTTCTTCTCTTGCATACAGCGTTGCAAGACGTCTGATTGGATTTAATTAAAATAGAAACCAGGTATAGTTTGGAACTGTATCTGGTTCTTTTTTGCTATTTAATATCGGAGGAAGAAAGATGGAATGGAATGTATTATTTTTTGTAAACAGTGTGTTGCTGGGTGTTGGCCTTACAATGGATGCGTTTTCCGTGTCGCTGGCGAATGGGCTTAATGAGCCAAAGATGCGGAAGAAAAAAATGTGCGGAGTAGCAGGTGTATATGCATTTTTTCAGGCATTGATGCCAATGACCGGGTGGATATGTGTACATACGATCGTGCAGTATTTCCGGGCGTTTGAAAAGTTTATCCCATGGATTGCGTTAATATTACTTCTTTATATCGGTGGAAAGATGCTGTGGGACGGATTTAGGAATGATGAGGAAGAAGAGAAGCCGGGTGTAGGCGCATGGGCTTTATTTGTACAGGGAGTGGCAACATCGATTGATGCGCTGTCCGTTGGATTTACAATTGCAGAATATGATTTTTTTATGGCGCTTGTCTGTTCCCTGGTCATTGCTACCGTAACGTTCTTTTTTTGTATTTCAGGACTTGCGATCGGTAAACGGTTCGGAACAAGATTTGCCGGAAAAGCAACGATCCTTGGGGGAATTATTCTGATCGTGATCGGTCTGGAGATCTTTATTGCCGGTGTATTTTAAGAGAAAAATCAAGTGACAATGGTCACAGAAAAAGCGCTGTATCATTCTGCTCCATGTTACGGTATTTTTACTCATAACAGATATTGTTGTAAATGTAGTTCCGGAAAAATAAAATCGGGAAGAAGTGCTGTCATTTATCATGAGTATGTATTATTTCAGGAAAATGAAGCGTGTACGCGGAATATACTTTCAGTAAATAAGAAAGTATTTAAGGTGTTTATATGACCAGTCAGAAATTGGAGAATCTTTTAAATCTGGCACTGGATTCTACGGAAGAAGAGAGAAAAAGATCACGGAATCTGGATGTTGGGTATGACCGGCTGGAAAGAGAGTGGGACCTGATCGTTAAATATTCCGGGAACCTGGGACGTGTAAGAAATATTGCAGTACGTGTAACGGAACTTCAGAATGAATATGCAGTCATCAGAATCGCGGAATCAAAAATAGAAGATCTGACGGAGATTACAGAAGTTGAATATGTGGAAAAGCCGAAAAGATTATTTTTTCAGGTAGCGAATGGAAAGCGGGTATCTTGTATTAACGAAGTACAGGATACGCGTTTTTCTTTATTTGGACAGGGAATTCTGATCGGGATCATAGATTCCGGGATTGATTATGCAAATGCGGATTTCAGAGATGCAGATGGAAATACAAGAATCCGTTTTCTGTGGGATCAGTCTTTAAATCCAGAACCGGGGGAGAGCGCGCCGAAAGGATATGAAATTGGCGTGGAATATACAAGTGAGCAGATCGATGAAGCTTTACAGGAAAATTCTGTGACAGAGCGGATGAAAAGAGTGAGAAGCCGGGATGTTTCCGGGCATGGAACGGCGGTGACTGGTGTGGCAGCAGGGAATGGACGAAACAGTAATGGAAGGTATGCGGGCGTGGCGACGGAAAGTGAACTGCTGGTTGTCAAACTTGGAACACCTGATGTGGAGGGGTTCCCGCGGACAACGGAGCTTATGCTGGCACTGGATTATGTTATCCGAAAAGCGTTGGAGCTTCGCATGCCGGTAGCTGTGAATTTAAGTTTTGGAAATACCTACGGTTCACATGATGGAACATCACTGGTGGAACGTTATATCGATGATATGTCAAATATGTGGAAAAGTGTTATTTGTGTCGGAACCGGAAATGAGGCGGCAAGTGCCGGGCATACATCCGGTATGTTGCAGGAAAATACGGAAACAGTCATTGAACTTGCGGTGCAGGAAAATCAGCCGGCGCTGAATGTGCAGATCTGGAAAGAATATGCGGATGTTGTGGAGATTTCTGTAATTGCGCCATCCGGTCTTCGAAGTACGCAGATTGCAGAAATACTTGGAACACAAAGATTTACACTGGGACAGACAGAACTGCTTATTTATTATGGAAAACCGAGTCCATACAGTACTGCACAGGAAATCTATATTGATTTTCTGCCGGTAAACCGTTTTGTCGGCAGTGGTGTGTGGAAAATTATAATACAACCCGTAAAGATTGTGAATGGTTTATATGAATTATGGCTTTCGGGAGATATCATGCTGAACCGCGGAACCGGGTTTTTAAAGCCAGAAGCAACGACGACGCTTACGATTCCTTCTACGGCAGGACGGGTAATATCTGTCGGTGCATATAACGGAACAACATTTTCCTATGCTGATTTTTCAGGAAGAGGTCCACTGAGGAGAGGGGGAGGCATTGTGGAGAAGCCGGATCTGGTCGCACCGGGAGTCGATGTGACGACGGTGACAACAGGCGGCGGATATGCAGCGTTTACCGGGACATCTTTTGCAACCCCTTTTGTGACAGGAGCAGCAGCACTTCTGATGGAATGGGGGATTGTGAAAGGGAATGATCCATATTTGTATGGGGAGAAGGTGAAGGCTTATCTGAGAAGGGGAGCAAAACCACTGCCGGGGTATGAGGAGAGACCGAATGCGGAGAGCGGATATGGGGAGGACGTTATAATAAGGTTACATTGAAGAAAGTCAGTAAAATCAAGTGTTTCCGTTCATTTTCCCAACACAGAAACGAAGCACTTTCACCATGATTTTGAAGAAAATCTGCCCGGGTTGGATTCAAAATAATATGGAAAAAAAGATTTGTAGCAATGACGTAACATGAACATCTGGTTCTGTTACAGATAAAAGTTTAAACGAAAGAGAGGTCACAGTAATATGAAACTGACTTATACAAATGTAAATGGATACCTGATTCCGAACCTCACCTATAAATCCGGTGAGCAGATGGAGCAGCTTGGCAAATATGGATTCTTACGCAGAGATTATCTGAAGAACCATCGAAATTCAACGTATCAGGTGATGCTCTTACAGGATACCATTGGAGCGCATCTTCTGGAAGTGGACAAGGCAGCCAGGGAACGGGAAGAAGTGATTCTGAAACAGTTGGAAGAAAAAGAACCACTGCCGGATAAGGAGAAAAATCAGATGGCATGGGTAAGAGCTGCCAATCAGCACAGAGCGATTGCAGAAGAGATTATCCTGAAAGAATTGATTTATGTATAAGGATTGTCAGTAACTAATCTGGCAGGTAACTGATAAAAATAGAATATTGTGAGCGAAGTAAGGCGTGAGTCATAAGATATGGCTTGCGTCTTTTTCTTTGCCTGAAAGGAAGTGATAAGTTTGAATAAGAAGTTTTTGAAGCATTATATGGAAACCAATCCGGAAGGGACAGCACAGACCTATATTTTTCTGGTGGACAATCAGGATATCGCATTGAATATTGTGATGTCAGGTTATCAGGCGCTTTGTCTGGTGCAGGAAGATGATGGATATTATTTCAGTGCAGATTCTTTTATAGAGGAAATGAGATCTATTCAGTTTACTGGAAGCTGTCAGAGTGCCTATCATTATGTGACTGCCTGTACGGTGAAGTGGATGAATGATAAGTTACAGACATTTTTCAAAGACGCTGGTCTTGATGGAAAAGCGGGCTGGCAGTTGTTCAAAGAGAAGGAGTACCTTGGCAAACTGGATAATCAGAAAGAAGTTGAGAAATTACTGGAAAAGTATATTCTTCGGTTTGAGCGAGATCCGAAAGAAGAACCGGAACTGAGCCGTTTTCACTTATTTGATGCAAAAGGAAATGTGAAAGGTGTCCGGGATATGGAGATTGTAGATTACCTGGTGGAGAATGTTCAGTTTTTTGTGGTGGGAATCACACCGTATTATTATGAGCATGGTGTTTTCCTGGAAGACCATGATGGGGTAAGAATGAAATACCGTATCCAGAAGCTGATCTATCGTGACCAGGTACAGAGTGGAGTGATCAAAAGAATCTATAATCTGCTGATCGCACAGCCAAAAGTTCACCGAGAGGCATATGAACTAAATAAACAACCTGTGAGGTGGATCAACTTCAAAAATGGATATTACGATCCGGTTACGGGTGAAATGCTGGAACACAATCCGGATTATCTGACAATCAATCAGATTCCATTTCCCTATTATCCAGAGGATTGTGAGCAGGTGTTACAAGGTGGAGAAAATATCAAAAAGTATCTTGCATCGTCTCTTCCAAATAAAGAAGAACAGCAGACATTCTGGGAGTATTTTGGATACTGCATGACACAGGATACGCAGTTTCAGAAATTCCTTACACTGAAAGGAAATGGTGGAACCGGAAAGTCTGTGGCAGTATCACTGATCCAGTATGTGGTTGGAATCACCAATATGTCCAGCATTTCTTTACAGGATTTGAACAAACGATTCTATGCCACAGGAATGTACGGAAAGCTACTAAATGCCTGTGCGGATATTCCATGTAAAGCAATGGAGAACACAGATGTATTAAAGAAAGCAGTCGGTGAAGATACACTGATCTATGAGAAAAAGGGACAGGATGCAATCCATTTTCACTCTTATGCAAAGTTACTCTTTTCTACCAATGAAATGCCGCAGAATCTTGAGGATAAGTCGGATGCTTTTTATCGCAGACTACTGATTCTTGATATGAACCGGGTAGTAAAAAGTGGTGAAAAAGATCTGCACTTAAAGGAAAAGGTACAGGCAGAATCCGATTATGCAATTCATATGGCGATGATTGCATTGAAAAATCTGTACGAACAGGGAAAGTTCACGGAGAGCGAACACAGCAAAGAATGTGTAAGAGAAGTGCAACGGACGTCAGATAGTATCTGTGCTTTTATTGATGAGTCATTGGTGCGTGCCAAAGGAAAACGTCTGAAACGAAGTGAAGTGTTCCATATGTATGAGGAATACTGCAAAGAGAATGGCCGACAGGGGCATGGTAAATCCAACTTTTTCAGGAATATGACAGATAAAGGTTTCCTTCTGAAGCAGTACAATGGTGAGTTTTATTATCAGGATATTGCAGTTAAGGAAGAAGATTTTTGTCCTGTAGATCCAGAAGAAAGAATACCTTTTGAAGAAACAGATACAGATTATAAACAGTTACAGTTAAATATGAATCAGGGAATTAAGGGCATTTAGGGCAAAATAAGCAAAAAGAAATGTTACCGGAGCAGGAGAAATAACAAAGATAGCTGCCAGAGTACATAAAATTTTGCTTTTTTTACACTGACTGCCCTTTTTCATGTATCAATGTTCTAGCTGATACAAATATAGGTTTTTCCCGAATTTGGGAAAAAGTAAAAAAATAAAAATTAAGAAAGTGTGAGGTATGATTATGAGAATGATGAAAAACAACAATAATGAGACAGTTATGGTGATCGGGATTGATCATGGGTATGGAAACATGAAAACAGCCACCAGATGCTTTCCAGCCGGTGTAGCCA
Organism: Dorea hominis; assembly: GCF_014287705.1. Lineage (NCBI taxonomy): Bacteria > Bacillati > Bacillota > Clostridia > Lachnospirales > Lachnospiraceae > Dorea > Dorea hominis. Next base: position 9,656 of record NZ_JACOOY010000013.1, on the reverse strand, counting down.
GATATGACAAGGAGCCAATCTTCCAGAATAATCTTCTTGTTTACAATGGCATGTATTACCAGATCGGAGAGGAACACAAGGAGTTCTGTGCAGAGAAAACGCAGGACGAGGACTATTATGTGCTGACACTGGCGGCTGTCGCAAGGGAACTGGATGGGAAAGGTATGAAGCGGGCAAAGGTACACATTGCAGCCGGACTTCCACTTACCTGGGTAGCTACACAGAAAGAAGATTTCCAGAAATATCTTCTCCAGAATGAATGTGTGGATTTTACATTCCGCAATAAAGAATATCATGTGGAGTTTGCAGGAGCTGATATTTACCCACAGGGATTTGCAGCAGCTTTTTACCGTTTACAGGATTTCAAAGGAATCAACATGCTGGCAGATATTGGAAATGGCACTATGAATATCATGTATATCAATAATTCCCGTCCATTAGAGAAGAAATGCTTTACAGAGAAATATGGAACGCATCAGTGTGTGCTTGCTGTAAGAGAATCCTTGCTGAAAGAACTGGGAACGGTGGTAGACGATCTGGTGATTGAGCAGGTGATCCGTACCGGGACAGCAGATATTGGTGAGAAATATCTGACAGTCATTCGTAAAGCTGCCAGAGATTATACGAAAGAAATCTTCCATAAGCTGAGAGAACGGGAATATAATCCAGAACTGATGCGTCTGTATGTGGTCGGCGGTGGCGGTTGTATGATCCAGAATTTTGGAGAATATGACAAGAGCCGGGTAACGATTGTACGGGACATCTGTGCCACAGCGAAAGGCTATGAAGCAATGACCGTAAGGAAGATCCAGAGAAACGGAGGGATGCTTGTATGAGAAAAGAACGGAAAATCATCAATACAAATATCCGTTTGAACCTTTGTGATGAACAGGACAGGCAGGCATGGGAATATTTGCAGACGATGGACAGGAAAAAATATAAATCGTACACCAGAGCAGTTGTAGTTGCTTTAAACGATTATTTTTCCAGAGAGTACAGGAATGAAGCAGATCCGTATCTGGAAACCAGAGAAAAGGAAGATGCATTTCTGGAAAGAGTGGAAACAGCTGTCCGGGATGGGGTGAAAGAATCTGTCCCGATGGCTATAGCGAAGAATCTGATGGAAATGCTTGTACCGTTTGTAAAAGAATCGGTGGGAGAAATTAATTTGCCGGACAGAACACTAACAATGGAGAAAACGGATGAAGAGATCGCAGAAGATAATCTGGACTGGGAGAAAGAAGCTGATATGGATGCAGCACTGGATTTTGCAGACAGTTTTTAGCTGATTATAAAAGAAAAGCAGTCTGGCTTACATAAAATAAATCAGACTGCTTTAAGTGGAGCTATTCTTTTTTCTTGGGTAAGGACGTTTATCATCTGTCAGGTTTAGCAGATAATCAACGCTGGTATTATGAAATTCAGCCAGTTTAATCAGAATGTGAGTAGGGATATCGACATCACCACATTCATAATTACTGTAAATACGCTGACTGCAATTTAGGATTTCACCCATATTCTTCTGCGTAAGGTCACGATCTTCACGCAGATCCCGTATTCTCTGATACATGTGTTTCACCTCTAGCATAATAATAACTTAGCGAGATATTCACTATTGAAATATAGCGAGAAATTCGCTACACTGAATTTAAAAATGTAGGAGGGAGAAGTACAGAGTGAAAGAGAAAGTGAAAAAGGTGCTGGTGTGGATTTTTGAGTTTGTCTTATTTTGTGGATATTTCTATGTTTTATTCGTGAATCTGGTATGTGGATTTGGATATGGAGGGATAAGCAGCAGAGGACAGGCAATAAAGATTTTGTGTGCTTCGTTCTTTCTTGCAGCGGGATTGCCAGGATTGATCTGGTATCAGCATCGCAGACTTATGAAACTGGAGAATTTATTACATGACCTGCTTGAAATTTGCGACAAAATAAAATAGCAGTAACAGGAAAAAGGACTGACAGTAAAGAATAGTTTTACGAAAACAGAATAGCAGAAAAAGACAATAGCAGTGATAGCATTTCAGACATTATGAGTTGGAGAAATGTTCATGACTGCTATTTTTATGCCTTTCAGCAGAAATAGAAAGCAGTTCAGAAAAAGAAAGACAGAAATAACAGGGAAATATGGCAGAAATGTGTTTGCAGATGAGAGGGGTGTACAAACAGGCAAAGAAAAGATATAGGGTGCCGGATACGGCACATGATTGTCCGATACTTCGCATCGGAGTGGTGCATGACTAGCCTGTTTCAGAAAGGGAAAATCTATGAAAGGTGGAGCTTTTCTTTTTCTTCCGCAGTCGGCTCCTGCACCACAAACCCACCGTCATCTCCATTTGGATTTGATAATGTAGGGTGGAAAATATTGCCTGGCGGGTGTCGATTCAGTGGTGGGGAGATGACAGGCAAGTTTCGCAGAGTGGCAAGCCACTCTGCACCGGAACCAGCCTTTGGGCTGTTCCTAAACTTGCCAGAGGGCTCTGCCCCTTGGAACCCCGGCACGCCAATTAGTAAGTATTCCTGCGAAATGTCCACCGGACATTCCTACGGAACACTTACTAATTGACTAGGACGCTGTCCTGCACCTGTATAAGAGAGCGTTGCACTCTCTTATAAATCTCCTGCAAATATGCCACCAGAATGCTGTGTCTGTTAATAAAGAATGAAAAATCAAGCAAAGAAAGGAGATAAAAGCCTATGAGAAAACGAAATCATACAGTAACTATACGAATGAATAAAGCGGAATACAATCTGCTTCAAAACAAAGTGAAAGAATCTGGAAGAACACAGCAGGAAGTTGTGATAAAAGCAATCGCAGACTTGAAGATAGCATCGGCAGAGGAAGTGGAAGAACTGAAAAGATTGAACCAGATGTTTGCAGATATTCTTTGCCAGCTCCGGGGAGCAACTACAAATATCAATCAGATTGCAAGGAAGCTGCATACAGATGGAGAAATCCCAAATGACAGTATGCTGTATTTCCTCAATAAAAATATTCTCAAGTATCGGAAGGAGAGTGAGAGGATATGGCAGTTAATAAGACGATTAATAAGCGGACAAATACACATGGAGCAATGAGAAACTGTATCGAATATGTGTTACGACAGGATAAGACCAGCGAACCGCTTACCTATGTAACAGGCCCGTACCGCCATGATGAGATTATCTATGATCTGGTGTACAGAACCTTTCTGGAAGAAAAGAAGTTGTGGGATAAAGACACCGGGAGAATGTACGCCCACAACATTATTTCCTGGCATAAGGACGAGCAGATCACCCCAGAGCAGGCATTTAAATTTGGAAAAGAGTTTGCGGAAAAATGGTTCAGTGGATTCCAGACTTTAGTAGCGGTACATAAGGATAAAGACCATATCCATTGCCATCTGGTTACAAATTCGGTGAGTTATGAAGATGGAAGAAAGCTGCATAACACCAGAAAAGATCTGGAACGTATGAAACAGCTTACCAACCAGATGTGCCGGGAGCGAGGGCTGACCGTTGCCGAAAAAGGAAAGCACTTTGATGGAAGCCAGATTGAAAAAGGGGAAGTCATTGCATGGAGCAAAGACAAATATAATTTGTTCCGTCAGCAGGTAAAGGATAGCTTTGTAGCGGACTGTGCAATGGCGGTGCTAAAAGCACTGGAAAATTGTATCAGTAAGGAAAAATTTATAGAAAAAATGAAGCAGTTCGGGTGGAACGTAAACTGGACAGAGAAACGGAAACACATCACATTTCAGAATCAGGATGGGAAGAAAGTACGTGATAGTAATCTGTCCAAAACATTCCATCTGGACATCAGCAAGGAGGGCTTAGAGAATGAATTTAATGGAAATAGGCAAAAAGCCAGAGATGCATCCGACAGGAACAGCAGATCAGACGAAGAACTCAGAAACTATTACAGAGAGCTTGACGCAGCCATCGCAGACGCCAGAGGAATCACTGATCAAGCTCAAAGTAGAGAGGGATATTCTCGTACAGAGTTTCGAGAAGGCGAAAGAGTTCATGCGAAAACAAAAACAGCAAATACAGATGCTGGAAGAAGAGAAACAGACGATCTCATCCGACAGGCAGAGATTGCGAGAAGAAGTTCGGAAATCAACCGTAGAAATTCAGCGTCTGACAACCGAGCTGTCCGAAACGCAGAAACTGAATCAATCGCTTCAGCAGAGCAACGACGATCTGAGGAACAGAAACGGTTTGCAGAGCAGGAGCGAGCAAGAGCAGCTCGAAGAAGAGATAAAAGACGTTCGGGACCAGAACTCTAAATTGCAGATACAGGTGAACAAATCATCTGTTGAAGCAGTGGATGATGCACAGAAGAAACAAAAAGAAGCGGAGAAAAAGACAGAGCAGGCAGAAACCAAAGTACGCAATGAAAAGAAACGGGCAGAGCTGGAAATCCGTAAAGCCAGAAAGAAAGCAAAAAGAGAAATTAATGATATGAAAGAAAATATGTACGTTTGGAGTTGGGGATATATTATGATTATTGTTTGTTCACTTGTTCAGAATGGGGCATTTCAAAGGGATATTCTTCAACTAGGAAAAAAAACAATTGAATGGTGGCTGGAATATGCAGAGTGGTTTGAGAACTTGGAGTATCTCGGATATTCAGCAGGAGAAGTGTTATTTGAACGTAGTTTTACAATGATTCTTATTATTTTTGGAATTATGGGAAGTGTTTTTCTTGTCTGGAAAGCAACTATACAGTACAAAAAAATATGGGATAGTATGTATAAAACAGTTCTTATCTTGAGTGTTTCGTTTATTGCAGTTTTGGGAAATATGATTCGTGAAGTTATTCCCATTAATTTATTAGTTATTGTTTGCTTTATTAATATTGGGACTGTTTGGATTAGGAAGTATTTAGAAAATAAATATTCCTAAAAAATTTGCAGGTATAGACAGGGAATAGGATGTGTTTATATTTCCTGTCTTTTATATAACCAGTTAATATATATTGCTATAAAATAAAATTGAGATGAAAGAATTAAGTGACTAATAGCTGTTGGAATTGAAAAAACAGACAAAAAATTGTAGATTACAATTTAAAATTGACGGAACGATAAAATTGAGATATACTTTTATAGGTTATACTAAGGCGATTTTCGCATTTTGAAATGGAGGATTAATCGATGGCTGTTAGCTATAGAAAACTTTGGAAACTTCTTATAGATAAAGATATGAAGAAAAAAGATCTTCGTTTATCTTCTGGAATTAGTACAAATGCATTAGCTAAATTAGGAAAAAATGAAAGAGTAACAACAGATGTAATTGATAAAATATGCTGTGCACTTAATTGTGATGTTGGAGATGTGATGGAGATCGTTGAGGGTGAAGAAAATATGAATGGAGGACATCATGATGAACATTGAGTTTCTCCAAAAGTATGCGATGACTGGAATATGGGAAACGGAAGATCTTAGATCATATAAGACAGATCTTTTACTTATGGCACAGCAAGAACAAAAGAAATTTAAACCTTTGAAAAAAGAAATGTATTCGGGTAACAAGATACAGATTATAGATTTTTTTAGTGGGGCAGGAGGAACTTCACTTGGATTTGCTGCGGTTAATGACATTATCCCCATATTTGATTTTTTGGGAGGCTGTGATATAAATAAGTTTTCGGCAGAAAGTTATGCACATAATTTTGATACACCTGTTATAAATAGAGATATTATTGAATTGGCAGAAGATAAGGAAGAATTAATCAAAGTACTTGATACTATAGGATATGATAAAATGAAACCAACAATTTTAATTGGTTGTGCACCATGTCAAGGATTTACGTCTCATAGAAAAAAGCATTGGAATGAAGAAGATGATCATAGAAACAATCTTGTGAATGTGTTTGCTGATATTGTGAGTTTTATTCAGCCCATAGCTTTTGTAATGGAAAATGTACCAGAGTTCTTATCAAATAGATATTGGAAATATTTTTATGCAGCAAAAAATAGATATGAACAGGAAGGATACATTGTTAAAGAAAATATATACAATGCTGCATCTTTTGGGGTTCCACAAGAAAGATTCCGATCTGTTGTAATAGGAATGAAAAAAGAATTTATATTACCAGAAGGATATTTGGAACCTAAAAATTATAAAACTGTTAGAGAGGCGATAGGAGCATTAAAACCTGTTGCTGCGGGAGTTGCAGATCCATCGGATCCTATGCATAAAAGTGCAGCACATAAAAAAAGTACCATTGCTGTTTTAAAACAGGTACCTCATGATGGAGGAAACAGACCAGCAGGTGTTGGTCCAGCGTGCCTTGATCGCACAAAGGGATTTTCGGATACCTATGGGAGATTGTATTGGGATCGACCATCAATTACTATAACACATTATGCTCGTAATCCTGCAAGTGGAAGATATACACATCCAGAACAGGATAGAGGACTTACTGCTAGGGAAGCGGCATTGCTTCAGAGTTTTCCAATTGGATTTGAATTTTTAGGGAAATCAGATGATGTATATCGCCAGATAGGAGAAGCAGTTCCCCCGCTTTTTTCAGCCGGGATAGCGATAGACATGTTAATAGAAATATTGTCAGTAGAGCCAACAAAGCAACAATTGAAAGAAGGTCCACAATCAATAGAGAAACCTGTCAGTAGTTCTTACTCAAGTGTTATTGCGGGAATAAAAACAAAACGAAAAGAGGAACTATATGGTTAAATATACATGTATAGATAGCTTTTGCGGAGCTGGTGGTTTGGGGCTTGGGTTACAGCAAGCGGGATTTGATATTCGTTTGAGCTTTGATATTGATAATCGGTGTATTAAAACAATAGAAGCAAATAAAAAATATTTTAGTCATCCAGCATTTACTGCAGATATAAATGATATGTTGGATGGAAGAGCTTTGAATATTTGTAAAATGCAACGAGGAGAATTGTTTCTTCTTGCAGGAGGGCCACCTTGCCAAGGATTTTCGGTGCAGAGACGAGGTGCAGATGAGGATCCGAGAAACCAGCTTGTTTTTAAGTATGCACAATTGGTAGATGAATTATACCCTCGATATTTTGTTATGGAAAATGTTTCAGGAATTGCGGGAAAAAGAGGGAAAACAATTCTGGAGGAACTTCTTGATAAACTAAAAAACATTGGATATACAGTTCATATTAAGCTTTTGGATGCCCAGAATTATGGAGTTGCACAAAGAAGAAAAAGATATATTATTATTGGTGAACGAAGTGATATGGGAGTAAATTACGAATATCCGAAAGAAATGGAGAAACATTACACGGTTAGAGATGTTATAGGAAGTTTGCCAGAGCCGCCTGAAGATGGAAGTGATTATCCCGGTATTTCGTTGCATAGGCGTGATAGGTTGTCGGAAATTAACCTTAAAAGGATTAGAGCTTTAAAACCGGGACAAGGACGAGAGTATCTTCCTAAAGAGCTTTTAGCTGATTGCCATAAAATAGATAGTTCTGTGATTGGATACAGAAATGTTTATGGAAGGATGGCGTGGGATGAGGTTTCGCCAACCATTACAGCAAGATTTGATAGCTTTACAAGAGGAAAGTTTGGTCATCCAGAACAGGACAGAAGTATTTCTCTTAGAGAAGGTGCAATGCTACAAACTTTTCCTAAAGACTTTCTTTTTACTGGAAGTAAAGTTGATATGGCAAGACAAATAGGTAATGCAGTGCCGCCATTGCTTGCTAAACAGATTGGAACTAGTATTATTGATTGTTATAAAAGGAGTGGTAAAATCTAATGTCATACAATGCTATTATGAAGACGTATTTGAAAGCACTTCAGAATCAATATAAAAATGCTATGAACAGTGGCCAGTACACTGCAGAATTATCCTATAGAATGCCACTGGATGCAATGGAAAAAGCACTAGCTAAAGAATTCAATCCAAATGAGGAGATAGATGTTATTCTTGAACCTACAACACAGGGGAGAGTTGGCCGTCCAGATTGGCGAATCCATAATAAACAGACTATGGGGATATATGGATACATTGAGGGAAAAGGACTTTCAGAGGAAGAATTTGATACAAAACCTTATGCAACACAAATAGAAAAATACCTTACACTGGGGCATAAGCTTATTATTACTGATGGGTTGGAATTTGTATTTTGTATGAGTAAGGACAGTGAACCGGCTGTTATATCTGTTATAGAAAAAGAGAAAATGCATACGAAAGATTGGTCTGCTCAAACGCTTAATCCACGTTTTGAAGTTTATATGAGAGAATTCTTCAAAAACCCATCAGCACAGCAGATGAATGAATCAAAATTGGTAGAACTAGTTGCTGTGAGAACAAGAATGTTGGCAGATGATATTTTAGAATTGGCAAATATTCCAGTTGAGGAAGCAATGAATGATAATGAAAGAGAAGTTATTATCTTGCTTCAACAAATGCGAAAATTGGTTTATAACCATAATGACTCGAAGTTGAGAACGGCAGACGTATTTGCTGATTTTACAGCACAAGTTATTATGTTCTGTCTTTTATATGCTCATAGAGTTTTGTGTTTACCAGAAGATACTCCAACTGAAAAAGAAAGAAAAATTATAGCCTATATTAAGGAAGATTTATCAGAGGGTGAAGCATTAACACCATTTAGAAATCTTATGCTTTATTTAAGAGATCATTCAGACAAGAATTTTTTTATTAATCAACGGATAGATGAATGTATTAAGTTTTTGTCTTTTATAAAAATGACAGATCAGCAATTAGTTAATCCAGATTATCATCAATTGTTTGAGCTGTTTTTGTCAAAATACGATGCAAAATCAAGATTCGATTTTGGTGCTTATTATACACCTAAAGCACTTGCAGATTTCGTGGTGAAATTGACAAATTATGTTGTGTCAAAGAATTTTTCGGGAAAAAGTATTTATGATGATGGAAATACCATTATAGATCCTTGTTGTGGAACAGGATCATTTATGGAAGAAGTGATTAACCATGACCCAGGAAATGGTGCATATACACTTTGCGGAATAGAAATTCTTCCAGCACCATATATGTTGGCGAATTATAGAATGGCTGTTTTGAAAAAGCAAGATGAAACGAAAAGAAACAGCGTGCATATTTTACTGGCAAATACATTGAGTAATAGTGTATTTAACGGAGATGCAAATAAAGATTCTATTGAAGGCAGAGAATTATTGGAAGCAAGTCGTATCTCTAATATGCCATTGAAATTAGTTATAGGAAATCCCCCATGTTCGGATACGATAAGAGATAATACAGATAAAGACTTTTCTATTATAAATCATCTTATGGAGGACTTTAGACCACCAAAAGAATTGAGAAGAGGTAGACAAAATATTCAGAAACAGATTAATAATCCATTTATGCAATTTTTAAGATGGAGTTGTAAAAAACTGTTGGATTCACCGAATCATTCAGTACTTTCATTAGTGGTGCCATTGTCTTTTTTCTCGTCAAAACAATAACTGCACGCCCTTGAAGTGTGTGAAATAAACTATCACTTCTGGCTCCTGTTCTTGCATCTGCATCTACAGATACAATCCATACATCAGAAAAATTTTCACACAAATATTTTCTAGCATATTTATATGATTCTGCTTCCAAAAAAGACAATGGCACCACCCTTTTATTCAATTGCTCAAGTTCTACATCCGCATTCTTTTTTTATAGCAATAAAGCCAGCCAGAACATCTCT
>NZ_JACOOY010000012.1:0-84302 GCF_014287705.1 Dorea hominis | reverse complement strand
CTTCCGATCTAATTAAGTAAAGAAAAAGAGCATATGGAATTGAATCCATACACTCTATGATTACTGGAACTTTATTTCATTTTTAATTCAACAAACTTGAAGTTGTCAGTTTAGAAAACCGGAAGTCAATCAAATAAAGCTTCCCATTTTTCTGATTGCATTGCATTAAAACACATCGCAATTTGTTCTTTATTATTCTTTTCTTCTGCAAGTTCTGGAAGCTCATCAATTCCAAAATAATCAAAACCTGTTGTTTCAATATTCGTTTTAAATTGACCGCCCGTCACTTCACATTGCATAAAAATCTTACATACTTTATACGCATATATTGGAAGATTATGTTTCTCCCTATCTTGAACAGCAATCACACGTTTTACAGTAACATCAAGTCCTGATTCCTCTTTGACCTCCTTTATTGTATTCTCCTCTACGGAAATATCGACATCACACCAACCTCCCGGTAATGACCAAGTACCATTTGCTTCATGAACCAATAATATTTTCCCGTCTTTAAAAATCGCAGCCCTTGTATCTATTTTAGGAGTCTGATATCCTACATCACTGCAAAATAAATTTTGAACTTTTTCTGTAGATATTTCAGTTTTATAGCTTATCATTTCAGCAGAAATTTCTCGGATTCTTTCATATCGTTCTATATCAAATTTGTCCTTTCCATAAAACAAACCACCCTGAGCAATAGCTTGTAATTCTACTGCCCATTTTAGCCATTGTTCGTTTTTATTCATAGATTATCGCTCCTTTAAATTCCGAGTTGTTAAACTCTTTCTAACCTCCATCTTCTTGCCCTTCGGACAAGAAGCATCCCTCGCTCTAAGAGCTCGGTCAATTCCGATTTTAATGTCTCTATTATACCATAATGATACTATTATAAAAAAGGAAAAAGAGCTCCTTCGAGCTCTTTTGATTCAGTTCTGTAAACTGGAATTTGACAAGTACCTTATAGCTTCATATTTTCAAACCTATTATATCAATTTTTTCTTGATTTAATCATAAAAAATGCTATACCAGCAACTATTATGTATCCGAACAATGAAATAACAGATGATTCAATTCCAAATTCTCCACCTGTGATGGCGAAATCTTTTGAATTAAGTACATATGTCATTATAGAATATTTATCCATTTTTTCCCCAATAGCTAATCCTCCACCAATAATCACAACGTTCCAGATAGCATGAACTATTCCACTATTCCAAACTGAACCACTTTCTATTGCAATCATCGAAAACATAACGCCTACCATCGTTCCGGCGATAATTACTAATAAACAACTGCCTATTGAAAAATCCTGTCCAAGAACATGTACAATACCAAATAACATTGATGGAACAATTACAGCCACCTTAATATTCCATCTTTTCTTTAATGCATTAAGTATAACTCCTCTAAACACCATTTCTTCAACAAATCCAGCCGCTATTCCGGTAAATGCAACCCCTGCACTTAAAGTAATGAACATCTGATTTCCATTCATATTTGAGGATACATACTTACCGTTGAATATTAAAAGATAACTTCCTTTTATAACAAACGGTAATAATACAGCTATTAAAATCCATCTTATTTTAATAGCAAATTTAGGCATTCCGAAATCCGAAGTCGGCAATTTAATAATTTTGCTAATAAACATTTTCAGAATAAGATATGTCAATCCAGCATATATTATTCCAGCGATAATATTACAAATGCCCGTTGGAATTTTTATTATAACAAACATACTTGCAATGGATTGTGCAATAATCTGTGTGATTATTAAAATAAATATGGCAACAAATGATGTGCTAATTGCTTTTTTTGTACTCATTTTATTTCTCCTTTATAACTTTCGATTTTTCAATCCGAATAATTTTAGTTTGCCGCTTCCCATTTTGCAATCGCCGAACGGGACACATTCATTTTTTCTGCAAGCATTTCTTGTGTAAACCCATTTGCACTTCGCAGTTGTTTTATTCTTTCTCCCATTGTCATATAATGCACCTACTTCCCCAGAATTTATTTTACCACGTATTCTTCTGTTCATCTGTCACCTGCATCGTATCCGTATTTACCAGATAAAAATCTACCAATTCGGTCTCGTAATTACCGTCTGGATATACTTTTTCTAACACCAGTTCTTCGCAAGAATTACCATCCGCATCCGTCTTCGCCCCGTTGTCATACAGACAATATTTTACATTTACCGTATTACCATCTTTTGTTTCCTGCGTTTCACTGACAACACCATAGATTTCTCCTTTTGCATTCGCAGTGTAACTGAATGCCATATTTTGAAGTGCATTATTCTCCTGAAGATAATTATAGACCGCCAGCATCGCATTCTGAATCGTCAGACCATCATGCTGTCCTTCTGCCTCATAATCTTCTACCACATCTCCGTTCTGAGTATCTTCTGTCACTTGGGAATCCTCTGTATCCGCATCCGATGATTCTTCGTTATCTTCTTCAGCATCCATTATATCTGAAGAATCCGAAGACCACCACAGACCATCCATACTCTGCATAATAAATAGATTATTGGTTCGATATCTCCGCTCGCCGCCATAATCCTCCTGCACGGTTATATACGTATATTTGCTGTCATGACCAGTCACCGTCTCCGCTCCATCCATTCCGAACACTACACTCAGACCACTCATTCCAATAATCAAAAGTGTAAATATCGCAGCAGCTCCAAAAATGATTATTAATGCCACTCTGTTTTTACCAGGCTGTATGGATAATGCCTGGCAATTGTGTCTGTACAAGCTTACGATTCCCCAGATTAAAAGAATCGCCAGACTGATTGTAATAACAGCAATCGATATTTCTGCGAAACGATATCTCACTTCATATCCCATATCACGGTTTATACCATACCACAATCCGTAAAAGAAGGTACTATATGCAAGAATCAAAGTAATGACACTAATCCGTACCGGATGCTCTTTCTTATCCGGCACTACCTTTTTCAGTGCTTCTACCATCTGCACTGTATCTCTCTGCTCTATCCATTCAGCAAGCTCAGCTTCTGGCGGATATACACATTTAGTATCCGGAATCCCTGCATAACGCATCTGGCTCTCTTGAAGCCCTTCTGTATCTCCTGCCACTACTGCTGTAACCACTTTCAGGTAATAATACACCTTCAACTGTGCCGGATTAAATTTATCTATACAAATATCTTCCAGCTCCTGTGTAGCCCGTTCATAATTGTCAAGAAGTATACTCATCCTTGCCATAACCAAAAGCATCTGATTCGCCACAGCAGGGTAACGTTGATATTGTTTCTCATATAAATACTGTGCATACTCATGTCGTTCTTCCGGTGTTAACCGGTAGGACTTCTTTCTACTCTGTGCCAGCATCGCGATTCGCATACCATAAGCCACTTCTAAAATCGCAATCAGCTGGCAGATAAATGCACCAAATCCCCAGATATCTGTTGTACGATCCACATAGGTTACCAACACAATGCCTAGCATTGCCGGAATCACGATCAACCATTTTGCCCAATCTGATTTTCTCACACTAACACCCTCCTGAATAGTTTTTCTGAATATAGTATATTACCGCACACACCAATCAACCATATACGCATTTTCAATTAATATCATACTGATCCGCTTGTCATCCCTCAAAACTTGAAGTTGTATCATCACTTATCTTTTTTTGAAAAAATAAGACTGCCAGATATACCAAAAGATATACCCAGACATATTCCGATTCCAATTCCAGCCATGCTGTTTAATGAGTTTATGAAAACAACGCTCCAAAGTATTGTTGCGATTATTCCGATAGTGACTCCTATAATTATCTTTTTGCTTTTCATAAGCTTTGTCCTTTAACTTCCGATTTTTCGTTCTCAGCGACTTCCCAATAAATGGGAATTTAACGTTCTCTTTTATGCCTATCAATAAGCAACAAAACAAACATAATAAACCATATCCCCCATGCAATCAAACAACCAATTCCTAGATATTGGATATCTATGATTATTCCAATAATAAAAGGAACTGACATAAACATCATTCTTTTTCCATATGCCTTACACATAGCATTCTCATCGTATTTCTTTCGTTCATCCGCTGATTTCATATTATAACCCGACAAGAAATTAGCAGCTTTTCCTTCTGATTTATAAAACCACATTCCAAACAAAAACATAATCACTGCCATCATAAAGTCAAAAACAATATAGATCATATAATCATAGAACATATAATACAATTTCTCCTTTCAGCCAATCACTCTTATCTCTTTGAATTTTCTACATTACTCCTCATCTTTGACCAAACATAGCAAATCAGTATATCCTGACTGCATAAGTAATTGCTTAAAACCAGAAAGCACTTCTTCTTTTGTATAATTGTTATTTTTCAAAAACTCACTATCCTTCTCACTAAGGTATTGGTAGAAAAGAGCTGCTGCCATTACCTCATTTCTGTCTGTATAATCAATGCTATCTAAAAGTATATTCTCTGCTTCGTTAATTTTCCCAGAATCAATCATATCAAGAAAATCTTTCAAATTTTTCCCTGATACTTCATATTTATTTTCTTTTTCAAGTTCAACAGAAACATACTTTTTCCCAAACATTAAAGAAAATAATACTCTTACCATTTCTTTTATCATTCGCATAATATAGTCTTTTTCGTCTGTGAAATACATTTTTCACCTCCATAACTACCGATTTTCCAACAATACAAGCAGGAAATTATTTATCATCTGTATTGTTTTCCTTTTTCTTATGAGTCGAACCCAAGCAAAGAAATGAAGAACCAAGACATAACCATACTATAGCCATAGAACTTTCATTTCCACTCGTAAAGCCAATAGCTGACGCTATGAAAAACAGAACTGATGCAATGTAAAATAAGATTGATTTGTTTATCCCTTTTTTCATAAATAAGCATCTCCTGCAAACAATAATTTATTTTAATAAATATTTTTTAAACGCTTTATGATTATCAAAGTGGACTTCTCTAAAAAACAGAACTAACCAAATAATATAGGTTGGTATAGCCATATATGGGGTTAAAAGGCAGGATAATGTCGCTCCTGCTAACATTATAACAGTCCATATGAAGCACTGATTTCTTATATCACGAGAGATCTGAGCTTTATCATACATTGCTTGTTCTTCTTTAGAAAATGAATTAAATCCTGAAACAAATTTAGTTGCTTTTTCCTTAAAAATCGCAAATAACACACCTATAATTACAAATGGTATAACCAAAATTATACATGACCAAAATCCTATATTCATAATACATACCTCCTCTTAAAATACCAATTTCTCAGTTTCAAAAACTGGAAGTTATTGATCTTCTGAATCCAATCCAAGTTCTTTCAGCTCTTTTTCGTTTTGGATATCTTCAACAGTTTTCTTTCCAGTGATAGCACTGTAGGCTTCTTTGATGCCATTTTTCACTGCCCATTTGATAACGAAATACAGCGCAATCAAAATAACAATTGCGGTTCCTCCACTTATACCTAATTCATTCCACATAATTCAATCCTCCAAATTTCGATTTCTATTTTCGTTTCCATAGCATAGTGTACTCTTTTTCACCAGTAGCTTCATCCAAGCCTTCACATTGAATAATGAACCCTTCTCTTTGGTAAAAAGAAATTGCTCTGGCATTCTTCTGGTATACATTTAATCGTAAGCTAACTTTTTTATCCTTAACATAATCTAATAAAAGCTTACCTATGCCACATGACTGCATTTCATCGGAGACAAAAATACCTTCTATATATTTATCATTTAGTCCTACAAATCCTTGTATCATTTTATCTGCTTCAAACACATAAACTTCGTATTGTGACATCATTTCTTTTACTAATTCATAATTACTTTTCCAGTATTGATTGGAAATAAAATAATGTGCTTTCAGATTTGTCTTTAACCATATGTCAGCAACTCTATCGATATCTCCGTTCAGCAACTTTCTAATCATAACAAATTTTCTCCACAACTACATCCTTTATGCTTTTCTCTTTTTTTCATTCTATCACAAGCTCACCATTAATCATCATTTTTTTTGATATTTTTTCTTTTCCCCCACTGTAAAACAGCCTCTGAGCGTTTCGTTATATAGAGGGGTACACATACAGAGCAAGATCCACCCGTGTTTAACAGTATTGCCACTTGGCATCCTGTTCTCCTATGGGTTTTATCTTGATGGGGATCTCCCCATACCCTCTTCATAACAGACGTTTCACTTGTCTGTTGGTTTCACCTAAAGGTGTTCACAGCACTATTTCTAATATCGGAAGGGACAGCCGATATTGAAATACGTGGACTCCCAGTGGGCGGAATAGTAGCAACGGAAGGAGGAGTATGAGAACAAAAAACAAAGATAAAGAACTAAATCACAGACATTTTGTTGCAGTACGACTGACAGATGTCGAACTCAATTTGCTGGATCAAGGAGCTACTTGTTTTTCAATCTCACGATCTGAATATCTGAGAAAACTTCTGCTTGAGAAGCAAATCAATCATCAGATTAAAGTTGTTGCAGACATGAACGATCTCAGAAAACTGGTCAGTGAATATGGAAAGATTGGATCGAATCTCAATCAGATTGCCAAGCATTTTAACAGTGGTGGCAGTCAGTCACGTGCTATAGAAAATGAGATTCATCAGTGCATCACGGACTTATTCCTATTAAGAAAAGAGGTACTGAAACTGGCAGGTGGTATGAATGGCAATCGTAAAACACATTAAAAGCAGAAATGCAAATTACTCGGCTGCTATCAATTATCTTCTGTTTGAACATGATGAAAAAACCGGGAAAAAGATTGTAGATGAATCCGGACGAAGCATCCTGCGAAAAGAGTTTTATATGGATGGACTGAACTGTGATCCGATGTCTTTTGACAAGGAATGCGAACTGACAAATGCTCATTTTCACAAAAATAAGAAACGTGAAGATATCAAAAGTCACCACTACATTATCAGCTACGATCCAGCCGATGTTACAGAAAATGGACTTACCGGCGAGAGAGCACAAGCAATCAGTTTGGAACTTGCAAAGCAGATGTTTCCTGGATATCAGGCACTGGTAGTTACTCACACCGATGGCCACAATGAATCCGGAAATATCCATACTCACATCGTCATCAACAGTGTGAGGAAGACTGCAGTGGAAAGGCAGCCTTATATGGATAAACCACATGAAGAAGTTGCCGGATACAAGCATCGTTCCACGGATAAATTCATGAACACTTTTAAGAAAACTGTCATGGATCGTTGCCTACAGGAAGGACTTCACCAGATAGATCTTCTTGCTCCGGCTGAAAGAAAAATCACTCAGAAAGAGTATATGGCACAGAAACACGGCCAGCAAACAATAGATGAGATCAATCGGAAAATTATCGAAGATGGTCTCAAACCAACATCCACCGTATTCCTTACGCAGAAAGAATATTTGCGACAAGCGATTGATGAATGTGCTGTCACTTCCAGTAATTTTGATGAATTCCAATCTAAACTTCTGGAACTATTTCAGATCTCTGTGATTGAGCATCGTGGCAGATACAGCTATCTTCATCCTGATCGACAGAAGCGGATTTCTGAACGTGCACTTGGAACACGATATGGAAAAGAACACCTGGAACAGACCTTCTTACGCAAGGATCCATTGGCCATTCTCTACGTCAGATCTCACCTGTGCCTGGTTGTAAATCTCCAGACAAATGTGAAAGCAATGCAGAGCCCGGCTTATGCTCATCGGGTAAAACTTTCTAATCTGCAGCAAATGGCAAATACCATTATCTATGTGCAGGAACATGGATTTGATACGCAGTCAGATTTGAAAAACACACTGCTTGCATCAAAGCAGGAATTGAAAGAAATGCAGACACAGTTTGCTCAGCATCGGTCCAATCTAAGGACTCTCAATGATCAGATCCGCTACACCGGACAGTACTATGCAAACAAGGAAGTTTATTCCCAATTTTCAAATGCAAAGTACAAAGGAAAATACCGGAAAGAACATGCGAAAGAAATTCAGAAATATGAAGAAGCCAGAGATTGGCTGAGATCCTTTTATCAGGATGGAAAGAAGACAAGCCTAAAAACCCTGACTTTACAAAAAGAAAAACTGCAACAGCAGATAGCTTCCGAAGAAGAAGCAATAAGCAGCTTGAAAGAAAAATTAAAAGATCTGGACACTGCCGATCAGAATGTTGATGCCATTCTTCAGATGCAGATTCCAGAACCAGTGAAATCAAAAACCAAAGATCTCGAACGATAACTATTACAAAACAAAGGAGGAACTATCACATGACACAAGAAGAATTTAATGTTGTATTTGAACTTCAGATGAGAAAGTGTGCCGATATTCTGGCACATAAAAAGAAAGAATATACCGGTGATAATATTGACCGCCTCAGTGCATTCAAGATTGCTGCCGCTTTACAGAACTGTGATCCAAAAGCAGCACTGGCCGGCATGATGTCGAAACATGTCGTATCCCTTTACGATATGTGTTATTCCACTCTGTTACATTTTGACATGGAACAGTGGGATGAAAAAATCACAGACTGCATCAATTATCTGATCCTTTTAAAAGCTCTGGTAAAGGAGGAACAGGCCTATGGATCACATTGAAACAGCTATCTTAAACTGCTATGGAATCCGGGAAGCAGAACAAAATATGGTCTTTGCTGCCAGGCTCACACAACACGGTCATACGATTCAGAGCATGGCAGATCTGATGGACCTTTACCATCAATCCTACAGTCAGAAGACCGTAGAAAACATTGCGGGGCTTCCACATCCAACCGTACAGAAATTCATGGTCATTACCGTGGCTGTTGTTGGTGCAAGCAGACGCTTCCTGGCACAGATCACAAGGCATCAGAACGAAGTAAAGTACATGAGTGCATCTCTGCAGTACAGCAATTATTCCGGTCACGCTGCATTTGCTATTCCATATGGGATCATGAAAGCAGATAAAGAAATCCAGGATATTTACAAAAAAAGCTGTCAGTCAGATCTGGACCACTATACAGAACTCTGTGCCTTAGGCATTGATCATGATTCAGCCGGATATGCCACACCTCAGGGACTTCGAAACGTACTGATCATCAGTGCAACGCCTTACCAGTGGAAGCATATGATCGGTCAGAGAACCTGCAGAAGAAATACGGATGAAACAAGGATTGTGATGCTACAGATCTGGCAGAGATTGTACAAATTAAGCCCGATTCTTTTTGCACCGGATCTGACCGGTCCATTCTGTCAGAGAGGAAGCTGTATGGAAAAACAGATGTCCTGCCAGAATCCTATTTCAAAACTTTGGATACCGTCAGATATCTTAAAAGCAGATTATCCATTGCTCATCAGAAGGGAGGTGAGCAGCCATAAAGATTAAACTGATTGACTTTGGTCTGAAAGCAGATCATTATCCCTTCCGGCCACATGAAAATGATGCCGGTGCTGATGTATTCATGCCTTATGATTGCGTATTAAAACCAGGTGAGGTTGCAAGAATTCCACTTGGATTTGGTCTCATCATCCCCGATGGATTTGCCGGATATGTCTTTCCACGAAGCAGCATGGCAGCAAAAGGACTGGTATGCGAACTTCCACCGATCGACTCCGGTTACCGTGGTGAGATCCATGCCATTATCAGCAACGTAAGCACATCTTCTCAGACCATTCATAAAGACACACGCGTCGGTCAGCTGGTGATTACACCAGTCGTGATCGCAGATTTTGTCCTGGACCTTGGTAATGAACGAGGAACCGGGGCTTTTGGAAGTACAGGAGAATAATACTATGATTACATTTGGAAGAAAATTAAAACACTTAAGACAGAAAAATCATCTCACCCAGAAAGAACTCGGCATGGCTGTTGGATTTCCAGAAAGCTGTGCTGATGTCCGGATTTCTCAGTATGAAAGCGATGTCCGAACACCGAAAGAGGATCTTATGAAACTCTTCGCATCAAAACTCGGTGTTCCGGTTGAACTCTTTACCGTACCGGTACTCTCAGAACCCAGGGAGTATGAGGCAGCGGAGTATTGGAGGTATGAGTTAGGGGCAGAACTAGATTAAGTGTCATAATACTGAAATGAGGCAACGGCTTTTCCGCTGCCTCTCTCTTATCATTTTTTGGGGTAATAATTGAAAATATCCTGCGTTGAGCAATCCTCTTTTTCTGCGCTTTATCTGCATATCTATATATTTCATTTTATTTCTGTTCCATCGATAAAAAGCACATATTTATCTAGATTATGAACAATATCATAATCTTTTCCATATTCAATCGGTCTAAATTCTATCTGCATAATGGATTTTCCATTTTCGATATCTTCTTTCCAAGAATATACGGTCATATCAAGGCTGGTTGCATATCCATGATCTGTAGAAAATTTTATTGAATGAAATGAATTCTCTTTGTACATTTTTAAAAGCAGTCTTGCAAATGCTTCTTTATCAGAAATATTTTTTCTGATAGCAACTACTGTAAGATTTTCATCTCTATTCATAGAAAAACTGCCAACTACATCTGGCTCACCTTCTTTATACTTTAATAAGCTTTTTCCAATTATCATTCCAACAATAATCGAAAAAACGATAGCAACAAATACAAGTGTTATATTATTTTTCTTCATTTTATTAAGTTCCTCAGAATTATATATAAGTCTTTAGAACTACTATATCATATTTTCACGTTAAACCAAATAAAAAAGAAGAGCAATAAGCCCTTCCATCTTCTTATTCATGTATTTATTCCACCAATGCCCTCACCGCATTGATAATTCTCTGTTGCTTTTCTTTAGGTAGTTTCTCTATCATTTCAGATAATTCATTCGTAACGCCAGTAACCGAATGTGTCACAACATCAATCAATAGTGTATCTGCTGAAACATCTAATGCATTTGCAATCGCAATAAAGGTATCAAGTTTTGTTACTTTCAGTCCTCTCTCTATAACACTTACATGAGTTGGACTTAAGCTTACCAGTGCTGCCAATTCTTCTTGTGTAAGATTCTTAGCTTCCCTTGCAGCTTTTATTCTCTGACCAACCGCCTTTAAATCCATTGTGACACCTCCTTTAGAACGATAATTCGGTCTAAAACTAGTATAACGATTGATCTTTAAAACATACAGAATCTACAGATTGTTAACTTGTTCTTTAGAACTATTTTAAATTAAAAAGGCCCAAAAGGGCACTTTCCCTTTTGAGCCTATACACTTTATCAACTAACGTATTTTGCTTTCATTTTTCCTCATGGTCATGAGGCTTTTTTCTCTTAAATCGCATTCTATGAATCCTTTGATTGTTCTTTCTGTTCTTCAATAATTCGTTCGGTTGCTTTATGAATCCTATCCTTGGAATAGGGTGGTCTTAAATTCAATGATAACCGTCCCTTTCTGATCATATACGTTTCACTGCCATCTTCCGAAGCTCCTTTCAACCAGCAATCATCCGGACACTTCTCAGCAAAGGATCTCAACCGTTTCTGCAAGCTCTGATTGAAGGTATACACATCATAGAATCCGTCATCTTCATTGGTCAGAATAATCGTTTCTTTTTCACACTTTAACCTTCGCATATTCTACCCCCGCTTTCTTTCCATTTCCTGATCCAGGTACTTTGGTATCGGCTTTCCGGACCGACGAGCAATAGCAATCTGTTTCTGATGCAGTCGTTTAATCACGGATCTTCGTTTCTTAGGTTTGCCATCCTGTTGATTTCTGGGAGTCTGTTTGTTGCTGCGGGCATTAGAGATCTTTTCTGGATTCTTCTTCTGATTATTTACCAGACCGTCCACCATATCATAATTGGCTTCGGTACCGGATTCTCTGCTTCGTTCATAAGTGCCGTTCTGGTAGAACTTCTGGTAATGTTCCAGACGGATTTTACCATCTTGTTTTAACTGTTCGACTGAATTTAGCGGTGCCTGCTGTTGAATGTAATTATGGATCTTTTGTTTTGTTTTTTCGTCGAATTTCTTACATTCTTCGACAACCATTTTTCCATAGGCATCCAGGATAACACCTTGAGCCTGATCCCGGTATACTTGATGCTCCATCAGATAAAACTGTTTCCCGTTGATGATGATGGTGTCTGTTGCAATCCAGTTCCCTTTTTTTCCGTCAATTTGATAATTCTCAGTCTCCATAGTGATCAGTGCGCCCGATGTATTGATACGAATGAATCCGGCCAGATACTGTGGATAGTTCTCATCTACATAGTAGCAGTTGATTTCTCCATCCCTGTTCAGTACAAGTACGTCACTGACTTCGCATTGCTTTTTCATTCGTTTCCAGATGTCAGCGACTTTTTCTTCTTCCTGCATTTCATGAATCGAGATTACTCGGTAATTTTCGACAGTAATCGACACATTCTGCTGTCTTGCTTCTTGATATGGCAGATGCCACAGTGCTTTTCCTGCTGTCTGCTGATCTACTCGGTAGACTGCAAATTGATTAAGCTTCATAGGCATCGTCCTCCAAGTTATTCAGATAATAATTCAGATCCAGAGAATAGTAGTATTTGTCTTCGATCTGCTGTAATTTTCCAACTGTAGAATTGATGATCTCAATTATTTCATCATTCTCAGAATCACTTTCTTCCTGTTCCAAAACTTCCAAAGCTTCTTTCAGTGTTTGGATTGTTTCTTCCTTTGTGTGCTGCTGGAAGATAGCAGTAATAGTCAGTTCGTTTTCTTCCAGGTTTACATTTCTCATAGGCTCATTTCCCTCCTTTTCTTTTTCGGTATTGGTTTCATCTGTATATTCAGCTCCTTCTCGTTTTTTTCTTCGCTTATATTTTTTTCGTTATCCACTTTCTTATTGGATTCCAGAGGATTTTCCACATTTGGATGTCTTTCTTCCAAGTATTTTTCCACACGACTGATTGCATTTTGCACATAAGAATTTTCTCTAAATCCAGGAATCGAATTCAAAAATTCTTTCTGTATTTTTCCTTCAATCATCAGACTCTGCATTCCTTCATAATCACTTCCGTCTTTCAGATCAAAGCCAACACATTTCAGTCCATGCATACGTTCTGATGGGATTTTCTCATAAGCTTCCAAGGCTTCTGGTAATGTCAGGTCATAATGTACTTCACCCATTACAGGAAATTCAGCACATTCAGCCGCATAAAAGCTGATACATGTAAGATCATTTTCATAATCCACATTTTCTATTTCCGGGACAATATCGAGTATTTTTTCTCTTTGTGCTGCAAAGTCTGGAAGTTCTGCAAATCCAAATCGATCCACGTAATATGCCTGCATATCCCCACCACGGTTTGTAATGATAACATCACTGACCGACATAGAATGTGCTTTATAATCTGCCGGTGGATTATCGTTGAACATAGCGTACAAATCATCCAGCTTTTCATTTTCATGTAATCTGCCAGAATAGACACATTTATAATTGTCCGCATCGATTGTAATGCCATCTTCTTTGACCATTGTCATATTCATAAATAAATGTTGTTTTCCCGGTGTGCCTTCATCCACATGGTAAATCGCATAGCGGTCACCATTCCCTCTGAACATTTCTTCCTCTAGGGTATAATCAAACTTAAATGGATACAAAGCCCGATCAACTCTTTCCGAAATATCCGTTCCTTCTGCAATCGTATCTTCCAGCCAATCTTTGATATCTTCCCATGATTCAAACTGCAAATACCCAGCAATTTCATGTGTCCCATCCGGTGCCAGTACAATATGTCCCGGTTTGCTTTCCCGATAATCATAGCGGTATCCGGCTGCTTCCAGTGCATCTACCAGAATGCCGTATTTTTCATGTAATTCTGTTTTTTGTTTTTCTTCAAGAATGATTTCCAGTTCTTCTGTAAGCTGATCGATCATTTCACCGGCTGTCTTGCGGATCACATCCATAGATGCTTTCATTTCCTTCATTTCCCGGCTGCTGCTCCAACCTGCAATATAAGGAAAACTGTAATCCGATGTATCCAAACCAAAGGAAGAACACACACAGTAAGCAACGGATTCTGCTTCAACCTCTTTTGTCAGACGGTCTTTTTCTACACCCAGGCTTTCCATGATTTCCTTGTCATGCAGTTTAGCATGGGCTGTTTCATGAATAGTAGTCTTTAAGGTCTGACTTTCACTGAGCCCTTTTTTGATCACGATTTCCTTGTCTGCATTGTGATAATATCCATTGGCATTGCCATCGATCTCATCGAATCGAATCGGCACTGGGGATATTTTCTGAATAGCCTGCATGAAAGAATCAAAATCCTGTACAGCTGCAGTCAGTAATTCCGGTGCTAGTGTCTGGATTGGTTCCCCGGATGTCTGAGCAATATCAAAGACGGTAACTGCTTTAAAATGTGGAACTGTAACTTCCACTTTTTCAGTCTTAGGTTTTCCATCAGTTCCCATGATTGGTCGCTGATTTTCATCCAGAACCTCTTTTTCCTTCATTTTCTTATATGGTGCCGGTGCAATGATTGTAATTCCTTTTTCCCCTTTCATGACCTGTCTACCCATGGACTGCCAGTTTTTGTAACTGGTAACAAGTGTGGCATCCGGTCGTTGCATGGCGATCAGCATTGTATTATTAAAGGAATAATTGTGAAACTTTGCCATGGTTTTAAGAAATTCCTGATAGCGGTTACTTGTAAAAAGTTCTTCCACACCGGATTCCAGTGACTGCATAATGCTGTCCATATCTTTTCCCTGGACCGGCAGTGGAATAGTAGTAGTTTTTTTTTGTTCTGTCATAATACTCCTTTCCAAAAACGCCCTACGACATTGTGCTTATGCCGCAGGGCTTTTTATTAGTTGATGAGATGATTATTTTTTATTAGAGTTCCATATCGTGCTTCTTTGTTTTCGGTTTCTGATCCGGCTGTTCTTTTCCAACTTTCTCTGTTTTTGCAACCTGCGCTTCTTTTTCTTTCTGACGTTCTGTGAACCTGTCTGCCTTTTCAAAGACGTGATCCTTTGTGTCAAAGTGATATACATCATTGGTAAGGCGTTCTGCTGGTGCTACCTGAGTGGCATTAACTTCTTTTACCATATCTCTTAACATTTCCGCATCCACTTGACCGTCATCCGGCAAGATCAGCATTTGATGGATGGATGATGGCAAAATGAAGAAATCATTTCCCAGAAGTTCCCCCATGTTATCCATGAATTCCGGATAAAAGATCACACCGGCTCCATCAATTCTTTCTGTATTCGTAACAACAAAGAATGTCGGCATCTCGCTTGACTCCTGCAATGTTTCTAGCAGCATTTCACGTTCATCTGGTGTCAGCATGAGAATATTTTTCTGATATATTTCATCTATCAGTACACCTATACTTGATACCTCTGGGACCATGACACGCGGTGAACTTTTCATAGCGTCTTCATGAATCTGCTCCTGTGTCACTCCATATTCCTTCATCATTTCATTTGTAATCAGCATGGAACTTAATCCATCCTGATTCTTGCCTACTGCCACATGATAGGTAATTGCAAGATCTTCCTTTAACTGGTGTGGCACAATTTCGAGGACTTCCTTATTTGCTTCGGCTGATGACACACGGATAAACAGCTTGTCCTTCACATCTTCATAGTTTAAAATAGCTTTCAGATCAACCTGTATCGGTGCCTCAATAACTATATCTGCAATCTTTCTGCATACAGTTTCCATTGTTACGCCAGGCTGTGCTTTATATGCTTCATACAGCCGGTTAAGATTGATCGTCGGGGTAAGCATCTCACCTTCTTTTCTCACCATCAGTCCCGTATAGGCACGGTTCAGTTTATGACACTCCATCGTTGATACCTCTGCATTCTCATAATCCCTTGGTAAAAAGAGTTTGATATTGTCCTTTACTTCATTTACAAATTCATTAAAATTCATTCTTCGTTTTCTCCTCTAATCTGTTTTCTTATTTCTTTTTGCTTTTGTTTTTTGGTTTCTTTTGTGGAAAGGATAAAGAGAAATTCACCCTTCCGGTTTCATCTGCATCCATATGAAGATCTGCCTCAAAGTACATATTTTTCTTTCTGGAATACAGGTCTTTTACATGCACACTTCCGTTTTTCAGAAGTTCTGCAGCCATCTTTTTATCCATGGTTTTTTCCATGCTCTGCAGATAGCGGTTATCTTTCCAGAGAGCAAAGTGGCAATCGTGGTTGCTGCAATAGAAGTTGGTCTTGCTTTCGTATACCAGGCTGCCGCATACCGGACAGGTTCCAATGCTTTCTCTGGTCTGAAATCTTCTTGTTTCTTCTTCGGAGATCGCATCACATCCATTCAGCATCATGGTGAGCATATTTTTGATCCCAGTCATAAACTGTTCCGGTGCAATTTCTCCATGCTCCATCAAGAGCAGCTGATTTTCCCATTCTGCAGTCATACTTGCAGATTTCAGGAAGTCTGGCAGGATCTCCACAAGGACTTTTCCATCATCTGTTGGAAGGATCTGTTTTCCTTTTCGGGTGGCATATTGGGAATAGATCAGTTTCTCGATGATACCGGCTCTTGTTGCCGGAGTTCCTAATCCTTTCTTTTCCGTATCTTCATCGAATTCCTTATTTCCAGCTGTTTCCATTGCCGCAAGGAGCGTATCTTCACTGTATGGTTTTGGCGGTGATGTGAAATGTTCTGTCTTTTCTGCAGCTACAGCATAGAAAGTCTGTCCTTTGGTTACTTTCGGAATCCTCTCTTTCATTTCTTGATCTGGATCTGCTATTGCCATGCGGTCCTTATTTTTGAAGCAGTTTTCAAAGATTTTCCATCCATCCTGCAGGACAGTTTTTCCTTTTGTCTTGAAGACTTCTCCCTGGCATTCCACTTCAATCTCTGTTTCCTGGTAAATGTGATCTTTACTCATTGCCATGACCGTATGGACTGCGATCAGAAACAGAATCTTTTCTTCCCAGGATTTCAGTTCATCCATATGGCAGGATGTAAGTTCCATCGTTGGGATGATTGCATGGTGATCTGTCACTTTGCTGTTATTCATGACTTTCTTCACATCTGGCTGTTCCGGCTGATCGAAAGGACCTGTCAGCTGATATTTCTCATAAATCTGACGTACCACATTTCTTGCGGTCTGCTCCATATCTTCGGTCAGATACTGACTGTCCGTTCTTGGATAAGTGATCAGCTTCTTTTCGTACAGGCTCTGGGCGGTATCTAATGTCTGTTTGGCTGTCATTCCATAGATACGGTTTGCTTCTCTCTGCAGTGTGGTCAGATCATAAAGCTTTGGGGCTTTTACTTTCTTTTCGGCTTCTTTTACAGCAGTGACAATAGCTTCACTTCCCTGGCATCTGCTTCTTAACTGTTCCGCCTCATCCGGATCAAAGATCTTTGACTTTACTGCCGGAATTCCGTCACAATCCAGTTCCACATTGAAATACTTTTCTTTTTGGAAATTGCTGATCTGTCCGGCACGTTCCACCAACATGGCAAGTGTCGGTGTCTGAACCCTTCCAACGGTCAGCTTTTTGAAGTACTTTGTGGTGTAAGCTCTGGTTGCATTCATTCCTACCAGCCAGTCAGCCTGAGAACGGCATACAGCAGCTTCGGCCAGATGTCGGTATTCCTCTGCGGATCTCAGATGCTGCATTCCATCAAAGATTGCTGAATCTTCCAGAGAACTGATCCATAATCGTTTCACCGGCTTTTTACTTCCGGATAAGTCATAGACATGTTTGAAGATTAATTCTCCTTCACGTCCGGCATCACAGGCATTTACGACGTATTCAATTTCCGGACTGTTGAGCAGTCTTTTTAAGATATAGAACTGATCTTTCTTATCTTCTGAGACTGTAACTTTCCAGTCTTTCGGGATGATCGGGAGATCTTCATATCTCCACTGGTTAAATTTTTCATCGTAAGCATCCGGTGAAACATACTCGACCAGATGTCCGAAACACCAGCTGACCATACAGTCGGTTCCTCTTAAATATCCGTCTTCTCGTTCCTGTGCTCCAATCACTTCTGCGATTGCTCTTGATACACTTGGTTTTTCTGCAATTACTAAATACATGATGTATTACCTCCTTCATATAACGAAACGGAGAGAGCATGTTTTACAGCCCCCTCCGCTAAAAAAGTTTATTTATTTTTCATTTTCTTCAAAATCTTCGTCTTCAGACTCTTCCTCATCCGGAACTTCTTCCAGTCCACCTGTTTCCAAACCTTCCGGCTGATCATCCTCATCTTCCTCTTTTTTAGGTTTATAGATCTTGAAGTAGTAGTAAGCTGCCACACCGCCGAGAGCCAAAATCAGGATTGTTGCCATTGCACCCATATTGGTTTTTGCAGATGCTGTTTTCTCCGGATCAATGGTAGCTTCCTTGTCTATATCCTCATTATTTGTTTCATCCAGCACTACCTTTGATTTATCTGGCTGTGGTGTTACGACAGTAGCAGTGCTGTCTTTATCCAGAAATTCGGACAGATCATTCTCATCAATCTGGGATAACATATAGACATTCTGTGATGTGGCACTACGGTCGATCACGATATAGAAAGTGTTGTTATTCTTCGTTGTAACCGTAAGAAATTCCTTTGTGGAATCATCGGTAATGTCATCCTTGACTTCACCATTGCCAGGTGTCGTAAATGCAGTTCCCTTGTCTGTTCCATCTTCCGGCAGCACCTCGTTTGTGTTTGTCGCCTCGTCCTTTTTCTCTTCTTTGTCTGTTGACTGTTCCGTCTGAATTGTCTCTACTTTGGATGCCTCTGCCGATTCATCCACATAGGCAAATGCTGTGGTTGATGCTGTAAAAAGCATCATGACTCCCAACAGCAGTCCTGCCATTTTCTTATTCATTTTCTTCCATTTCACCATTCTGATATTCCTCCTTATTTTCTTCTGTGAATACAAAGGAGCCTGAACCTTCATCGTCAGACTCCCTGCTTACCTGAAATTTAACTGTTCCATTCTGGATGCCATCCAAAAGATCATATAACTGATCATTATCCATCTTCATACCACGGATGCACCTGATCATCTCATTGTCCTCTTCCTGCTTTAATGCAGCCTGGACACCCCTAAGATATTGCTGCAGATCCGCGATCTTTTTCTCTGTCTTGACAATCTCATCCAGATATTTTTTAATCTTTTTATTCAAACTTTCACCTCCCTTCGTTCACCCCTTTATGGCAGTCTTCCAAAGCACATGAAATGTTGCTGCCAGTAGGATGTGCTGATATTTGAGTAATGGATCGGATCCCCGCAATGGATCATCATATTGTTACCGACATAGATACCCACATGGCTTGCACCGGATGTGTTATACGTTCCCTGGAAGAAAATCAGATCTCCTGGTTTTGCTTCTCCCGGTGATACATAAGTACATACGCCTCTTAATCCTTCTGCGGTCAACCGTCCATAGTTCCAGCCATTACCACAATGGTTAATGACATAGGATACGAAACCTGAGCAGTCAAATCCAGATGGAGAGTAGCCACCCCATACATAAGGTACTCCCAGATATTTTTCTGCTTCTCGGATCATCCGGGCAAATTCTTCATCCTGCAGTGCTTCCGGTGGAATCTCATAACTCATTCCATTACCGCCTGATCCACTGGTCACATTGTTTACATCCCACAGATAATTTCTGTTTCCATAGGTCGTATTTAATGCATTATAGATGATCAGCTGCTCCGCATTCAGATTGGCTCTTGCCACAGCGTCAAAGCTTCCATTTGTCAGTGTCACATATAGAATCTTCTTAGTGCTTGTACTGGTAACCGTTACTTCCTGACTGCCATTGTCATCTGCGATATAGGCTTCCCAGGTCTGATGTCCATGAGCAGAAGCGGCAGCATGGTTATCATAGTAAACGTCAAACTGCACACCATATCGTGCAAAGGCTCCGGTATCCTCAACTGTGTATTCCACACCATTCATTACTACCTTAGTGCCAATCGGCACAAATGGATTGGAAGCATCTACAGCAATGGTATGGTTTGCAGTTGGATATGCACCACTAGCAGTTGGACCTCCGGACCATACACCACAACAGATTCGACAGTTACAATATCCGCTGGTCACTACCTGTCCTAATGATTCTCCGACTCGAACATTTCTGGTTTCTGTCACCGTTTCTGTTCGACCTTCCGTATTCAGATGATATTGTGCTTCAAAAAGTGCTTGCAGCTCGTTTTCAACATCTGAGTACGTCCAGTCTCCATATTTTGCAGTAAGATACGAGATAAGATGATATGGATTATGACCAATCTCAGCAATGTTGTACTGATACTCGTCATAATTTGGATGTCTTCGTTCCATCTCATTGATCTGCTGATTCAAGGCACTTTCCAAAGCAGCATATCTGTTTTCGGCAGCATAAATATCCTCGTCTGAACTTGGATACGTTGTAATACCGATCACAGATCCAGCACCCTCGATAGAAGCACTGCAGCTCCCCAGAGATACCGCTATGACAAGAAAAAGAAGCGCAAAAATACCGATGCCTGCGAACATGGCACGATTACGCTTTATGATCTCTTTCAAGGCGATCTTTGCTTTTACCGTCATGTTCTCGACACCGGCAATGGTTGTTGCTCCACCCAGACTGCCAGCGGATTTTCCGGCTCTGGCTGCCCGGTAAGCATCCTTATATCGTTTTTTCTGGAAGAAGCGGTTATAGAAATGTCTCTTTTGTTCGGCTTTCTTTACCGTTTCTGCATTCTTGACTCCTTCCATACTTTCTGCAGAACCAAATTTCAGTTTCTTTTCTACGGTAGCCTCACGATAACCTCTGCGATGGGTTTTCACATCCGTCCGTTTGCTGCGGATCTGAGCATGACGCAGACCACGTAACGCATCTTCTGTTTCACGCTCTACAAGTCTGGCACTTTCCACACCTGCATTTTCATCTGTTTCTTCCTCTTCGGAAGAGACTGCTTTCATGCCAGATATAACAGCTTGTGTAGCAATGTATTTCCCGGCTGTCCCTCCCGGTTTCATGCCAGCACCTTTCACCATCTGATTTCCTTCATCATCAAAAGATAATCTTCCAGCTTTTGCCTGTTCTTTGGTCATCTGTTTTTGCAACTGTTTCTTCCGAATGGATTTCTTTTGGCTGTTCAGATTATTATCATCATCCGGGATTTTTTCATAACGATGCAGTTTCTTTCGATATCCGGATACTTTTTCTTCCGGTGTAACTTCAACTGTATCCTCAACAGCTTCCTGCCGGACAGAAGATTTACGGACTTTCTCCATCTGCAGTCGTTTTCCTTTTCCCGATTTTGTATCTTCATTTTCAGCCTTTTTTCGTTCCCGTTCAGGAACAAATTCTTCTTTATTTTCCGGTCGCCCCCGACTCCTGTGACTGATATCTTTTATGCTGCCATCACGGAGATTTTCTTCTATCAGACCATCTCTGGTCATCTTTGCGACCTTTTTATCTTTGCCTTTAAATTCTTTTCCAGCTATAGGTCATCACCTCCTGGCACAACTTTTCTTTCTGTACTCATTCAGTTCCTGGCGTCCTATAATCGGGATACCAGGATAACCATCTGCCTGTGTCCTGATTGCTGGAGAGCTCGCCTGGATATGAAATACCCAATTCAATTCACTCGGATCTCTCGGCCAGAAACCATTGATCAGCATAGCCTCCTTGAACTGATTGTTGTGCAGATGGATCTGGGTACGTTTATACAGAACTTCTTTCAGATCATCACTGGTAAGATGCGGATAGATTTTCTGTGCCGGATAAAAATTCCAGAATACCCAGTCAAGGATAATGTTCTGTGTTTCCAGCGGAAGTTCATACAGATGATGATCATCATTGACTGTATGAACACGGTATCCTGGCTGCACATTTTCCAGATTTTTCATCTGAATGTAAGGATTGTCCTGATTCCACTGCTTGATTCGGATCTTATCGATTTCCTTCATTTGCATCCCTCATTTCTTTATCTCGTTTCAATGTTTCCTCGGGCTTCGTGGTCATCAGACCATATAATTTCAATGTCTTATCGAACTTATCCTTAAATGGAATGATCGTTGTTCCATAGAAAAGAAGTCCTTCACCTTCCCCGGAATTCGTCACATAAGACAACTGATATGGGGAAATATTCAGCTGTTTTGCAAGGATCTGTCTGTCACCTGCAGCCTGGTTCAGCATCAGGATAAAATCACTGTTCTCAAAGATATTTTCAATCTCCCTGCTGGCAAGAAGATCCTTAATGTTCTGAGTGATACCAGTCGGTACACCTCCCCATTTACGGAATCTCTTCCAGATTTCTACGGAATAAGCTGCTGTCTGTTCTTCTTTGAGCAGAAGGTGGAACTCATCGATGTAGTACCTGGTGGATTTGATGCCACGGTTGATCGTAACTCTGTTCCATACCTGATCCTGGACGATGAGCATTCCGATTTTCTTCAGCTGCTTTCCAAGCTCTTTGATATCAAAACAGACAATTCGATTATTCAGTTCCACATTGGTTCTATGGTTGAATACTTTCAGTGATCCATTTACATAGATTTCCAGTGCTGTTGCAATTCTCTGGGCCTGTGGTTCTTTCTGCTTTCTGAGGCAGTCATACAGGTCACCGAGGACCGGCATGTTTTCCGGTTTTGGATCTGCAAAGTACTTCTGATACACCAGTGGAAGACAACGGTCGATCACTGATTTTTCCTCTGCTTCAATACCATCCCTGCTTCCCATGATTAGCTCACATAATGACAGGACAAAATCAGATTTCACACCAAGTGGATTGTCATCATCGGAATAATCCATATTGATATCCATCGGATTGATATAATCCTTACTGGTTGGTGAGATGTGTACTACCTGTCCGCCAAGTGCATGGACCAGCGGGTAATACTCGCCCTCCGGATCTCCGATGATAATGTCATCCTTCGTAACAAAGAACGCATTGGTGATCTCTCTTTTTGCTGCAAAGGATTTACCGGATCCAGGTGTACCAAGAATCAATCCATTCGGGTTTTTCAGCTTTTTACGATCCACCATAATCATGTTGTTACTAAGGGCATTCAATCCGTAATATAAGGATTCTCCCGCCATAAATAGTTCCTGTGTCGTAAATGGAACAAAGATTGCTGTGCTGGTAGTCGTAAGAGCCCGCTTGATCGGGATATGATTTACTCCCAACGGAACACTACTCATAAGTCCTTCTTCCTGCTGATAATCCAGACGTTTCAGTACACAGTTATATTTCTGGGCGATACCGGCAGTCTGGAAGATGGCATTATCCAGTGCCTGCTTTGTCTTTGCGCTATTTAAAAAGAGCGCTGTTACAAGGAACATACGCTCATTTCGTGACTGCAGGTCTTCCAGAAGCCTTTTCGCTTCTCCTCCATACGTGTTCAGATCCGATGGGATAATATCCATATCATATCCGGCCCGGACTGCTTTTTTCTGTTCTTCGATTTTCATACGATTGATATCCGTCACTTTGCTTTTTACCAGCTTGATTGCCTTCATCTGATCCACCGACTGCACATGCAGGTTGACGATCAGGTTCTTATCAATATCCAGAAATTCTGCCAGCATCTTATCCGTAAGCTCCGGCGCCAGGATCTGCAGATAGGAGACAGCCCCGATGGTATTTCCCATCTGGAATGTATTTCTGTCCCGGAACACAAAACTGGTCGGTGCCACATAATCCTTTGTATTGAGTCCTGTCCGGATCATGGATCCATAGTCAAACTGGAAATCTGTCATCACATCCGGATTGAATGTCTCATACAGGATCTGCAGACGTTCCACGCCATTCAGCGGATATGCCGGAACTCCCAGGATCTTAAAGTTATTCAGGATATCCGACTCGATACGTTCCAGCTTTGGTTTTGCCTCCCGGATATTTTCTGCTTCAATGGCAAATGTGATATATTTTGACTTCACCAGACCGTTGTTTCCTTTTGCCAACTGCTGTTTCAACATCTTTGCATATTCCATGCGAACATCATCAAAAGCATCCTCCTGTGGCCGGATCTGGATCACCTGCTCAAACTCCTTCATGCTGCTCTTATGATTGATAAAGCTCAGCTGAAAATGGATACTGGCATCAAAGTAATTGAGGAAATCACACCAGTTTTCAAAGATTGCATTTTTATCTTCATTCTGAGCCAGCTGGTAGTTGATGTCATAAAAGCGGATACACTTAGAATAAGTTTTTCCCTGTACCCTGCAGATTCCATCTCTTCCCATTTCCTTATAAGCGATCGACTGCTGGACGGACAGTTTTTTCTGCCTGCGTTTCTCTTCCTGCTTTTCTTTTTTCTTTTTCTCTTTTCTGTCTACTTTTTTGTATCCGGTATCTGCGACAGTTTTCTTATTTTTCTTTTTTCGCAACCGTTTTTCCCCCTTTCGGTTTTCCTGCATCCGGAGACTGTCTGATCTGTTCCGGATCTGTCTCATAATAGTTTTCAGTTTCATATTTTCTGACGGGCGGACGAAGAAACTTCACCCGGATCATATGCATCAGAACATCTTCCAGATGCATCCCGTCTTTTTCGTACATGGCAAATAAAAATGCCGGTAACATTAAAAGCACCATGACCGTTGCTGCATTACTGTTTCCCATCACATTACGCAAGAGAAAATAGCTTGGAATTCCCATTGCAGCACCTATCCCGATACAGATCAGCTGTCTTTTGGTCAGGTTAAATGCTACTTTATTCTTTACCTTCGTTAAATCTTTCGGTACGCTGACATATGCCATGATTTTCACTCCTTCCTGTAATTTAGTGCGCGTTAAATATCGACTTACTTAAGGATGCCGTCTTAAAGAGGCTGTAACATAAGATCACCGTGTAAGCCATAACGCCAAATAATGAAGAACTCAGATTATCTGAATACTGGATACCTGCAACAAGCACTGCATAGATTGCAACGCATACCATCATCAGAAATGCCTGGAAAGCCAGGGCAAAGAGTCCTCTGAAATAATTCGTGCCGATCTGTCCCCATTCTCTGTTACTCATAGTTGCGAATGGAATCGGCGCAACTGAGGTATATAGGTAAATCTCTATCATACGTCCATACATAATCACTGTGATCAGTACAGACAGGATTCTCATACAGAAGCCAGCGATAAGGGTTTCCAGCGCCAATACAACAAGTTCTCCGATTTCCATACTTTCCAGGGTTGCGGAAAGATCCGTCAATGCCGAAGAAATATCAATGGCGGTACTTCCTGTGATAACACCGGCCGCAGAATTAACTACGTGCTGGCCCACATCGAATACCGCCATTGTGATCGTAAATGTGTTACTCACCAGATATACAGCGATCCACATTTTTACGAAGTACTTGAAAAACATCCAGGTATCAATATCATGCATGTTGTTGCGCTCGGTCAGCATAGAAATCAATTCATAACAGAGTACGAGTGTGATAATAATACCTGCGATCGGCATGATCACAGAATCCGATAGGTTCCGGATCATACTGAATATGCTGCCGTTCCACCCTTGCGGGGTCTGTCCAACCTGGGTGGCGATCTCACCGGTCTTTTGATTGACATCAGTAAACATCGTATCTAGATTGGAAGTGATCATCCCGGTTAAGAGTTCCCTCATCCATTCCTCAATCGCATCAAAAATCTGACTGAACATGGATCTCTACTCCTTTCTCTTAACCAAATAATCCACTCAGAAGCGGGATCAGCTGTGTTCCGATCAGGATAACACCACCACCGCTCATCAGCTGCTTAATTCCCTGGGATTTTGCACCCGGGTTGTCGTTTCCATAACCTTCCATCAGGTTGATTACGCCCCAGACACCAAGACCGGCACCGATTGCAACGACCAGTGTCTGAAGGATATTGATTGCACTGCTAAAAAAAGCCATAATCAAATGTATGAACAAACGCTTTTCTTATGGTCTGTAAGCGTTTGGCTCTACTCCTTTCCCTTTTATTCAGACCTTTTTGTATCCTTATCAGTAGTAGCAGGGTGCTCGAATTCTTTCTTTCATATCAGTCCTCACCTTCCTCAGCTTCAATCGCTGATACGTCTTCTTGTGTTACAGTTACTTCATACATTTCAAATTCTGTATCTTCGGACATCACCAGTCGGTGTGCCAGATACTTTTCGACATCAAACGCATTATTCTTATTAAAATCGGCAAGCTCTTTGTACCGTTTATGCTTTGTGATGTCATATTTGTTGCTTAAAAACGGCCGGACTCCACGAAGCTGTAAGATACATTTTTCTCCATCCATGACCGCCAGCTCATCTCTACTCATCAGTTCTTTTCCAGTCTTTTGATAATTCAGCCCATAGGACCGGTTGCTGCCTCTGGTGTCTGATGTGTTGTAAAGATCTATGGTTTCCTTTCCCAGGGTTTCTGATATTTCTTTCAGTGTGGAACTTTCCTTTCCACCCAGGAAAAGAACGGTGTCACAGTTACCCGTGATCGTCTCAGCCGCATCCTTATAGATTGTTTTCAGCTGAGATTGTGACTGCAGAATGATAGAAGCGGAGATTTCCCTGCTTCGGATCGTAGCAATCAATTTGTCGAATTTTGGGATCTGTCCGATATTGCTGAACTCATCAAGAAGCAGTCGTACATGATAGGGAAGCCTGCCTCCATGCTCATCATCCGCTTTATCACAAAGCAGGTTAAAGAGCTGGGTGTACATGATTGCTACCACAAAGTTGAATGTGTCATCTGTATCACTGATGATGACAAACATAGCTGTTCTCTGATCACCGATCATATCCAGTTCCATCTCGTCATAGGACATGATTTCTCTTAGTTCCTGAATATCAAATGGTGCAAGTCTGGCACCACAGGAAATCAAAATCGATTTTGCAGTTTTGCCGGCAGCAAGCTTGTACTTGCGATATTGCCTTACTGCAAAGTGTTCTGGATTTTCTGCTTCCAGCTCTTCAAACAATTCATCCACTGCATTTTTAAATTCTTCATCATCCTCCCTGGTCTCACTGGCATTGATAAATTCCAACAGAGTAGAAAAGTTCTGTTCTTCCTCTGGTGCCTCATACCAGATGTATCCGATCAGTGCAGAATACAAGAGACGTTCCGCTTTGACCCAGAAATCTTCATTGGATTTTTCGCCCTCACCCTTGGTATTCGCGATAATGGTATTGACCAGCTTCAAGATGTCTTTTTCACTCCGGATATAATGGAACGGATTGTAATGCATGGACTTTTTAAAGTTGATCGTATTTAATACCTTGATCCGGTATCCTCCATTTACTAGCATCTTCCCGCATTCAACGATGATCGTACCCTTTGGATCAGTGACCACATAGGATACGTGGTCCGTCATCTGCATAAGGTTGGGCTTCACATAGAATCTTGTCTTACCAGATCCGGAACCACCGATGACAATCACATTCTTATTTCGGGCATACTTTGGTGCTTTTGGTCTGCTGTTCATGGTCAGACGTTCCGTTTCTGTGAGGATGACATTGTTTTCAAAGACCGGATCCATGAAGGGTTCGATATCTTTTCTATTTCCCCATCTGGCCGATCCATACTCCACACCTTGTCGGAACTTCTTTGCATTTTT
Organism: Dorea hominis; assembly: GCF_014287705.1. Classification (NCBI taxonomy): domain Bacteria; kingdom Bacillati; phylum Bacillota; class Clostridia; order Lachnospirales; family Lachnospiraceae; genus Dorea; species Dorea hominis. Next base: position 56,821 of record NZ_JACOOY010000012.1, on the reverse strand, counting down.
TGAACGATAGTAGACCACCAGTTTTAATGCACCTGCAACCAGAACACCTACTGCAAGGTCCTGCAAAGCGACACTTGGCAGCCAGCTTAAAAATGCCAGTCGGAAATTGACTAACATCACGCCAAGTCTCTGGACCATGCTTTCTCCCAGGCAATGCCGGTACAGCCAGGATCCTTTATCTGCTACATAGAAAATAAAGAAATATGGGAGATTTAAGACCACCAGCCGTTTGACCTGGATCTTCTGTAATTTTTCCCTAATCATCGTTCCTGACCTCTGGATTTTTGTCTCTGCTTCACACGCTGGCGGTGCTTTGCTTTTCTTTCTACAGATTTCTGCAGTTTCTTTCTGACAGATGGTTTCTTCACCTGTTTCTTTTTCAGTTCTACTCCGGCATATTCCCGGAAAGCCGCTGTCATCACATCCACGTCTTTTGCCTTAAAGAAGACCAGATATTTCGGTGGATCAGCACCAACTTCTTTCTTCAAGCTGTAATCAATGCCGTATTTTCTTGCCACACGGTCAAAGGATTTGATATTTTCATCTGTGATCTTTAAGTTGGAAAGCTGTACTCCCTGTGCATTCAGCTGCTTGATGGTCTGCTTTCCATGCGGCTTTTTCTTTTCAATCTTTTTTCGGGCTTTTTCCCTTCCTTTCTCCTGAGCCCGTCCGGTCTTTTCTGCCATTTTCACCTGCGTTGCTTTCTGTTTCCTGCGGTTGTCCATTTCCAGGAACTTCCGAAGGGCTGCTTTTAGCACACTGGCAGTGATCTTGACTCCCTGGATGCTCAGGCTGATCACTTTCTGATTTACTTCTTCCTGCAATTACCCACGTCCTTTCTTTCCTTTCATCTCAGAATAAAGACGGGCAATACAATATCCGATGCATGGAACATGTTTTCCATACGGACAGCCACCACATGGTGTTGTTTTTACTGCTTTTTTCTTTTCCGGAAGCAGATAGTGGCACTGTTTCAAGCTACAGCCTTTCTTTTTTCCTCCCCACCAGTAACAGTACTTGCAGGACCATGGCTTTTCTTCGCTGTACTTTCTTCCCTCAATAGCTGCATTTGGTTCTATGATCAGATCTTTATTAGTCTTCATTCTGTTCTTCCTCTTTTCTCATGATTTCTGTCAGTTTTTTCTCTGCCTGACTTCCGGCAGCAATGAGACAATACAAAACTGTAAATATTGCCGCTGCTCCCAGAAGAGCAACAAAAATAATGATATTTCTCATGGTTTCTCCCATCTAAAAAAGCGTCCACAGATTCCTTTCGGTTTCCATGAACGCTCATTCTTATTTAATTAGTGTTTCTTTTTTCTCATAAATGCAAGGGCTCCTGTACCAGTCGCACCAATGCCGAGAAGCATAAACCACAGCCACAGATTGGTGTTATCCCCAGTCTTTGGTGAATCACTGACAGGTTTTCCACCTTCCGGTGTCTTTTCTGCCGGTTTTTCCTCATCTACCATGGTTACATGCTGTACTTCACTGGTATCCTTTACTTCGAATCCCACATCTTTTGCAACCAGATAGCCATCCGGTGCTGTTTCTTCACGGAGAGTGTATTTTCCGATCGGAAGCATTTCGATGTAATGTGCTTTCTCTGTACTGGTCCAGCTTTCCACAACTTTTCCATCCTGATCAAGGATTGTGAGTTTCGCTCCCGGAAGTTCTTTTCCGGCGATATCCTGTTTGGAGATTTTCACCTTCGTTACATCATCCTTCATCTCAACTTTCTGCACATCGGCAGTATCTTTGATCGTGAACTTCACGCTTTCAGCTGTCACGTAACCATCAGCAGGTTTTGTTTCAACCAGTGTGTATTCTTTTCCGACAGTCAGCTCACGGATCACATGTGCTTCTTTACCGGAAGTCCATTCATCCACGATATTTCCATCAGCATCTACCACTTTCAGCTTACATCCTGGAAGTTCTTTTCCGGTTGTCAGACTGGATTTGGTAAATTCAACGACGGTTGGCTGATTATCAAAGGTAAAATCATAAGTGACTGTCGGCTGATCCTCACCTGCATACTCAAAGGTAAATTCCTTTACTTCATCGTTGGTTACGAATCCGTCCGGTGCATAGAGCTCTTTTACATAGTAAGTTGCTCCTATTGGAAGATCTGCAACAAATGTGATCTTTCCTTCTTCATCCGTAGATTTCAGTTCAATGATCTCATCGGCTTCGATCAGGACTTTACCTGTTGTCTCAGACTTAATGTCTTCTTTGGCAAATAATCCAAAGATAGCGCCTTCCAATGTACGGTCAGAATCTTTTTCTTTCTTAAGTACAGTGACTTCTACTCTCTGGCGGTTGTTCTGCCAGTCTTTGTCATAGACTACAACTGGTGTATTCTGATCCACGTAAGTCAGATCTACATGACGGATCTCACCATCCAGTACATGACCGTAAGCAGTTCCTGTTTCTTTCACATAGTATTTACCAAGTGGAAGATTTTCCAGTTTTGCAATACCGGTTTCATCTGTCTTGATCGTTGCAATCAGTTCATCCTTTTTATAGTAATCGTCACTGACGCCATCGGCAGCCTTAATGTCTTCCTCAGCATAGACTTCAAACGTAACATCTGTCAGTTTTCCGGTTACATAGTTGAAAATGTGTTCCACCACACCTTTGACCTTATCGGCCAGTGTAACAGAATCCAGAAATTCTCCCTTTTTGTTGATGATGAGTTCACCAACCGGTACCTCGTCCTTCATTTCCACTTTCTGAACCTCTCCGGTATCTTTGACTGTGAATGTCACATCATTGGCTACCAGATAACCATGCGGTGCAAACTCTTCATGTAGGGTATAAGTCTCACCCACTTTCAGATATTTGATCACATGCGGTGCATCTTTGGAAGATGTCCAGCTATCTACTACATTTCCATCTTTATCCGTTACTTTCAGATAAGCTCCATCCAGTTCTACACCGGTTGTTGCATCTGATTTTGTGATCTCAACAGTTGTCGGCTGGTTCTTCTTTACGGATTTTAATGTTACTGTCTGTACATCCTGCCCCTGATAAGAAGCATCAAATCTCAGTACTTCATCCGAAGATACGAATCCATCTGGTGCTTTCAGTTCTTTTACATAATAGCTTCCAAGTGGAAGATCCAGTGTACATGCTGCCTGACCTTTTTCATCAGAAGTCATTTCCTGTAAAAGAGTATCTGCTTTGACGATCACTTTTCCATCTTTCGTCTGAATGTCTTTTGCATTGTAAATACCGAACACTGCTCCGGCTACTGTATTGCCTGTCTCAGCATCCTGTTTTTCGACAGTAATCGACACTTTCTGTCGTTCATCTGTGACAGAGATTTCTTTCTCGATCACTGCAGTATCCTGATCCGCATAAGCAAATTCGACATTTTCCGGTACAGTATTTAACACATAAGTGTCCGGTGCATTCTTCTCTTTAACATAGTACCTGCCAAGTGGAAGATTCTTTACGGTTGCATAACCATCTGCATCCGTTGCGACGGTTGCTACCAGTGCATCCTTTGCAAAATACAGAGTTCTCTGTCCATCTGCATCTACCTGATGATCGGCAGTATAAATATCCTCTGCCGCATAGACTTCAAATTCAGCACCTGCAAGTCCAGCCATTTCATACTGGAAGTCCTTATCAAATCCCTTTAACACTTCACCCTGTTTATAGATCTTTAACTGACCTTTGACCGGGGCATTGGTATATTCCACATCAATGACTGCATCTCCTGTGACAGGATCGGTCAGATAAGCAGTATCTGTATCAACTGCAACTGTCACATAGTTTTTGGATATTGTGTACCCATCGGGTGCCGTCACTTCCTCAATCCTGTAGTTACCAGGTTTCAGATTTCTCGGCAGTACCAGGTATCCTTCCTCATTTGTGAAATAGGATTTGTGTACCGTTGGCTTCGGATAGGATGTTGTCTGTTCCACATATTTCTGATTATCCAGGTCGTATACCTTGAACTCAGTATTAGCCAGGAGTACAGATTTCTGTGTTTCTGCATCCTTTTTGATAATCTTTAATTTTGCTTTGAATTCTTTATCCAGAAGCACTCGCCATGTCTGCGGTGTATCCGGATGATTCTCTGTGATCTTCACTATAAAATCATCAACCGGTGCATAGTTGTGTTTGCTTGTGGTTTCTCTTACCACATAAGTTCCATATGGAAGCGGAATCGATCTTGCATATCCTTTTTCATCGGTAAACATTTCTGCCTGGCCATCTGCAGTCAGTACAACTGGTCTGGCTGAGTCAAAATCATAACTTCCATCTGCTTTTACTTTCAGATCACTGACAAGCCATGCTGAAAAACCAACTCCCTGCAGAAGATCTGCATCGGTCTTCCCGTTGTTTGCTGCCTTGATGATCTGAAATGGCTGTTTGATGACCGTTTCTTTACATACAGAAGTTCTTTCTACTGTCGGAACAGTAGCACCTTCGTAAGTACAGTCCACCTCATGTTCTGTCGGATCCAGTACGTATCCCACCGGAGCACTAAGCTCTTTCAGATAATACTTTCCAAGATAGAGATCCGATACAGAAGCTTCGCCATTCTTATCCGTTGTCAGGGATGTGATCAGGCTGTCTTTCTTATGGATTGTTCCGGTTCTTCCATCCGGATGAACAATATCTTCCCTTGCATAAAGGCCATATACTGCACCTTCCAGCGTTGCATCACCCTGTGCTGCATTCCCTGTCTCAGCATCCTGTTTTGCAATGTTGATCTTTGCATTTACACGTTTGTCTGTTACATTTTTGGTCGTTGTCTTTCCGATAGCAAGAGTCACATTATAAGACTTTGTATCGATCTGATACCCTGTTGGAACAGAGATTTCTTTCAGATAAACAACTTCCTGTGTTTTCTCCATTGTGAGCTGTGAAGCACCATTCTGATCAGTTGCAGGCATCTCTGCAATCAGCTTTGTACATGCAGCATCGGAATAGATCCCGTACACTGCACCAGCCAGTGCATTTCCTGTATCCTGATCTTTCTTTACAATGGATACTTTGCATTCTTTTGTCCAGGTTACTTTAAAATCCACATATTTCTCATTTCCGACACCTTCACCGAAAACAAGAGCCAGGTCCTGTGTCCCAGATCCTGTTGTGATCTTATAGGCTGAATATTCCTTATCAATACTTCCTTTCATCTTAGAAGAGAAAGTAGCACTGACATTTTCTGCCTGATTAAGTGGTGCTATCAGATAGAACTTTGTACCACCGGAAATCTCCACATTAGCCCCTGCAGCACTTGTTTTTCCGGTTGTCACATTTACAAGCTTTACACCGCTTGGCAACTTAAATGTGATTGTCTGCAGTTTATCTGCTTTGAATGTGATTACGCTTGTTCGCTGGCTGTTTCCTTCCACATAAGCCTTTACATTAGATTCAGAAAAGCTCATATCTACAGACGGAATGTCCGGCATATTTACACAATAATTGTAAAGTTCCATTGCCAGGTTCTTTCCTGTTGCATTAGTTCCGGATGCCCAGTCACTGGATCCATTTGCATAAGCTGCTGCAAGATGGGTAATGATGAATCTCTTTCCTGCCGGAAAATCCGGATGTTTCTCATCGAAGAAACCATTCTCATCACTTGCTTTTGTTCCGTAATAGCAGACCTTTGCAAGTGTCTTTCCATCGGCAAGTTTCTGGATCGTATAAGTTCCATTTCCCGGTCCTTTTTTCGATGGTTCAACACAGTATGCTGTCGCATTGATGCTTCCCCATTTCACATAATATGGACAAGTCAGATAAGAACCTAATCCATAGTCTGCGTAATAGTACCAGGAGCCGGCTGTAACTGTGACTGATTTTGTTCCTGTTTCACCGGAAGCAAGCATCATTGGCATATCAAAAGTAATACTTTCGCCTGCTTCAAGATCTGCAAGAGCAACTTCCTGGTCAACAGCTTCCTGCATAACCTCTGAGAGTGTGATCCCTGTTTCCGGATCAACGGTCTCCTGATCCTCCGTTGCTTCGATCTCTGCATCAAATTCTTTTTCTGTCAGTTCTGTTTTGCTCTCCGTGTCAGCAGCATCAGTTTCCTCTGTAGACGAGTCAGCCTCAGAATCCTCTGTTTCTGTCTTATCGGAAGAACCAGCATCCTGATCAGAAGAACTTTCTGACTGCGAATCTTTCTGTTGATCCGCTTCTTTTACCACGATCTTTCGATTGATCTGGTAGGTTGGGTGATCCGTTGTCTGTGGTTCTACATAATAGACTGCCTTATAGGAATTGGCATAATCGGTAGAAAAATCATTCCCGTCCGTATCTTTTGCTTCCTGAAATGTAACTTTTACTTTGCTGTCATCCTGAATCGTAAGACCGGTATAATCACTCTTTACATCGAAATTGTCTCCAACCTTGATCTCATAATCCTTTGCAGTTACCACTTCATCTTCATCCAACTGATCCTTGATCTCCTCATAATACGGAATCTTTTTTACAGATCCGGCATCATCAGAAGCATAGGCAACAGCGGGAGAGAGTACCGTTGATAGAACCGTTACTGCAGTCAGTAAACCGGACATCACCCTGCGTGCTTTCTTTTTCACGTTCATTCTCTTAAATCCTTCCTTTCTGATTTTTTTGTGTATGGTTATCTGTTCGTGTCTGCGTATTATCTTTTATACGAAGATGATCGCCTCCTTTCCTGAAATTTGCGCTATTTGGGACAGTCAGCACAAGCTGAGATAACAGCACAAATATATGGCGGTACCTGTTTGTCACAAATACCGCCACATGATTTCTACTGTCATCCTCTTTTCAGATTCAGACATTTTATTTTGATTTAAGATTTAAGCGTTTTCCTGTTTTCTTTCCCGGATCCGTTCCTATATCAGTTTCCATCTCTGATACGTTTTCTTCTGGCAGACACGCAGCTTTTCGCTCTATGCATGTTCAAACCAAATATCACTCCGGGCAGGCTATTCATTTTTCAAGGTACATGAAGGTGTTCTATGCAAACCCTTCATATAACGAAACGCTCAGAGCCTGTTTTACAGTGGTCTAATTCAATTTTTTTGAAATTTTTTTAAAATTCTTCGTTTTCCGCCTTTTTTTTCATCGTTTTTAATGCCCTGTTCAGGAGGTCATTTACACTCTGCTGTTTGATTCCCAGATAATCTGCGACATCCTGCTGACGCATTTCTTCGAAATAAACCAGATTGAGTACCATCTTTTGCCTCTCTGTCAATTCCTTGATCAGCGCATGCAGAATTTCTCTGTCGATAACATCGTCAACAAAATCTTTTGAAGATCCTCTCATAATCTCCGCATCATCTGTAACATCGCTGTTAGAAAATACACCATGATTGGTGCTGATTTTGCTCTGGCTGTATGCCATACGGTCTTCAGCCTCCATCAGCAGACGGATATACCAGTTTTCATTATCAAAGAACTCTTTATTAAATTCCTTGTTATCGCCAGTTACACTCACATATTCATAGTCATCACAACTATGAAGCGGAAATACGGTTGATTGATTTCCCGCTGTATAAAGCACATATCCGTGATCATAAACAGAGATCGTTGTATCTGCATTGATCATTTCTTTTACTACAACTTTGTGTTCTTTCAAGGATTTCACGCTTGGGATTCTTTTCTCCATATCAGCAACTTTCACGATTTTCTTCAGTTCTTTTAATGTCAACATAATGACCACCTTTCTGCCTTTCGGCTCCGGGTGGTTCTTTCCATCTTTTATGAAATTTCTGCACAGACATAAAGGACTGCAGCACAAGAGGTCACGAACTCACCCGTTTTTTTTGAACGGGAGTCCGCGACTCCTTGATAACGCATAATCTGCTTACATAATTAGTATGTTAGATTACTGCTCATTTTGGGATTTGCACTGAATGCACTCTGATTTATTCTCTGCTTGCTGTTTGCGAAACATGGAATAATCGCCCATAGCATCGTAAGGACAACGCCTTACAAATTCCTGGTATTCGATTTCGGTCATCTTTGCTTCCTCCTTTGTGTCATATTATCAAAATCTCTATTTACAATTTTTTTGCAAAAAAGAATTCAACCTCTATATAACGAAACGCTGAGAGCCTGTTTTACAGTGGGGTACGACAAAAAAATTTAAAATTTTTTCGAAATACGTCAAAAAAGCCCGACAAAACAAATACTTCAACAATCTCCAAAACCAGAAAATACTTCTGATCTTGCAGTGTATCCGTAAATGTTTTGCCGGGCTCTTAGTGATTCCAGTCAGGTTCAGCTCCTTGACAAACTCTTGCTGTCTGGTGCGTTCTTGATGGTTCCTGCCAAATCCAACGCTTACTACAGACAGCTCATTCTATTCTGTTATGATCCCTGATTCATCATCTTTCGGGAATACGTCCGCATCCTGGACTTTAATTGTTCATCTCTGATGTGGATCGGACGAACCGACACCATATCATCCTTTACAAATATCTCCAATGTACTGCGACATTTTTTGCACTCCACTTCTGAATCGCTTTGTGCGCTCTTTTCAATAAATGCTCCGCATACAGAGCAGTGTACATGCCATTTAATAGCACCTGATCCCATATAGGCTTCCTCCTTTAAGCAATAAGATATTTCTCCATTTATTACTCAACGGACCAAAGGGAAATCAAATCCGCCTTATGAGCATCATGCCATCCATTCCGTAAGTGCCAAAGCTGCACGAACAGCACGATTTCTATTCTGATCAGATCTGCTTTGTCGATCTGTGCATCCTTTTTTATCCTTCCACCAGCTACCACACACTCTTTCCGGTATAAAAAATTCCGCTGTGATTAATTAACATGATATTTCAATAGTTTCAAATACATCACCAGTCAGATCACAGATGTCCTGGATCTGAATCTCGGTATCATCAATCCGTAAGTGGACTGATGGATCAAAAAATTCTACGGTTCCAGATAATGTATGGTACTGACCAATTAATGGATTCTTCCATGGCTTTTGAAAATAAGTTGCCTGTATCTTCATTCCATATGCCAGGATCCTTAATTTCATATCCAACTCATTTTTCTTTTCCTCAGATAAATCTCTTTTTGGTTCATAAATGATTTCCTGTTGCCGGATTGTTTCATCCAGTCCACGAAGTGCCGCAAATGGAGCAAACTGTTTTGCCCTGCGTCCTACATCCATGGGATGTCTCCTGGAAACCGGTCTTGGTAAATATAAATACGGTTGATATGCACTTGCCAGCACTTTTTGCACCTCCTCTAAGCACGGTGACCACCTATTTGCTCATTGCGTTCTCTATAAGTAGAACACTCCAGCAGGTTGGATCCCCGCATGATCGCATTCTTTCCATAACGCTGCTTTACATTCAATACTGCTTCCTGTAAATGCCGTTCCTTATCGGTCTGTTTGGGATCATCAAACAGGCTGTACTGCACATAACTTTCAGGAGCAACCCTGTTCGCACACACCTCGATTCTTCGGATTCCGGTATATCTGTCTGCAATCCTGAGATATAAATCTTCCACTGCATCTATGATCTTTTTGGAACTGTTACTTTCTCTTTCGAGTTTTACGGTTCCTTTGGATGCCTCATGCTCATACCTGTGGTCATAGGCGATCCATAAGGTGAGAGAGCTTGTTACCAGTCCTTTTTCAAACAGATCCAGGACCAGATTATCTGTCATTTCCCTTACGATCACAAGTGCTTCGTCAAAAGAATAATTTCGCATCAGCACCTGACCATTTGAAAGGCTGTGTTCCTCCGAATGATAGTTCTTGATGTCACTCATCCGGCATGTTTCATATCCCCATGCATGATCGATCAACAGCTCTGCATCAATCCCAAACATCTTATACAGCCAGTCTTCGGATCTTAAAGAAGCCATTGCAATATCGCCCATTGTATGGATTCCATAACCGGCTAGTTTTTTTTCAGTCCGGGATCCAATCCTCCAGAAGTCACTTAATGGTTTATGATCCCATAGCTGCTCTCTGTAAGAGAATTCATCCAGGATTCCAATATGGTCATCCACATGCTTTGCTACGATATCCATTGCGATCTTAGCAAGATACAGATTGGTTCCCACACCAGCGGTTGCAGTGATACCTGTTTCCTCCATAACCTCCTGCATAAGCTTTACCGCCATTTCTTTTGCAGTGAGATGATAAAGCTGCAGATAGTTTGTCACATCAATAAAACACTCATCGACACTGTACACATGGATATCTTCTTTTGAGACGTACCGCAGATAGATTCCATAGATCTTTGCGGAATAATCCATATACAGCTGCATCCTTGGCATGGCTGTGATGTACTTCACACAATCCGGTATCTCATGGATCCGGCACCGGTTCTTGATGCCAAGAGACTTCATAGCCGGAGTGATTGCCAGGCAGATTGTTGACTTTGATCTGGTCGGATCTGCAACCACCAGGTTTGTTTTAAATGGATTCAGCCCACGTTCTACGCATTCTACAGAAGCATAAAAGGACTTCAGATCAATACAGATAATAGAAGTCTGATCCTGACTCACATTGCCACCTCCCATACGTCTTTCCTCTTTTTGTAACATGTATCCCATTTTGACTATCAATGATTGTCTATCCTTCCTGTTTTCATTGAATTACAGGAAATTCATTTCACATATCCATTGACAAAAGAGGAAATATTGTGTATCTTATAGGAAAGATGTTTCCCCTTATCTGTGATTCACATTATAGGAGAGATATCTCCCTTTGTCAAGATTAATTTTTATTTTTTAGGAGACACATTTCCCGTTTTGCCTTGAAGCGGCTAATGAAACTTATAAGACAAGGCTTAGAAAGAGGTATGTTTATGACATTCGGTGAAAAAGTAAGATCATTAAGAAAAGAAAAAAAGATGAGTCAGCAGGAACTGGCCAGCATGGTTGGTGTTTCATATAGGACCATTCGATCCTGGGAAGTAGAAGGACGTTTTCCAAAACAAAATGTTCTGTATCAGAAACTGGCAGATGCATTACAGTGTGACGTTTCTTATCTCATGAGTGAGAATGAAGCTTTTATCACAGAAGCATCCGAACAGTTTGGTAACCGTGGTGCCAGACAGGCTCAGCAGATTCTGGAACAGGCTGCAGCTATGTTTGCCGGTGGATCACTGACAGACGAAGATAAAATAGCTTTTATGGATGAGATCCAGAGCCTTTATCTGGATTCCAAAAGACGTGCAAAGAAATTTACACCGAAAAAATATCTGAAAAACCAAGAGGAAAAATAATAGAAGGCGGGATTATTGTACACCTAATCTGTTACCTTATAGTTACAAGGATATTTCTGCCCTTTTTATTTTTTACTTTTGAGGTGATTTATTTGAGAAACACTTACATATATACAGAAACAAAGAAATTAATCAAGAAATATGGAACCCGAGATCCATTTGAGATCATGGATCAGATGAACATTGTGGTCGGTGAAACTTCCAGATATAAGACACTGAAAGGATACTGTTTTATGAGCTGTAAGACAATCTATGTCATGATCAGCAGTTTCCTTTCAGAAGAAGAAAAGATGATCGTTGCCGCCCATGAATTAGGGCATATCATCCTGCATCGTTCCCAGCTGAAAATGGCTCCGATGCAAGATGATACACTCTACAATATGACGGATAATACAGAATACCAGGCCAATCTGTTTGCTGCCGATCTTCTGATTGATGATGAGGAGATCGAAGATATGGTTCAGAACGAAGACCTGGATTACTTCGGACTCTGCAGTTCTCTGAATGCAACTCCGGAACTCATGAGCTTTAAACTATACAGCCTGACAAAACGAGGCCAGGCTTATCATATGCCGATGGAGATTCAGAGTAATTTCCTGGCAAAATAATAAAGGATAAGCGCATTCTACAATAAGAAAACTATAGATTTATCTCACTGAAAGGAGGAACATTTATGTCAAGACATCATATTGAAAAAGTAACTTGTCCTTCCTGCCATCATGAGGGGGATTTTGAGCTCTGGGACAGTATTAATACTGCACTGGATCCTGAAATGAAAGAGAAGGTACTTAATAAATCTATTTTCCTTTATACTTGCCCGAGCTGTGGAGAGACCTTTCGTTTAAACTATCCTACACTCTATCACTAGATGGAAGATCTTATCATGATTTATCTGGTTTCTGAATCAGAAGTAGAAAAGACATATGAAATGTTTTATGGTGAAAATGCTTTGTTTGATTTTCGTACTGAAAAATATTTATCCCGAATCGTAACGTCACCAAATCAGCTCGTTGAAAAGATACAGATTTTTGATGCAGGTAAAGATGACAGGATAATGGAACTTGTTAAATTACTTGCGACAGATTCTCTTCTCGAAAATAATCCTGATGAAGAATTTGATGAACTGCGCTTTGCTGTCGACGATGACGGAACAAATATTCTTGTAATCATTAATAAGGGTGAGACCACTGGTGCAGTTGACATTGACGATATGTATGAATTTGCTTCTTCACACTGCACTGATTTCAAAGATCTCCGAGATGATGAGGATATTGTTATCAATCGGGAGTGGATTCTTAACAAACTTGCTGAAGCAGAAAACGAATAGTATATTTGGTGGCTACACCCCCAAGCCCCTGTAGAATAAATAACGCCAGTACTGGATATCAAAAATCCCGCACCGGCGTTATTTATTAAAATATTTTGTTTTTTAATCTTCAACACTCTCTACTGAAACTTCTTTTTTCTTCCTACTTTTACCAGAAATCATCTTGTGTCCTGTATAAATAGCCATAATCATGCAAAGCAAAGTACTTGCTGCAAAGTACTTATGGCCTTCTTTTGATCCCTTATAACCTGTATAAAAAGTTCCAAGCATTGTAATCAGTGCACTGATAGACCAATATTTATGTGCTTTCATTCAGATACCTCCTGCCGTTTTTCTTAATCATATACCTTTTAAAATATATATACAAACTGGTATTTTGAATCAATCGACAAGCAGCTCGGAGCTTCCACTATAAATTCATACCTTCAGCAAATAGGATATGGCAATGAAAATATATCCGGAGATTTCTCTTCCTACTGGATGCAGTCATCCTTAAAGATTTCACCAGTAGAACAAGTTGAACTTTTGAAAAATTTATATCGAAACAACTTCAACTTTACTCCTGCTAATATTCATGCCGTCAAAAATTCCATCCATCTTACCGCCTCTGAAAATGGAGAATTTATGGAAAAACCGGAACCGGACGAGTGAACGGGCAGGATATAAATGGCTGGTTTATAGGTTTTATAGAAAGCCAAAATAATACATACTTTTTCTCCACAAATATTCAAAGCGAACAACGTGCAACTGGTAGTAAAGCATCAGATGGTGCTTTATCTACTCGTATTGATTCGTCACATAAATATAAGCATCTTCCAACGTTGCAGGAATTGACATACACTCCAATTCTGGCTGTATTTCAGAAATCACTCTTAACTGCAATCCCCCCTCAACATACTGTTTTGATGTAATACGATACTTCTGTTCCACTTCTCTTGCTTTTCTCTCATCAGGTACTTTGCAAATCCAGATTTTCCCCTGTGCTTCTTCTGTCAAATTCTTCATAGAACCCGCATATAAGAAACTACCTTTGTGCATAATTGCAAGTTGGTTACAGGTAGCAGCCAAATCTTCCACCACATGAGTTGAAAACAAAACCGTTCTGTTTTCAGAAAAATCTACTAACAAATTGCGGATGCGAATACGTTCCTCTGGATCTAAACCGGTAGTCGGCTCATCCACAATCAAAAATTCCGGTTCATTTAAAAGCGCCTGCACTAATCCTACCCGTCGTTTCATCCCGCCTGACAACTGTTTCATTTTCTTTTTCCGGTGTTCTGCAAGACTGGTCTTTTTCAAATAATATTCTATTCGTTTCTTGCATTCTGCTTTTGGAACACCTGCCAAATCACCCATATACTCTAAACACTCCTGAACAGTCAAATTCGGGTAAAGATCAATTTCCTGTGGCAGATACCCTATTTTTCTCTGGATTTTTTCATAGTTTCCTTCACTATATAAAATCCTGTCCAATGTGACCGTTCCACTTGTAGGTTTAAGTACAGTAGTTAAAACCCTCATCAAAGTTGTCTTTCCTGCTCCATTTTCTCCCAATAATCCAAAAATTCCATTCGGTATATTTAAATTCGCATGATTGATTGCTGTCACACCATTTTTAAATCTTACTGTTAAATCCTCAATATGAATACTCATAAACTTACCCTCTCTTTCTAACTATTTTCGGCAATACTACCAATAAAATCAATCCAATACCAATACACAAAGCTTTCCCTTGCAGCCATGTAACATCAGCAGTATTTTCTATATCTCTGAAAGCATAGGAAAACAGATTCCATGCCCCAAAAAGTTTATCTCCTCCCGTGGAATTTGTTGCTACCCATATCAGAAGACAGCTTCCAATCCCCATCCACATATTGCGAAAAAGCATAGACAATGTATTGACCAATATTCCCCAAAAGAAAATGGTTACTACAATCGCTAAAAAATAGGCAATAAACTGAAGTATTTCACTTTCTGTTGCCGGATGTGTGACCGGTTTTTGAAACACAAAAAACAATCCGTAACCTAAAACAGCAAGCAGTAATAAAAAAACTTCCTGTATCATTATTCGCTGCATGATGGAGCAAATTCTCTTTCTTATTGGATACAGCCTATGGATTTCTGATCTCTTGCTTGTAATTTCCTGCACATAAGTGTCCGCACAAAAAACAGCAGTCAATATAGCAAAAGGTGCCTCAATGGAAAGTCCTATTTCATTTGTGAATACAACCCCACGTATCAAGCTTAAAATCACAACAAAAGATACTGCATAAGCAATCTTATAAAACGGCAGAACAATCTTCATTTCCTTCTTCATTTACATCCGCCTCCTCTTCCAAATCTGTATTGAAATCAGAATAATCACTACAGATGCTAAAATAAGTAGACTCTGATTTAAAAATGCCATTGGTGGCGGTGTCGTATCGAAAAGCTGATCAGGGAATCGAACCATAATCGCAAAAGGTCTTCCCCAATATCCATAAACTCCTTCCGCATTTCTTCCGCCCATATTGGAATATACCATGTAAAGAATCAGAAGTGGCACTCCCGGAAGTGGATTTTTAAATAGGAGTGAAATCAATGTATATACACTTACAATCATCAGCATATTGGGAAGTATATAAAGTACAGTAGAAACTATAAAATCCCAGAACCGCACTTCAAACCCACTGTCTTTTGTATAAATAACACACAATGCCCAAAATAATAGATTTATAATAGTCAGAGCAATCAAACAAATTGCAAATCCTGCGCTTACTTTTCCCAATACATACTTTCCGGCAGTGATCGGTTTCGTGTGAAGCAATTCATAAGTATGCTTTTTCGTATCCTGTAAAAACAGAACCGCTAACATAATTGTTGCAAAAAAACACATAAACAACCCTGCAAAATCAGCAAATTTTCTTGAGTAATAAAAAGAAAACGTCTTATTTTTCATTTTTTCGTTCAGATATGCGTTGATTTCTTCTGATGTTCCTTTGTAATAGGCACTATCTTCGTACATATATCTTGCACTATACCAATCATATTTTTCCTCCAGATATACGAATGCTTCTTCTAACTCCATATCAACAAGTTCGCTCATTACGGATTGTGCCTCTAAATCAGACATTTCTAATTCATCAATTAGTGCTTGTTTTATCTGTCCACTCCATATTTCTCGATGTTTTTCAGGATTCGCAGGAATATATCCTTCATAAACATCTCCTAAGCGAACTGTATCAGGATAATCATTGACAATTTTCTCTCCTTGCCCTAAATAGTGTGTCATTAAATATGGACTTGTCGTATTAAACACACCATAAATCACAAGCAGAATACCTACCCAAAATAACGGTCGCTTTAGATAATTCTTAATCTCTCTTTTAAAAATAGCAATCATACGTTTGTCTCCTTTCCTTGTTATAGACATCATAAAATATAAATCACAACAAAAAGACAACAGTATAAAAAAATCGGACTGCTTATGCAATCCGATGAAATACTGCTGTTATTACAGCTCCACTCTGTTTTTCGTTTTCTATAAGTAACTGTCCGCCATGCTTTTCACAATACAATCTGCTGATATACATACCCATTCCTGAATGTTTCAAACTATCTTTCACATTTTGCTGATAAAAAAGCTCTGTTGCCTTTTGTTTGTCTACTGTAAATCCCACTCCATCATCCTTTACTCTGATTTGTAATTCAGAATAAGTAAGGAGAACTTCCATTTCCACTTTTGTTTTGGCATAACGAAAGGCATTTGACAAAAGATTTTCTATAACCTCTAAAATCACTTCCTTATCTCCCGAAAATTTTTCTGCTGTTTCCGAACATTCTAAATCGTATTGCTTTCCAAATTTTTTCTCAAACACATTCATCTCTGCACGTATGTCTGTTTCTAACTGCTTACTTGTAATTTTTTCTGCCACCAACTCCCTTGCATCTAAACTGCTCATCTTTCGCATTGTTTCCACAAATATATCCATACGTTCAATCTGTTTTTTGCTTTCATTTACCATATCTAGGGCTTGCTCCATATTTATCTCTTTCTTAGGGAGATATTCTGAAAGCATTTCCTGATACCCCTCCAGCACAGATAGTGGAGAACGTATATCATGTGCAATCGCTGTTCGCAAAGCCTTTTCTTCCTCAATCATTTTCCATAATTGATGGTTATTTTCTGCAAGCTGCTCCTTCATCCGTTCAAATTCTCTGCACAATCTTCCCATTTCATCTTTATTTTCATAGGTAATATGAAAATCCAAATTATTTCGACCAACTTGTTGTGATGCCAGTTCTAATTCTTCAATGGGATTTTTCAATTTATGCTTATAAAAAAGAAACACTGCTATGATATTGCCTACCACAGACACGATAAGTACTGTAAACGTCTGAAGGAAATCGCATATCTCTGATACATGATAATCAAATTTTTTCATTTCATAAGAATTCGGTCTCGGAACATCTGTCAAATACTTTCTACCTTCACCTTCTGCCATTTCAAAATACTTTTCTTGATCTACATATTTCCACCAAATGTCATCTTGTATAGTGGCTGCCATTCGCATAATCAATGCTGAAAGATAAAAACTAACTATCAAACTAACAATCATATACAAAACTATAGTTTTTCTCAACGAAAGATTTCTTATTTTGTCCATTTATATCCCATCCCCCATATCGTTTCAATATATTCATGCTCCGTATATTGATTGATTTTTTTACGAATTCTACGAATTAACTCTGTCACCACTCGGCTATCTCCTTCTGCATCGTATCCACTAATCTTTTCATAAATACGTTCCTTATCAAACACCATTTCAGGGTTCATGGATAAAAGTTCTATAATCTCATATTCTAATTTAGTAAGCCCTAAAGCATTTCCTTTAATATGTACGCATTTACTGGCATAGTCAATTACTAATTCCCCATAAAACCGTTGTTCTGTTTTTCTATGTAAACGTTCCTCACGTTTCAAATGGGCAATAATTCTGGCATCTAATTCTTTCAAACTGAATGGTTTTAAAACATAATCATCGCCACCAGACAACAATCCCATTACTCGATCCTGTTCTTCTACTTTTGCAGTCAAAAAAATAATCGGACAGGAAACCATATCTCTGATTCTTCTGCACACTTCAATTCCGTCCATTCCCGGCATATTTACATCCAATAAAATAATATCGGGATTTACACTTATCTTTTCCATTGCTTCTATGCCATTTTCTGCAATAATCACTGTATAATTCTTCAATGTAAAGTATTGATTCAACATTTTTAGCAATTCTCTATCATCATCAACCATTAAAATTTTATAGTTCATAAATTCCACCTCTGGCTATAATGCTATCTTTTCTTTATAGTATATCTTATAAAAAACAACAAATAAACAACAATTCCTAAAAGGCAACAGCCTTTCTAAACTGCCGCCTTTTCTCCTTCATTTTATTTCCATTATTGATAAACCATCTCTGTATCCACAATCTCCCTTGCACACGATTACATATTGTTCATTCTCGCTACCCATTCCATCTGATTTTCTGCCTTTAACTGTTCCGTGATCCCCTGTGCCTGTTTCATCTGCTCTACAATTCTTTCAAACCTTAAATACTTATAGTCGTCTGTATCCAAACAAACAAGCCGAAGTCGCACAACAACTTGAAAATCTTATCAACGGAACAACAGTCCCAGATACTATTATAAAAAAGGAAAAAGAGCTCCTTCGAGCTCTTTTGATTCAGTTCTGTAAACTTGAATTTACCGAATGACCTTTTCAAACTGGAATATTCCGTCCGGGAACTGCTCGTCCAGTTCTTCGGAGCACATTTCCGGATCATTCGGATCTTGGTGATATTTATTAAAAAACTCTACAATGTGGAAGCCGCAGCGATTGACATAAAAATGAATGTTGCGCTGCTCAAAATACGGAGTGACCGTTTCCCACACCTTCACTTCCGGGTACAGTTTTTCAACAGCACACCAAGCAGCATATCCGATACCTTTGCTATGGACAGCCGGAGAAACAAAAAGAAGATCAAGGTCACCTTTTTCGCCGTCAACTTTGATCACTATGCCGCCGACTTTTTGACCGTCCAGTACGATACGGTAGGCTTCTCCGCCGTCAATGGACTGCTCAATCGTATCCCGTGATATGATTTGATCCTCTTCCTCAAAGTGGTCATCTCTAAGTCCAAATTCTTCCATCGCACCATAATTAAAGGCTTCCTGATTATCCAAAATAAACTGTTCTCTATCGCTACATTCAAGAGGAAACAGCTGTACAATAGTATTCATATCTTTGCTCCTTAAAATTACGATTTTTTACTGCTACTTTTCGTCTATAAATCTTTCTTGTAAACTGTTCATTGTCCTCAGACATTTCTTCAATTGTTATATCAAAATCATTCTCATCAAATTCTGGGAAAAAAACATCCCCTTGCTCTATATTTATATTAATTTCAGTAATGTACATTACATCCACTAATGGTATAGCTTCTTTATATACTCCATAACCACCGGCTATATATACATCCTTTCCTTTCGCTAACTCGATAGCCTCTTTTACACTAGATGCTGTATGAATATTTCTTCCAACATATTTTTTACTTTTTGAAATAACTATAGTTTCTCTATTTGGGAGTGGATGACCGATTTCATCATATGAATTCCGTCCCATTACCACAACATTTCCTGTTGTAAGTTCCTTGAACTGTTTTTGCTCGCCCTTAATTTTCCATGGGATTTTTCCATTTTTCCCAATACAATTATTTTTTGAACGAGCTACTATTAAACCTATCATATGATACTCCCTCCTACAGATTCCATTCTCTTTGTCAATCATTCTACACTTCGAACCTTATCCAAATCAATCCAGTATCTTTGTTCCACAACACCATCAACCACGACTTCGTTTTCTAGTATTCCTCCATTGTTTTCAATGCTTTTAGCCGAACCAATATTTCCTTTATCACAAACCATCAGAACTTTATTTATTCCTAGCTTTCTACATTCTTTCAAAGCCAACGATATCATTTTTGTTGCAATCCCTTTTCTTCTCTCTGATGGGCGAACACCATCTCCTATGTGTCCACCATTTAATAACAATGCTTCGTTTAAATAATGTCTAATGTTTACAGCACCTACAACAATGTTTCGTTCTTCATCTAAGCAAAAAAATGTAGAATCAGGAACTAATCCCTCACTTGTGTCTCTTACTTCCAGATTGTTACAATAGTAATCAAAATCACTGTAATCTAAACGACCAATTACATATGGAATAATTTCTTCACCAGAATTATTCCACTCATCTAACATATCTACAATTTGATTACGATATTTATTTGTTGCTTTTACTAACTTAAGTTTCACAATAATACCTCCAGCACTAATCCTTTGTTATTAGAATTTAACTTCCTGTGGTTCATGTGTAAATGAACTAAATGTAGCTGTGGCATTTTTGAAATAGAATACTTCTGTATTACCATCATCTGCTGAGTACATATTCTGTAAAGATGGGTATGCATCAAGCATAGACTGTCTTGCTTCTCTTCTGTCATCTTCTACAAGTTCTCCAGCCACACGGAGCCACTCTCCATCCTTAAATGCACAGATTTCTACCTTTGGGTTTGCGTGAATCTGCTTTGAAACATCCTTGGTTTTACCTGTCTGAATATACAATTTACCTTCAAAAATATGGGCTGTTCCAAAAGGTCTAACTCTTGGCTGATCTCCTTCTACTGTTGCCAAATAATATGTTTCTGCTTCCTTTTAAAATTTTACTACCTGTTCCATTATGTAATCCTCCTATCTCAATTTTTATTTTGATAGGTTCATTATATCACTATTTTCCCTATTATTCTTATCTATTATCAACCTTTTCCGGATACATATCATGATTTGCCATTCTATTAAATGCGATTTCTTCCCATTTTGTTCCAGGCTTTCCATAATTACAGTAAGGGTCTATTGATATTCCACCTCTCGGAGTAAATTTTCCCCATACCTCAATGTATTTTGGATCCATAAGTTTTATCAAATCTTTCATAATTATGTTCATACAATCTTCATGAAAATCACCGTGATTTCTGAAACTAAATAAGTATAGTTTTAATGATTTACTTTCCACCATTTTAATGTTGGGTACATATGATATTGTAACAGTGGCAAAATCCGGTTGACCTGTTATGGGACACAAACTTGTAAATTCAGGGCAATTAAATTTTACAAAATAATCATTTCCCTGATGTTTATTCTCAAAAGTCTCTAACATCTCCGGTGCATAATCGCATGGATACTGTGTTTTCTGATTACCTAATAATGTTATGTCTGCTGTCTCTTCTTTGCTTCTTCCTGTCATAATTCTTCTCCTTTTTATTCCATTGCCGGATCTTTAATTCCGTTTAACTCAAACGCTTTAGCTCTGTCTATACATGTTCCACATTTGCCACAAGGTTTTTCTCCACCTTCATAACAACTCCATGTGTATTTATATGGCACATTTATCTCAAGTCCCTTTTTAACAACCTGATCTTTAGTTGCATTGATAAATGGTGCTACAACCTTAATCTGTTTTCCACTTCCAAGATATATCGCTTCATTTATTGCATTATTAAAATCGCTGCTACAATCAGGATATGCACTTCCAGCTGCATCATCTGCATGTGCTCCATAATATATCTCACTGCAGCCTTTTGAAAGTGCTATACTGGCAGCACTTGATAAGAATAATCCATTTCTAAATGGAACATATGTTGAAACAGGTGAACCATTTGTACTCTTAATCTGGTCATTATATGATTCTTTAGGTATTTCCTTATCAGAATGTGATAATAGGGAACAATCGCTATATTGAAAAATTTTTGCAAGGTCAAGATAAATATGTTCTACATTATAGTATTTTACAATTTTATCTGACGCTTCTATCTCTTTTGTATGTTTCTGACCATATGCTATTGATAATGCAATAACATTTTCTGGACCATATTTTTCTACTGCCATACCAAGGCATGTTGTACTATCTATTCCACCACTGAACAAAACCATTGCTTTCATTGTTAAATCTCCCTCTTAATGTTTGTGTATATGTTTTTGTGTTAGTTTTTTTAATTCCTCTTGCAGTCATGCAGCTGTGACATCCTTCAATAAGTACTGCTATATCTTCTGCTCCTGTAACCATCTGCATAATATCTGCAATATCACTTCCTATTCTTTCCTGAAGTTGTAATCTTTTCGATACCATATCTGCTATTCTTGCTATCTTACTAAGACCTATCACTCTTCCCTTTGGAATATAGGCAACCGTTACCTTCATATCATACATAAGTGCAAGATGATGCTCACAATAACTGAAAATATCTATGTCTTTTACCACTACCATATCAGAATTTCCATTTTGACTTTTACATTCCACGTTTTCGAACTCTTCTTCCAGTCTATCAAGTGCAAATGTTTTGTTAAACATATCTGCAATTTCTTCATTTGTATAATTCATTCCCTCAAAAACTTCTTCGTACATTTTTGCAACTCTTTTAGGTGTGTCTATTAATCCCTCTCGTTCAGGGTTATCACCCAGAGCTTTAAGAATACCAGCTATATGATATTCGATTGCTTTAGTATCTATTTTCTTATGCTTTTCCATGTTAGACTCCTTTTTTATCTGGTGACCATATTATTTTATGTAACTGAATCTGCATATTAACATCATTCATTACATTCTCTTTCATAAAATCAACTATTTCCTCTGGTTCTATCATTCCAAATACCGGACTTATATAAAGATTACATTTTCCATACAGATTATATTTTTCCATAATCTGCTTTGTCTTTATAAGATCCTCTCGGCTTCCTACTACAAATTTGACAGTATCATTGCTATTTAAAATATCAAAATTTCCTAGATTCATGGACTGTTCCATTCCACTACAGGAAAGCTTATAATCCATTGTAAAAGTTACATTTTCTTTATGAAGCTTACGGATTTTGTCAAGAAAAATGCTACCGTTAGTCTCTATTTCTACATTCAGATTGTTTTCTGCAAGAGCTGTTATAACTTTTTCAATATCGTCTCTTAATAATGGTTCACCACCGGTAAGAGTGACATTTTTCACTCCCGTTGATAAAACATAATCAAGTATTTCTTCTTCCGTCATGGGTTGATAAAGTGTATCTTGCTCATTGGCCCATTTGGTATCGCAATATTTACACTTAAGATTACAGCCTTTAAAACGTATAAAAACCGCAAGTTGTCCGGCTTTAGTTCCTTCACCATTGATACTTACAAATTTTTCAACCACTTCATATTTACTCATATACAACTCCTTTCAGATTAGAAAATTATTTATAATTATTCCATATAAGTTGCACTATTGACAGGAGTTTCATATACCGTTACAGCTTTCATGTTATATCCAAGTTTTTTTATTTTTTCATAAAAATACTTTGCCATATTCTCCGCTGTTGGACGAAAATCAAGTTCAATAATTCTGAAATTCTCGCTTTTTAAAGCTTCAAGTGTAGTTTCCTTCAATGAATTCTTTTCTATAATTAATGCGTGATCCATTGAGTCTGCAAGGTCTCTTAAATCTTTTTTCAATTCTCCAAAATCCACGTACATCCCCTTATGCTGAATGTCGTCCTTTAGTTCCTCAGCTTGAACTTCAAGAATAATCTTCCATCTATGTCCATGAAGATTGCTGCATTTTCCATCGTATCCTGCAAGAAAATGTGCTGAGTCAAAACTTGCCTCCGTTTTTAAAATATACATAAACCTTTTCTCCATTTGCTAATATTGCATAAAAAAACACGGATCCATCTGTACCCGTGCCTTAATAGATTATTTTTCTAAAAAATTCCAATTATAAATTATAAAAATAATAGCCCTGGTTTTATTTAGAGACAGGATGGTACAAACGAACTGTCTTATTAATATACCGTTCAATGATAGCAAATGATTCATAGCTTGTCAATTAAATACTCTTGGTTATCTTGCATCTACAAATTCCGATTTGCACTTCAAATCGTTTTCTTTATTCTATCATAGCATCCATTATTCCGCCATCAGTCTTTCGAACCAGGTATCCATGACAATGATAAACTGGCCTGCTCCTGGCAATTCTTGTAGCATTTCGTCAAGAGTTTTCTGTTTCACATATTTCTGCACATACACCCAACAGGCAATGCTACTGGCTTCTGATACAATGTCAGCTATGGTTTTGCGCATAAGCTCTTCAAATTCAGTAATTTCTTCTTTTGGGACAACATCATACAGTGTTGGTGCCTGATGACTTAATTTTACGCCATTTTCATTTGCATCTTTAAGCAGATTCTTAACTTTTTCTCTTGAATCCTCCGGTACTTTTATGTACTCCCACATAAATGCTACCACATCGGACGGTGTGTCTTTTTTAAGTGGTGGTAACTGAATATAATCATTGTTTTCGCTCATTTTCATATCCTCCTCACGATATAATAAAATCAATAATGCGTTCTCTTGTCATGTCCAGTACAGTATCTACGAACACTCCTGCAAAAAGGATCAGATACAGAATTACACTCAGCGAAAACAGAAATGCAACCTGTACCCAGTCATGGTAACAGTATGCAGTCGCTATAATCAACAAAGTGAATATAAACCCAAGGATCCCTCTGACAACCGCATAAGTCTGTACTGTCATCTTTACTGCCAGTCCGATCACAAAAAGGATCAGCCATACCGGCAGTAATAATATTTTCCCAGCAAGTTTTAAAATAAACATGTGCACCTCCTATCTTACCAGTCCTGGCATATCATGGTTCACCTCTGCCTGATAATACCCGTTCATCGTAGACGGTGCATTAAACAGGGATGCTAATAAATATTTCTTGATGTTCTTCACTTTGGTGGTGTTACCACGCATACAGTGTAAGACATACTCGATATGTGAATAGGTCAGCATCAGAAATTTTTTCTTCACCAGTGATGCCGGATACCAGTTGCTGGCAATCAATATCTTGTCATTTTTACACATCACAGTTTCTACGATCAGGTTCACGATTTCATCTACCTGTCGCATATCGTCATGATGGGTTACTTCCAGTGATTCATAATCAATGGTCTCTTTGACAAGGTTTTCATAAGCCTGATAATCCTCAGAGCGGTTATCGCTATCAAATCTTTTCTCATCCACAGATATGATAGGATTAGATTTATTATCATTCATTTCAGTATCACTAAGATTAGTATTATTAGGGTTTGAAATGTAAACTTCTTGAAGTTTGTTTTCGGGACTTCTAGAAGTTTGATTTTGGGACTTCATGAAGTTTAAATTGTAAACTTCTGCAGGCTCTTCATTTTCCACAGAAGTTTGTTTTTTAAACTTCTCTAATTCCTCTCCAAATTTTTTCTCATCTGTTTTCTCAGGCATAAAGGTTTTTACGTAGATAACATTCACCTTTCCAAATCCCTGCCTGCGTTTCTCAATCAGACCAATTCCTGTTTCGTCATCCAGCTCTCTCATGGATTTGATGGCTTTATTTCTGCCACAGTTCAGTAATTCCATGATATCTTCGATGGAAAAGTAGATATATGCTCTGTTTTTGTCGTCAAACCACTGATTTTTGATGGAAAGAGACATTCGATCCAACATCAGTCCATATAAAATTTTAGCATCGCTTGATAAATCTTTAAAATAGCTGTCTGTAAATAATGCTTTTGGTATGCGGTAGAAGCTGAACTGATCAGCTTCGGTACCGTAAAAATAATTAAATGTCATTTTTTTCTCCATAATTTCCTCCTTTCGTTTTCTGCTAAGAAGTCCTCTTTTTAAACTTCTTTGACTTTGTTTTCTTAGCTTTTTCTATCCTTAACAGGACTGTTCCTGCATCCATTTTTCTAATAATGATTCAATTACCTGTTCCATATCTTTGGCTGTATAATCATCCGGAAAATACTTTGTCAGTTTCTTTTCTGAGAAAGTAAGAGACCGGGATACTTTCTTTGCCATCACACAGTTATTGAAAATCGATAACATCTGAATCTGATTGATTGGTCCATCATTCAGCTGATTTCTGAGTGCTGCAATCTGTTTTGGTTTGATGAATCCGGTGTCGCTGATATATTCGTAGATCCATCCCTGTACTTCCTTATCGATGTAGGAGATATTGACAGCAACCGTAAACTGAAGCTTCTTGTTATCTACCAGATCAAGAAGTTCCGGAATAAGTTCTGTTAATCGTACAAATCTTTGAACCTGAGCTCTACTTTCCCCAACTTGCTTGCTCAAGACTTCATCTGATCTCAACTTCGTCTCATTTTGAGACAAAGTTAAATCTGTTCTGATTCCCTGCCTTTTCATTGCATCAAGTTTCATCTTGTAAGCAAAAGCTTTCTCACTTGGTAACAGTTCCTCTCGCTGAATATTAGCGTCCACCATAGCCACAATGGCATCATCATCTGATAATTCTCTTACGATTGCCGGAATTGTCGTCAGTCCTGCAAGCTGTGCTGCATGCATTCTTCTGTGACCGGATACCATTTCATATTCTTCATTTTCATCCATGCGAAGCAGTACCGGTGTCAGTATTCCATTGATCTTTACACTTTCAACCAGATCCTGCATCTTTTCATCATCCAGCACCTTGAACGGATGATTTTTAAACGGATGGATCTTACTGATTTCTATCTCCATTGCAGATTCTTCATTTACCACACCAAGCAGTTCATCAATACTTGCCAGTTTAATCTTTTCGCCACTTCTATTTTTCATTCTTCAAAACCTCCTGTGTTAAGTTCTTATATGCCTCTGCAACCTTTCCTTTTGGACAGTGCATATAGATGCTTTTTCCCTCTGCACTGGTCTCAGCAGCTTTTACAGACATCGGAATTACATTTTCAAATACCTCGATCTGACTTCCGTATGTTGTATGTACTCTTGATGCAATGTCCCTTGCGTAATTGGTTCTGAAATCTACCATAGTCAGGAGAATACCCTCAATCGCCAGTTTCCGGTTCAGTCTTTTCTTTACTGTAAGAATGGTCTTGATCAGCTGCTGAAGTCCTTTAACAGGCAGATATGCGGCCTGTACAGGTATCAAAACAGAATCAGAAGAGACCAGTGCATTGATTGTCATCATACCAAGACTTGGCATACAGTCGATCAGGATATAATCGTATCGGCCTCTTATCGCATCGATATATTCCTTCATGATCATTTCTCTGCTCATAACATTTCCCATCGTTACTTCCAGGGCAGAAAGCTCAATATTTGCCGGAAGTAGATCTACATTTTCCTGGTGATGTAAGATACCATCTTCCAGAGAGATTTCTTCTTCGTTAATGACATCCATCATGATCGTTGCCAGTGTGATGCGAAGATCATCTGGTTCCTCATATCCAAGACTTGCTGTTAAACTTCCCTGTGGATCCGCGTCGATCAGCAACACTTTCTTACCTTCTCTTGCCAGTCCAATGCCTACATTTACGGTTGTGGTGGTCTTTCCAACGCCGCCTTTCTGGTTTACTACGGATATAACTTTACACATGATTTCTTCCTCCTTTAACTTTCCCATGATTCTTTTTTCCATAATTTCAACAGTGCCAGTATTTCCCGCTTCATCATTGCCGGTGTATAAGAATTTGGAAAATACTTATGTAGCTGTTCGTTTGTGAAAGCCACTCTTGTGATTTCACCCTTTTTAACCTCACACATGATTTCTTCCATCTTTTCCAGTGACAACTGTTTTTCTTTACTCAGTTGCCGGATCCTCTGGGCCTGTGAGAGTGATGGGATTGCCTGTGCATACTCCATTGCTACAAGCAGTTCTCTTTGTTCTTTTTCGCTTAATGCAGCTATCTCTACAGCCGGACAAAAAGAAATGATCTCATCATCCAGTTTCTGCAACATTTCCGGTATCAGTTTTGTCAGTGAGATATAACGCTGCACTTGTTTTGGGCTATCACCACAATCTTCACTGATGATTTCTATTGCCCGCTTTCTTGGTGTTTTGTGGTCAACTTGGCTCTTTTTTCGACCACTTTTTCTTTTTAATACGTCATTCTTCAGTTTGTAAGCAAAAGCTTTTTCACTGTAGCTGATCCGTTCTCTGTGAAGATTGGAATCTACCATGCTCAAGATGGAATCATCTTCACTTAATACTCGGATGATCACCGGTACTTTACGGTATCCCAGTTTCTCCGCAGCATGTTTTCTTCTGTGACCGGATATGATCTCATAGTATCCATCCGGTACTGGTCTGACGATTAGCGGATTTAAAATTCCATACTTCTCAATGCTTTCCTGCAAAAGAAACATTTCCTTATCATCTTTTACCTGAAACGGGTGCTCTTTGAACGGACGAAGACGCTCAATCTCAATTTCTATGATTTTTTCTTCGTTTTCTCCTGATTGTCTGTTTGGCTCAGTCATCTTGACTCCTTTCCTCCAGGATTCAGGAAATAAAAAATGCCTGCCTGGAACTTTTATAGATAGTAAAGTTCCAAACAGACATTGCTGTTTGACCATTAGCTGTAGCTAATAGAATTGAATACTGTTTCAGCTAATTTATGTTTGCAGGTTTGGGAGAGATTGTTTCTTTTCCCGCCTTTTCTCTGATTTACATCCCCGAATAAGGGGTGACAACGGAGCGGAACCCAAATGTTAGCTGGACTTCTTAAAACCCATGTTTGCAAACCGGTAATTTTGATTAGCTGTCAGCTAACAAAAATCGGATTGCGTTAGCTGGAAATTGATCATTTTGAATGGAATTTTGTGTCACGAACGTGATTTGAAAATAACAAAAGCGTTCGTTGTCAGCTAATCCAGCTAACATTTTCGAACGCTTTGAAGCCCGTCGCCAAGAGGATTTGAACCTCCGACCCCTCGCTTAGGAGGCGAGTGCTCTATCCAGCTGAGCTATGACGACACATGCCGCAAACCCTTGATTTTACTGGGTTTCTAGGATTTTTCCCTTCGGCCATATATAAGATTATCAACTCTTTTTCGAGTTGTCAATCTACAGATTTTTTTGATTTGGTAACATTAGAACGTTCCCCCATTTGGGGAATGCTTTGTTGTCACCATTAGCATTTTTCAGAATAGATTCGAACTGAAAGTTGTTTTTCATTTTTTCCCTTTGGGGAATGCCTCGGCTTTCTCTTAGGAGGCGCTTATTTTATCAGTTAAACTAACAAGACTTATTGCCAGAATGTTATTATAACACTCTGGCATATAAAAATCTACATTTCTTTCTAAACAGATCTTATTGCAAATAAATCACCTGCAGAATTGCCCACAAACAACTAAAAATTAATCCGCCCTTGCATCCAGATTTTTCCTTTGAACCGGCGTCCGGCTTTCGGCTCTCCAAATACTCGGTGAACCGGCACGCAGACATCGAATTTTAGGTCATTTACTTCCAGATTCATCACATAGAGTTCCTCTTTTGTGTAAATGTTTTCCACAATCTGCACACCTGTTATCACACCCAGGATGGAATACCGGTCACACTCTACACTGTAAGGCATGATGTATGTATCTACAATACTGAATACATCTTCTTTAATCAGCCTTCTTGATACTTTTGTGTAAATGTCTATATCATCCAACGCCAGATTCTCGATTGCTTCCGCATCTCCGGCTCTTGCAGCACTGACAAGCATCATCCGGTTATGCACATCTTCCGACTGCTGCTGTTTCTGTGATTCGTCCTTCATTACCGGCAGGAGAATCTTTCCCTCATTGCACAGCCCGGATAATGTAATAGAGTCATAACCTCCCGGCTCCTGCGGATGCCATTTCTTTTTCAGATATTCCATATAATTCTGAATCCGGAACATTAATGTAACACCTATTTTCACATCTTCACAGATGCCGATGTAGGACTGTTGATCCTTTGTTCTTTCCACCGTTACATCTGCATATGTTGTAATTCCGGTTCCGTAAAAATAAGGATATATATATTCTCTTTCAAATATTCCATTACTGTCCTGAAATCCACCCGCTGCAATTCCAATATTTTTTGCAAATTCTTTTTTATACTCGCACCGGTCATATTTATCTGCAGTTACAGACATTACAGCACGTTCATTATTCTCCTGCTCCAGCCCCTGCAATAAACGATCCAGTTCTTGTTTTGACTTTACACTTTCCATTCCAATTGCAGTTAAATATTGATGCATTTTACTTCCTCATTAATTATCCCCGGAGTCATTCGCTGTGGACTTATTTATCCACAATTTACACATTTATTCCGGTATTATTTTGGTCTGATCTCGCTCTTACCACCCATATACGGTCTGAGAACTTCCGGAATCTTGACAGATCCGTCAGCCTGTAAATTGTTCTCCAAGAACGCGATTAACATTCTCGGTGGAGCAACAACTGTATTATTTAATGTATGAGCGAAATATTTGCTTCCATCTGCTCCTTTAACACGGATACCAAGTCTTCTTGCCTGAGCATCTCCAAGGTTTGAACAACTACCTACTTCAAAATATTTTTTCTGTCTTGGAGACCATGCTTCAACATCACATGATTTTACTTTCAGGTCTGCAAGGTCACCAGAGCAACATTCCAGTGTACGTACCGGGATGTCCATAGAGCGGAACAGATCTACTGTATTTTTCCATAACTTATCATACCACTGTTTGCTTTCTTCCGGTTTACATACAACAATCATTTCCTGCTTTTCAAACTGGTGAATACGATATACACCTCTTTCTTCGATACCGTGTGCACCTTTTTCTTTACGGAAGCATGGAGAGTAACTTGTCAGTGTCTTTGGCAGTTCTTCTTCTTTAGTCATTGTATCAATAAATTTACCGATCATAGAGTGTTCACTTGTTCCGATCAGGTAAAGATCCTCTCCTTCGATCTTATACATCATGGAATCCATCTCTGCAAAACTCATAACACCTGTTACAACGTTACTTCTGATCATAAACGGCGGGATACAGTAAGTAAATCCACGGTCGATCATGAAATCACGTGCATAAGATATTACTGCGGAATGAAGTCTTGCAATATCTCCCATCAGGTAGTAGAAACCGTTTCCTGCTACTTTTCCTGCTGCCTCAAGATCTATACCATCAAAACTTTCCATAATATCTGTGTGATACGGGATTTCGTAATCTGGAACAACCGGCTCACCAAATTTCTCAATCTCTACATTCTCGCTGTCATCTTTTCCAATCGGAACAGACGGATCAATGATGTTCGGGATGACCATCATGATCTTCTTAATTTCAGCTTCTACATCTTTTTCTTCAGCTGACAGGCTTTCTACACGATCTGCATTTGCCTGTACTTTTTTCTTCAGTTCTTCTGCTTCTTCTTTCTTACCATGTGCCATACATGCACCGATTTCTTTGGAAATTTTATTTCTCTCTGCACGAAGAGCTTCTACTTCCTGTTTGATATCTCTGTTTTTCTGATCCAGCTCGATTACTTTGTCCACTAATGGAAGTTTTTCATCCTGGAATTTATTCTTAATATTCTGCTTCACCACATCTGGGTTCATTCTTAAAAATTTAATGTCTAACATATTGTATCCTCCTCATTTTGTAATTAATATAGGTTTATTATTATCCTTTAGTTTTATAATTACCTTATATAATAGTTTTACATTTTACTGCTATTTTTCTACAGTTTCCGGTGTATATTCCTGGAAAATCGCTTTATCCAGTGCTTCTGCCTCTTCCTCAGCAAGTTCAACAAAGCTCTCACCTTTAACAATTTCTTTTACATAAGTGTAACAGCCTTCTCTACTATGCATTGCATTCAGGATAAATCCATTATTACGATTATCCAACAGTGCAAGTACGAAACTAAGTTTACCTCCCATTTCGTTAAATGCATCGTATTTCACAACACCAATCTTCTGGTAATTTCTATCCATCTTCCGGTTCAGTTCACGAATGTCAAGACGGTTCTGTTTTACAACTTTTACTACGGATTCAAGATCTGTATAGCGTTCTTTCATGCTCTCTTCAAGAGTTTTACCGTCTTTTCCTTTCATAAACGTCTGATAGCTGCTTTTTAGCCTATTGTAGTTCATTGTAACATTTACAGTAAGGATAAACAACACAATAATCAAAATCAACATTAAGATAATAATGATTCCCGGATCAATCCCTATTGTACTTAAGATTTTGCTTTCCATAAGTTCTTATTCTTCCTTTCCTATTGTCATAATCATCTCGAACATACGTTCTAATTCTTTTTCTGAATAATACTCTATTTCTATTTTACCTTTTCCATTGCTTTTTGATGCAATACTGACCTTCGTTCCCATAACTTCTTTCATACGGTTTTCCAGATCTTTATAAACAAATTCATTCTCTACTGCTTTCTTTTCTTTTGGTTTTTTCGGATTCTTAATCTCCTTAACCAGCTTTTCTGTTTCACGTACACTTAATTTTTCATCGAAAATACGATTTGCAAGCTCATACTGTAATTTCTTATCGTCAATTGCCAGCAGCGCTCTTGCATGTCCTGTAGAAATCATCTCATCAATAATCATCTGCTGTACTTTATCATCCAGTTTCAGCAAGCGCATAGAGTTTGTTACAGCGGTACGACTTTTTGAAACTCGATCTGCGACTTCATCCTGTTTCAATTGAAATTCTTCGAGAAGTTTTTTAAATGCCATAGCTTCTTCGATTGGGTTCAGATTTTCTCTCTGAATATTTTCAATCAAACGAATTTCCACAATTTCCTGTTCACTGTATTCTTTTACTATTACAGGTACCTCTTTGATACCGGCCAACTTTGCTGCACGCCATCTTCTTTCGCCTGCAATAATCTCATAATAATCTTTAATTTTTCTGACAAGCAACGGCTGCAAAACCCCATGAAGTTTGATAGAATCAGCGAGCTCAAGTAATGCATCTTCCTCGAACTTCTTTCTCGGCTGCTCTCGGTTTGGTTCGATCATGCTGATTTTCATCATCTGAACGCCGTCTTTCATTTCTTCTTTTTTCTCTTCAGCTTTTTGTACCGTCTCTGTATTTTTCTTAGCCGGTTTATTATCCGGTATCAAACTATCAAGACCTTTTCCAAGACCTTTTTTCTTAACCGCCATCTCTCATTCGCCTCCTGCATTATTTTCCGTATTATTCTTTTTCCATCACCTCATCCGCCAGGCGCATATAACTGTCTGCACCTGCAGATTTTGGATCATATTTGTTAATCGGCATACCATAACTCGGTGCTTCTGCCAATCGAATATTGCGAGGAATAATTGTTTTATATATTGTCTGATCTAAGTTATCTTTTACATTTTCAACGACTTGCAACGAAAGATTAGTTCTTGCATCATACATTGTAAACACAACACCTTCTATTGTCAGTTGCGGGTTCAGACGATCACGAACCAACTCGACTGTATGAATCAGCTGGCTTAACCCTTCCAGCGCGTAATATTCACACTGAATAGGAACTAATACAGAATCTGCTGTAGTCATTGCATTAATTGTCAGCATACTCAAAGATGGTGGACAGTCAATTACTATATAATCATAGTCTTCTTTAATATTTGCAATCGCATTTCTTATAATATACTCTTTTTCATCTACATCAAGAAGCTCAATTTCCGCTCCGGACAAATCAATACTTGTTGGTATTATATCCAGATTTTCCAGAACATCCCTCACAATCACTTCATTAATTGATGATTCTCCTATAATCAAATCATACACTGTGTTTTCAACATTATTTTTATCAACACCTAATCCACTTGTCATATTTCCCTGCGGATCCATATCCACCGCCAGAACTTTCTGTCCTTTTTCCGCAAGGCATGCCGATAAGTTGATAGCTGTAGTTGTTTTTCCCACTCCACCTTTTTGGTTGGCAATAGCTATAACTCTTCCCATTTTTATCACCTTTCTATTTTGAGCTTCTTCTAGTATAGCATTTTTTATTTTACTTTTCTATAAATGTTTCACGTGAAACATAATTTTTCACTTTTTTATAATTGTTTCACGTGAAACATTTATATTTTTGTCTATTTATAATCTTAATGAATATTACCTGCTTACTATAATAATTAGACTGTCTTTAGAATATAACGTTTAAGACTGATCTCTTTGGCGGCACACAGCATAGAACAATTTACAAGCAACTTTTGATTCCGGTATCATATTATATCATTAAATTTTATTCGTATCTTTAATATTATCTTAATTTTGTCTTATACTGTTGTAATTGTTTTAAACATATCAATTTATTTATAAGCAAGTAAAGAAAATTAACGTCCTGATTTTATGATGATTTATTTATAATTACATATAATTTACAATTACATATTCTTTCTTCAAATTATAAAATTCATCGTCCCATATTGTATATGTTTCACGTGAAACATATTACTTATAATATTAGAATAATTTATGACTAACCAAAATAATTTTCTAACTGTCAACGTTATATTATTCTTGCAGCAATATTTATGAAATAATGTTTTCTTTCATTCTTTAAATTCTTGCAATAAATGTTTCACAACAACTATTCATTTATATATTACGATATTTTCCAAAAAGCATCTGTATCACTATGTTTCACGTGAAACATTTACTTTAATTTTAGCATGTGGTATTATTTATATTGTAGTATCAAACGTTTTCACTGATTCCATTAATCAGAAGATCAACATTTGATGTGACAATATATAAGCAAAAGGAGTAATACTCATGAGTTGGAAAAAGAAAGCTATTACTATATCTGCATTATCTGCATTGACAACATTTACTATACATTTGGCTAATAAAATAATTGATATTTCCGCGACTTCTGAAAATCACGAGCAAAACACAGCCGGTTCTTACTTTGATTGGAAATTTGGAAATATATATTATGAGAAATATGGCGAAGGTGAGCCTGTTCTTCTGATTCATGATTTTTCTGTCGGAAGTTCATCTTATGAATGGCACAGAATCATTGATAAACTGGCAAAAAGCCATCTTGTTTATACAATTGATCTGCTTGGATGCGGAAGATCCGAGAAACCATCCATCACTTATACTAATTATTTATATGTGCAATTAATCACAGACTTCATTAATCAAGTTATTGATTCACCTTGTGATGTCATAGCAACCGGTATTTCTGGATCATTCGCAATTGCAGCTGTACAGAACAACAAAAATCTTATAAATCGCATTATACTTGTAAATCCTGAAGATGTGAATAAATTAAATAAGATGCCATCAAAGAGAAGTAAATCTCTGACATGGTTTCTAAATATGCCTGTATTCGGCACTTATTTCTATAATATATTAGTAAAAAGGAGACTTATTACAGATAAATTCAAGAACGAATATTTCTATGATCATTACAAATTAAAAGAGGAATATATTAACAACTACTACGAAACAGCTCATCTGGACCACTCTTCATCCAAATATTTGCTATCCAGTCTGCTTGGCCATTATACAACTGTTAATGTCTATCATTGTATGAAATCGTTAACAAATAGTATTTTCATTATATCTGGAGATGAAGATTCCCGAAATGCTGATATTGCGTGCAAATATGAAAGTATTCTTCCATCTATCGAGATTATGAAAATAGAAGATACCAAACATCTTCCTCAATTAGAAAGACCTGATGCTTTCATTGAGCAATTAGCTGTAATACTTTCCTACGAAGATGAAACGACAATTTAGTATTATACAAGGTAAAGCAAAAAGATGAATGTGCCTGCCCCATGCGCTACGTACATTCATCTTTTTTATTATCCTATATTCTTTTTACACCAATGGCTCCTTCGATGGCAATCCTGCTTTTCTTGGATATTTCTTACCGGTATTCTTTACTTTCTTTATTTTCACAAAAGAACGACCGATATCTGTTCCCGGAAGTGCAAATTTTATAACATCACCCAGTGTACCTCCAAGTATACTTACTGCACGTTTCGATTGCTGTAATTCCTCTTCTATCTCACCGGACTTATAGGATATAAAATATCCCCCTACCTTTACATAAGGCAAGCAGTATTCAGATAAAGTAGCAAGATTTGCTACTGCTCTGGACACGCACAGATCATACTGTTCTCTATATATTTCCTGCTTTGCAAAATCTTCAGCTCTTCCATGAATTGTTTCAATATTCTCCAATTCTAATGCTCCAATAACGTCATTCAGAAATTTTATTCTTTTATTTAGTGAGTCCAATAATGTCACTTTAAGGTGTGGAAACACAATTTTTAATGGAATCCCCGGAAATCCTGCTCCTGTCCCTATATCAATTACATTTTTAACTTCTTCTTCATCCAATGCCTTGATCAGAGATACACTATCCACAAAATGCTTTTCTACTACATCGTCATATTCCGTAATTGCAGTGAGATTCATTACTTTATTACGTTCGATCAACATATCATAATAAGTAAGAAATTGCTCTGTTTGCATATCACTTAACTGTATCCCTATTTCTTCCATTTTTTTATTTAATATTTCTTTATGCATATATATTACCTTTACTCTCAACTCTCATATACAATGTTTGAGATATTATCCCAAACTTATGATACATATATTTTTCTTTGGATGTTATTAATGGTATATATATTATATACCATTAAACACTCTTTTAAACAACAGCTACCATGCTACTTATATACCCCTCCAAGGTATATTAACAGAACTGATATGTCTGCCGGAGATACTCCGGAAATTCTGGATGCCTGTCCGATTGATGCTGGTCTGTGTTCTTTCAGCTTCTGAATCGCCTCGATACGCAAACTGTTTACTTTATCATAATCAATATCTTCCGGTATTTTCTTACGTTCCAGCTTCTTAAACTGCTCTACCTGTCGCATCTGTCTTGTAATATATCCAGCATACTTAATGCAAATATTAACCTGCTCTGCTACTTCTTCTGCAAGATTTTTCGGAAAATCCGGTCTTGCATTATCAATCGGCTTTAACATATCATATGTCAGCTCTGGTCTTCGGATCAGTTCCGCAATTGTGGAACCAGAAGAAAGTGGTGTACTTCCACATTCTTTTAATAATGTCTGTACTTTCTCATTTGCGCCGACATTTGCATGTTCTACACGTTCTATTTCGTTTTTAATCAACTCTTCTTTTTTCAGTAAACGCTGATATCTTTCTTCATTGATCAGACCGACTTCGTAACCTTTTTTTGTTAACCTCTGATCTGCATTATCCTGACGAAGCAGTAATCTGTATTCTGCTCTTGATGTCATCATACGATATGGCTCATGACTTTCTTTTGTAACAATATCATCGATCAGCACACCAATATACGCCTCTGAACGGTCCAAAATCATTGGTTCTTTTCCTTGTAACATTCTCGCTGCATTAATACCTGCAACAATTCCCTGTGCCGCTGCTTCTTCATATCCTGAACTTCCATTAAACTGTCCGGCACTGAACAGCCCATGAATATTTTTGAATTCAAGAGACGGTTTTAACTGTCTTCCGTCAATACAATCATATTCAATTGCATATGCATTTCGAACAATTTTTGCATTTTCAAGTCCCGGAACTGATCTGTACATCGCATATTGCACATCTTCTGGCAACGAACTGGACATTCCACCTACATACATCTCATTTGTTCCAAGTCCTTCCGGCTCGATAAATACCTGATGACGATTTTTATCGGCAAATTTTACAACCTTATCTTCAATTGAAGGACAATATCTTGGTCCTGTTCCCTCTATCATTCCCGAATATAGTGGTGAACGATCGAGATTTTCACGAATGATCCGATGAGTCTCTTCATTTGTATAAGTCAGCCAGCAAGATGCCTGATCAATCTGCACATCGTTTGGATTTGTTGTAAATGAAAACGGAACAATTCTCTCATCACCAAACTGCTCTTCCATTTTACTGAAATCAATGGAATTTTTGTCAATTCTCGCCGGTGTTCCCGTTTTAAAACGATACATCTTAATTCCAAGCTCTTTCAGACAATCCGTAAGATAATTTGCTGACTGTAATCCATTTGGTCCTGTACTCATGCTCACATCACCGTAAACACAGCGTGATTTCAAATAAGTTCCTGTACATAAAATAACAGCTTTGCACCGGTAAATCATCCCAGAATACAACTGAACTCCTGTCACTTCATCATTTTCAGTAAGAATATTCACAATCTCGGCCTGCTTAATCTCCAGATTCTCCTGATTTTCCAGAACCTGGCGCATCGTTTTGCTGTATTCATTCTTATCAGCCTGTGCACGCAGTGAATGTACTGCAGGTCCTTTGGATTTGTTTAGCATTTTGGACTGGATAAATGTCTGGTCAATGACTTTCCCCATCTCTCCACCGAGTGCATCCACTTCTTTTACAAGGTGTCCCTTAGAACTTCCTCCAATATTCGGATTGCACGGCATAAGTGCAATACTGTCTACACTGACAGTAAATACAATTGTACGAAAACCAAGTCGTGCACACGCCAGAGCCGCCTCACACCCTGCATGACCGGCCCCGATCACTGCTACATCATATTGATCTTTATTTTCCCATACAGAATTTGCTGAATATTTCATTTACAAGATCCTCTCCTATTGTCTCGCCTGTGATACTGCCGAGTGATTCATATGCATCTAACAGATCAATGGAATAAAAATCTTCCGGCATTCCCATTTCAATACTTTCATTTACCTTCTGAAGTGATCTGTACGCTTCCTGAAGTGCTGTTTTCTGACGAACATTTGTAATATAAATCTCGTCATTAAATGTCAGTTTTCCATCATAGAACATGTCTTTTAAAATCTGCTCAAACTCCGCAATTCCACTCTTCTCTTTCGCAGAAACTTCAATGATCGGATTATGATTTTCTGTCTCACTCGAATTTACAGGCTGTAATTCATTCACTTTATTTTCAATTACTTTTTTCGTAACTATCATATCTAAATCTGACTTATTTAGCAAGATAATTGCCTGTTTTCCCTGTATCATCTTCAGAATCTCGATATCATTTTCATCAAGTTCAGATGACGCGTCAATTACAAATAAAATCAGATCCGCATCTTTTGCATAATTGATTGCTTTATCTACACCAATCTTCTCAACAATGTCTTCTGTATCACGGATTCCTGCAGTATCCATGATATTCAGAGAAATTCCCTGCAAATTGATATGTTCTTCCAGTACATCTCTTGTTGTACCGGCAATATCCGTTACAATTGCTCTGTCTTCCCCAAGAAATGCATTCATAAGCGATGATTTTCCGGCATTCGGTTTTCCCAAAATTACAGTATTCACACCCTCTTTCAGAATTCTTCCATCATCACATGTGTCCAACAGATGTCTGATATCACCGATCAGTTCGTCCACTGTTACTTTCAACTTTTCTCCGTATCCATCCACACTGATATGTTCCGGATCATCTAACGCTGTTTCAATAAATGCAGTATGATAAATAATTTTCTGTCTGATATTTGAAATCTTCTCTTTTACATTTCCTTTCAACTGGCTAACAGAACTTTTCAATGCATATTCATTCTGAGCAGTAATCAGATCTCCTACTGCCTCTGCCTGGGAAAGATCCATTTTTCCATTTAAAAATGCTCTTTTTGTAAATTCACCTGGTTCCGCCGGTCTTGCTCCATATTTGATCACTGTCTCTAGCACTTTTTTCACCACATACACACCGCCATGGCAGTTGATTTCCACAGTATCTTCTCCTGTATAAGTATGTGGACCACGCATCAGCATTACAAGGACTTCATCGATCACCTCGTCACCATCGCATATATAGCCATAATGAATGGTATGTGACATCTGCCCACTAAGCTTTTTATTCTTTTTTCCACGATAAATACGATCTGCAATTTCAACAGAATCTTCTCCTGTCATTCGTACAATACCGATTCCGGAATTACTCATAGCCGTTGAAATAGCAGCAATAGTGGTCTGCTCATTATAATTCATCGAATTCCTCCTAATAACATAAAATTGCATTTTTCGTTATATAAAAAATAGAGGTCATCAAAACCCCTATTTTTTCTTTCTTTATCTTCTTACCAATGTTACTACAACTCTTCTGTACGGTTCTTCACCTTCGCTATGTGTAGATACAGCAGAATCAGACTGAAGAGCAGAATGAATAATTCTTCTTTCATAAGGATTCATCGGCTCAAGAGAAACAGATCTTCTTGTTCTCTTTACTTTGCTTGCAATGTTCTTTGCAAGATTTTCTAATGTCTGTTTTCTTCTTCTTCTGTAATCTTCTGTATCGAGTTTTACTCTGACATAACCATCCTGCATTTTGTTTGCAACTCTGTTTGTAAGATACTGCAGGGAATCCAGTGTCTGTCCACGTTTTCCAATCAGAATACCCATATTCTTTCCGTCCATCGTGATGCTCAGAGCACCTTCTTCATCAATCTCTGCTTTCACTTCAACATCGTTCATATCCATTGCAGCGAGTACATCTTTTACAAATTTCACACATGCTTCTTTTGTTGCATCTTCAACAGGAGCAAGTTCAACTTCTCTCTTCGGAACTTCTTTTTTCACGAATTCCTTCTTTGGAGCCTCTTTTTTGAAATTATCTTTTTTCACATGCTCTTTTTTGTGGAATTCTTTTTTATGAAAATCTTTTTTCTCTTCTTTAAATTCTTTTACTTCTTTTTTAACAGGCTTTTCTTCTACTTCTTCAACAACCGGTTCCTCTACAGGTTCCTCTTGTTTTCTGCGCGCCTTTATTACTGCCTGCTTCATGCCGATTCCAAGAAATCCGGCACTTCCTTTCTCAATTACTTCGTAATCTAAATGATCACTTGTCACACCAAGCTGGATCAATGCTTCTGTAATCGCATCATCCAATGTTTTAGCTGATACAGTAATGTAACCGTCCATAATAGCGCCCCCTATTTGTCCTCATTGAATTTTCTAACCATATTGGCTTTCGCTGCAAGACTTCCTTCTTTTGCATTCGCTGCATTCTTTCTTGCTTTTTCAAGCTTTTTCTCTTTTTCAGCATCAG
This sequence comes from Dorea hominis, assembly GCF_014287705.1. Taxonomy (NCBI): domain Bacteria; kingdom Bacillati; phylum Bacillota; class Clostridia; order Lachnospirales; family Lachnospiraceae; genus Dorea; species Dorea hominis. Next base: position 16,362 of record NZ_JACOOY010000012.1, on the reverse strand, counting down.
AAACACCCAGACTTGATTTCTCAGAAATGTTTTTCGTATTCATCTGAGCCATTGCATTGATCTTCTCTGCTTTCTCGCTTCTCTTTGCACGTTTCTTTTCTGCTTTTTCTTTATTCTTTTCTACCAGATCTTCAACAGACATCTTCTGCAGGTGTTTGTTGATAAATACCTGCTGTACACAACGTACTAACGCACTGATGATCCAGTAAATACCGATACCAGTCGGCAATGTAAATACCATGAATACAGAGAACAGAGGCATTGTCATATTCATTGTCTTCATAGTTCCTGCCATCGGATTATCTTTATCCATCTGCTGCTGTCCGGAAATTGCCTGGGACAGTTTCATACTTACATACTGTGTTCCGGCTGAAAGAAGCGGAAGCACGATTGCCGTGATCATGATCACAATTGCCGGCATTCCGTATGATCCACTGTTCTTCAGCATAGCAGCCGGAGATACGGTAAGATCCGGTATTGTGATAAATCTGTTTACTGCAGCCGGAGCTCCTTTGATTGCCGGTACATACTGCTGAATATTATAAATAACCGGATATAATGCAAACAGGAACGGCATCTGGATTAACAGCGGAAGGCATCCTCCCATCATGGAAGTTCCATATTTGTCATATACCTGCTGGATTTCTTCCTGCTGCTTCATCATAGAAGCCTGATCTTTTTTGTTTTTATACTTTTTCTGAATTTTCTGTACTTCCGGGTTGATCACAGCCATCATTTTAGATGATCTCTGCTGATTGATCGTCAATGGAAGCATACAAGTATATACCAGAATCGTATAGATGATAATTGATAATCCTACAAGCCCATTATCTGAGGGCAGAGCCTTATCTAAGAAGTCATAGATAAAACTCATTACTTTACCTAATAGCCAGCATAACTGTCCTACGAGCGGCCAGTTTGCTGCAGTCAGTAAACTTACAGTCATTCGTTCTTCCTCCATCGTAACTACATTTTTTATGGAACTGGATCAACGCCTCCCTTTGAAAATGGATTGCATCTCAATATTCTCCATAACGCAAGTCTTCCGCCTTTCCATGCTCCGTATTTTTCAATTGCTTCTTTTGCATAACAGGAGCAGGTCGGATAATATTTACAGGTCGATGATCCTTTGAGGTTCGATAAATATTTCTGATAGAATCTGATATATGCCAACAGAATTCTTTTCATAACACGCTACCTCATATATATAATTCATGAAGAGTTCCAAGATGGATCAATGCGCTCTCTATTTCTCGATATGTTTTTCCTTTCGCACCGGCTCTAGCAATTACAACCAGATCCCATCCACACTTGAAGTGCTCTTCTTGTAGTCGATAACTCTCTCTAATTAATCTCGTTATTCTATGACGTACTATACTATTTCCAACTTTTTTACTTACAGATATTCCCAATCTGTTTACATCTGAATGATTCTCTCGAATATACATGACCAGATATTTGTTTGCACAGGATTTTCCTTCCTTATATACTAAACGGAAATCCCTGTTTTTTTTTAATGATTCGGAATATTTCATTTTCATTTTCTCCTAATTTTGAGAGAAGAAAAGGCCACATATATGCGGCCTACGCTGATAATTTCTTTCTTCCTTTTGCTCTTCTTGCTGCAAGAACTTTTCTTCCGCCTGCAGTGCTCATTCTTGATCTGAAACCATGAACTTTAGCTCTTTGTCTCTTTTTTGGCTGGAATGTCATTTTCATTGATATCCACCTCCTTATATTTTTAAGGGTTATCCCTCAGTTTTCTATAGACATCATTTTTTATTATATTCATAAAATTCCTTTACGTCAAGCAAAACCTGCGAGTTTATAGACTTTTTCTTTGTATTTTAGTTAATGGGGATAAATATGCCGGTATTCCACATTTTTCACTTCGCCTTATATAAATAGGTAAGAACTTATTTATCATGGAATTATCCACTAAATGTGGAAAACTTTGTGGATTTCAGTGGATAACTTGTGGATTTTAACTTTTTTTTCCACAAATCGAACGCAAATATGCCGTTTTCAAGGGGGAAATTAGTTATCCACATTGATTAAACGTTGCCTAATCCCCCATTTTGATGTAAACTATAATAGAGTATATAGAAGATTAGGAGTTTTATAAAATGAACACAGTAGAGGAAAAATGGCCGCAAATAATAGAACATTTGCGCGTGGAACACGAATTATCCAATGTATCATTCTCGACATGGATTAAACCGCTGAAAGTATATGATGTCATCAACAACACTGTATTTATTATGGTAAATATGAATTCAAGTGTTGAATACATTGAAAAAAAATATCTTCTTCCTTTGAAGGTATGCATTGCTGAAATCACAGGAGAAGAATACGAAGTTTCTTTCATATCCGAAGATGATGACCGATTGAATGAAATACAGAATATGGCAGTTGAAGCAAGTCAAAAGAAACGTACGAAGTCCGTAGCCGAAAGAGCCGGGCTGAATCCTAAGTACACTTTTGACACTTTTGTTGTAGGCGGAAATAACAGTTTCGCCCATGCAGTTTCCGTTGCGGTAGCGGAATCGCCGGGACAGGTTTATAATCCTCTATTTCTCTACGGAGGTGTCGGACTGGGAAAGACTCATCTGATGCATTCCATTGCACATTTTATTTTAGATCAGAATCCAAAGAAAAAGATTTTATATGTAACAAGTGAGACATTTACGAATGAACTGATTGAATCATTAAAGAACGGTAAATCATCCGGCAACGAATCTTCTATGACAAAGTTCCGCGAAAAGTACCGGAATATTGATGTACTGTTAATCGATGACATCCAGTTTATTATTGGTAAAGAAAGTACGCAGGAAGAGTTTTTTCATACTTTTAATCATTTACATACTTCCGGAAAGCAGATCATTATCTCCAGTGACCGCCCGCCAAGGGATATCGAGACACTGGAAGCCAGACTGCGCTCCCGTTTTGAGATGGGTATGCTTGCAGATATTTCTTCTCCGGATTATGAGACACGTATGGCAATCCTTCAGAAGAAGATCGAACTGGACAAGCTTGAAAAATACAACATCCCATTAGATGTAATCCAGTACATTGCCACAAATATCAAGACAAATATCCGAGAACTGGAAGGTTCTCTTAATAAACTGATTGCTCTTTACAGACTGAATAATAATGAAGGAACGATTGACATATCTCTCGCTGCCGAAGCATTGAAAGATATTATTTCTTCTGATAATAACCGAGAAGTTACACCGGAACTCATACTGGATATTGTTGCAGATCACTTCAATATCAGTATTGCTGATCTTAAGAGCAAAAAAAGAAACGCAGAAATTGCCAATCCTCGTCAGGTAGCGATGTATCTGATGCGTACGATGTCTACCAAAGAGCTTTCTTTAAAAGCAATTGGTGCTATTTTTGGTGGAAAGGACCATTCTACTATCAAATACGGTATTGAAAAGGTAGAATCCGAGATGGAAACCGACGAAACACTGGCAAATACTGTCAATATCATTAAGAAGAAAATCAATCCGGCTTAGTTTATGTGAATTATTATGTGGACTGGCTTGGGATAACTTTCATATAGTTGTGGATAATTATGGGATTATATGTGGATTTTTAACCAACGCGGTGGATAGAATTTTTTTATCCCAATGCAATCCCCATGAATTCTCATCGAAATCCACAGAGTTTTTAATTCCGGAAACGCCGATAAACAGAGGGCTTGAAGGGGTTTTCCCCTTTTCCACACCCCCTAAGGCGACGGATACGGAAGCATTTCATAGACATAATATATATTGCGCACCGCGAAAGGAGTTTTACACACATGAAAATTGTTTGTACGAAAAGTAATCTTGTAAAAGGAGTTAGCATTGTTTCAAAAGCGGTACCTTCAAAAACAACAATGTCAATCCTTGAATGTGTATTGATCGATGCTACAACAGATATTATCCGTCTGACTGCCAACGATATGGAACTTGGTATCCAGACAGACATAGAAGGTGAGATCATCGAAAGAGGTATGATCGCTATTGACGCGAAGTTTTTCTCCGAAATCGTAAGAAAACTTCCAGACAGTGATGTCATTATCGAAACAGACGAATCTTTACAGACTACGATTGTCTGCGAGAAAGCAAAATTCAATATTTCCGGTAAACCGGGCGATGAATTTTCTTATCTTCCAATCATCGAAAAAGACGAATCGATCGAAGTATCACAGTTTACGCTGAAAGAAGTAATCAGACAGACTATTTTCTCTATTGCTGATTCTGACAGTAATAAACTGATGACAGGAGAACTCTTTGAGATTAAGAATAATATGCTTCGGGTTGTATCTCTGGATGGGCACCGTATCTCCATCCGTAAGATTGCTCTGAATGCAGATGTTACAGACAAGAAACTTGTTGTTCCAGGTAAGACACTGATCGAGATCAGTAAGATTTTATCCGGAGAAGCTGAAAGCAAAGTAAATATTTCTTACACAAGCAATCACATTGTATTTGAGTTTGATAATACAGTTGTTGTATCCAGACTTCTGGAGGGAGAATATTTTAAAATTGATCAGATGCTGTCCAGCGATTATGATACTAAGGTCAGAATTAACAAAAAAGAATTGTTAAACTGTATTGACCGTGCTACTCTTCTCGTCAAAGAAGGTGATAAGAAGCCAATTATCATCAATATTGGTGATGAGATCATGGAACTGAAGATCAAATCGCAGATTGGCTCCATGAATGAAGAGATTATGATCAACAAAGAAGGTAAGGATCTGTTGATCGGATTCAATCCGAAGTTTCTGATTGATGCATTAAGAGTTATTGATGACGAGGAAGTAACACTTTATCTGATGAATGCGAAAGCTCCGTGCTTCATCAAGGATGACAATGAGACTTATATTTACCTGATTCTTCCGGTAAACTTTAATGCGGCTGGTTAAGAGGTGAAAAGATGGAAGTTATAAGACTGAGAGATGAATATATTAAACTCGGACAGGCACTGAAAGCTGCCGGTCTTGTTGAGTCCGGAGTGGAAGCAAAAGAAGTAATCACAGAAGGACTCGTAACAGTAAATGGAGAAACAGATACCAGACGCGGCAGAAAATTATATGCCGGGGATATGGTATTATTTGATGGAGAAGAGATAAGAATTGAAGATTGAGTCTTTAAAGCTTAAAAATTTCAGAAATTATGAGCTGTTATCTCTTGAATTTGACAAAGCAACAAACATCTTTTACGGTGATAATGCCCAGGGAAAGACAAATATCTTAGAGGCTGTCTATCTTTCTGGAACAACAAAATCCCACAGAGGAGCCAAAGACAAGGATCTGATTCGTTTTGAACAGAATGAGTCCCACATTGAGACAGTTGTAGAGAAGAACGGCATTAATTATCAGATCGACATGCATCTGAAGAAGAACAGTCCAAAAGGAATTGCGATCAATAAGATGCCGATCAGAAAAGCCAGTGAATTATTCGGAATTGTCAATATTGTATTTTTCTCGCCGGAAGATCTGAATATTATTAAAAATGGTCCCGGAGAGAGAAGAAGGTTTGTGGATCTGGAACTTTCTCAGCTGGATAAAGTATATCTGAGCAATCTTGCAAATTATAACAGAATTGTGAATCAGCGGAATCATCTGCTGAAAGAGGCGGCATACAACAGTGATGTACTGAAAACACTGGATATCTGGGATATGCAGCTTGTTCATTATGGCAATCTGATCATTCAGAGAAGGCAGGAATTTGTAGAACAGATGAATGAGATCATTTCCGGAATCCATAACAAACTGACCGGAGGAAAAGAATCCATCCGGATTTTATATGAGCCAAGCAATAGCTATCTGACGCTGGAGCAGGCGCTGAACAAGAACAAAGAAAAAGATTTGCGTATCAGAAGCACATCTGTAGGTCCGCACCGGGATGATATTGCATTTATGATCGGCGATATCGATATTCGTAAATACGGTTCCCAGGGACAGCAACGGACTGCGGCATTGTCCCTCAAATTATCAGAAATAGAGCTGGTAAAACAGTCGATTCATGATACGCCGGTTCTTTTACTGGATGATGTATTGTCTGAACTTGATAAACATAGGCAAAACTATTTACTGGATAGTATTCATGATATACAGACGCTCATTACCTGTACGGGGATGGATGAGTTTGTAAATCATCGATTTTCTATAAATAAAGTATTCCATGTCCAGAGCGGACAGGTAAAGAAAGAAAACTAGGAGGAATAGAATGAGTACAGAAAAAGTACAGCACGAATATGGTGCAGATGAAATCCAGATACTGGAAGGGCTTGAAGCTGTCAGAAAGCGTCCCGGAATGTATATCGGAAGTACATCATCGAGAGGTTTACATCATCTCGTATACGAGATTGTAGACAATGCCGTAGATGAGGCACTTGCAGGATTCTGTGACACGATTTTTGTGAGCATTAATAAAGATAATTCGATTACCGTTGTAGATAATGGACGTGGAATCCCTGTCGGAATCAATCATAAAGCGGGTCTTCCTGCAGTTGAAGTTGTATTTACCGTGCTGCATGCCGGTGGTAAATTCGGCGGTGGAGGATACAAAGTATCCGGTGGGCTTCATGGTGTAGGAGCCTCTGTCGTAAATGCGCTTTCCAACTGGCTGGAAGTTGAAATCTGTAAAGAAGGCAAGGTTTATAAACAGCGCTATGAGAAAGGAAAAGTCGTTCAGAAGCTGGAAGTGATCGGTTCCTGTGCTCCGGAAAAGACGGGAACAAAGGTTACATTTTTACCGGATGATACGATTTTTGAAGAGACTGTTTTTGAGTATGATATTTTAAAACAGCGTTTCCGCGAGATGGCATTTTTAACAGCCGGACTGAAGATTGTATTAAGAGATGAACGTCCGGAAGAAGAAACGATAGAACGGACATTCCACTACGAAGGTGGTATCCGCGAATTTGTAAAATATCTGAATAAGAGCAAGACTCCGCTGTATGAAGATATCATTTACTGCGAAGGAAATGTCAACAATGTATCTGTGGAAGTTGCAATGCAGCACAATGATTCTTACAGCGATAATACGTATGGATTTGTAAATAACATTACGACTCCGGAAGGAGGAACCCATGTAGTTGGTTTCCGTAATGCACTTACAAAGACATTTAATGATTATGCAAGAAAGAATAAATTACTAAAAGACAGCGAGCCGAATCTGTCCGGCGAAGATATCCGTGAAGGACTGACTGCAATCATCAGTGTAAAAATCGAAGATCCACAGTTTGAAGGACAGACAAAGCAGAAATTAGGTAACAGTGAAGCAAGAGGTGCCGTTGACAGTGTTGTAAGCAAACAGCTTGAGATTTATCTGGAGCAGAATCCATCTGTGGCAAAGATGACAGTCGAGAAATCTGTGATGGCGCAGCGTGCAAGAGAAGCAGCAAGAAAAGCAAGAGATCTTACGAGAAGAAAATCTGCTTTAGACGGTATGTCGCTTCCCGGTAAACTGGCTGACTGTTCTGACAAAGATCCGAAAAACTGTGAGATATATATCGTAGAGGGAGACTCTGCCGGCGGTTCTGCGAAGACAGCGAGAGACCGTGCGACACAGGCAATCCTTCCACTGCGAGGTAAGATTCTGAATGTTGAGAAAGCAAGACTGGACAAGATTTATGGCAATGCCGAGATCAAGGCAATGATCACTGCATTTGGTACAGGTATCCATGATGATTTTGATATTTCAAAATTGCGTTATCACAAGATCATCATTATGACAGATGCCGATGTTGACGGTGCACATATCAGTACACTGCTTCTGACATTCCTGTATCGTTTTATGCCGGATCTGATCAAAGAAGGATATGTATATCTGGCGCAGCCGCCGCTTTATAAGCTGGAGAAGAACAAAAAAGTATGGTACGCATACAGCGATGAAGAATTAGACAGTATCCTGCAGGAAGTTGGACGAGACGGAAACAACAAGATTCAGCGTTACAAAGGTCTTGGAGAGATGGATGCAGAACAGCTCTGGGAAACAACAATGGATCCGCAGCAGAGAATACTTTTGAAAGTTAAGATGGATGAAGAGACAACAAGTGAACTGGATCTGACATTTACAACCCTGATGGGAGATAAAGTAGAGCCAAGACGTGAGTTTATCGAAGAAAATGCACAATACGTGAAGAATTTGGACGTGTAGGAAAGGAAAAGGATAAATGGAAGATAATATTTTTGACAAAGTCCATGAAGTGGATTTGAAAAAAACAATGGAAACATCTTACATTGACTATGCGATGAGCGTTATTGCTTCACGTGCACTTCCGGATGTAAGAGACGGTCTGAAACCGGTACAGAGAAGAATTTTATATTCTATGAATGACCTGGGTAATGGTCCTGATAAACCACACAGAAAATGTGCTCGTATCGTTGGTGAGACCATGGGTAAATATCACCCGCACGGTGACAGTTCTATTTACGGAGCACTTGTTAATATGGCACAGGAGTGGTCTACCAGATATCCACTCGTAGACGGTCATGGAAACTTTGGTTCTGTAGACGGTGACGGTGCAGCCGCCATGCGATACACAGAGGCAAGATTAAGTAAGATTTCCATGGAACTGACAGCAGATATCAACAAGAATACCGTTGATTTTGCGCCGAACTTTGATGAGACAGAGAAGGAGCCGACAGTACTTCCGGCAAGATTTCCGAATCTTCTGGTAAATGGTACTTCCGGTATTGCGGTAGGTATGGCAACAAATATTCCGCCGCATAACCTGAAAGAAGTCATCAATGCAGTTGTTCAGATCATTGATGATCAGATCGAAGACAGAGAAGAGACAACGATTGAAGAGATCCTGAAAATCATCAAAGGACCGGATTTCCCGACAGGCGGTATGATCCTTGGAACAAGAGGAATCGAGGAAGCATATCGTACCGGCCGTGGCAAGATACGTGTCAGAGCAATCACAGATATTGAGGCTATGCCAAATGGCAAGAGCCGTATTATTGTAACGGAACTTCCGTTTATGGTAAATAAAGCGAGACTGATTGAGAAAATAGCAGAGATGGTCAGAGATAAGAGAATCGATGGAATTACAGATCTGAGTGACCAGTCCAGCCGTGAAGGAATGAGAATTGTCATTGAACTCAGAAGAGATGTCAATGCAAATGTCATCCTGAATCAGTTATACAAACATACACAGTTACAGGATACTTTTGGTGTGATCATGCTGGCACTTGTCGGCAACCAGCCAAAAGTCATGAATCTTCTTGAGATGTTAAATCACTACCTGAATCATCAGGAAGAAGTAGTGACAAGACGTACACAGTATGAGTTAAACAAAGCAGAAGAAAGAGCACATATTTTAAAAGGACTGCTGATCGCACTTGATAATATCGATGAAGTAATCAATATCATCCGAGGCTCGCAGAATGTCCAGATCGCCAAAGCAGAGTTGATTGAACGGTTCGGACTTTCCGAAGTACAGGCACAGGCAATCGTAGATATGCGTCTGCGTGCGCTGACAGGTCTGGAAAGAGAGAAGATTGAAGCTGAATACAAAGAACTGATGGAGCAGATCAGCAGATTAAAAGCAATCCTTGCTGACAGAAAGTTACTTCTTGGCGTGATCAAAGAAGAGATTCTTGTTATCCGTGATAAATACGGTGATGAGAGAAGAACATCCATCGGATTTGATGAATTTGATATTTCCATGGAAGATCTGATTCCAAGAGAAGATGTTGTTATTACAATGACCAAATTAGGATATATCAAGAGAATGTCCAATGATACATTCAAAGCACAGAACCGTGGTGGTAAAGGTATCAAGGGAATGCAGACACTGGATGAAGATTATGTAGAAGAACTGTTTATGACGCATACACATCATTACATCATGTTCTTTACAAATACCGGAAGAGTTTACCGTCTGAAAGGCTATGAAATCCCGGAAGCTTCCCGTACTTCAAGAGGAACTGCGATCATCAATCTGCTGCAGTTGATGCCGGGTGAGAAGATCAGTGCTGTCATTCCGATTGAGGAGTACAGAGAAGGTGAGTATCTGTTCATGGCTACGAAGAAAGGTCTTGTTAAGAAGACGCCTATTACAGATTATGCAAATGTAAGAAAGACAGGTCTTGCAGCAATCACTCTTCGTGAAGAAGATGAATTGATTGAAGTAAAATACACAGACAATAATCAGGATATCCTGCTTGTTACCAAGTATGGTCAGTGTATCCGTTTCAAAGAAACAGATGTCCGTTCTACCGGAAGAACATCTATGGGAGTACGCGGAATGAATCTTTCTGACAGAGATGAAGTCATCGGTATGCAGTTAGATTCCCAGGGAAGTGAGCTTCTGTTTGTATCTGAAAAAGGTATGGGAAAACGTACTGACATGGATGAATTTACACCACAGAACCGTGGCGGTAAAGGTGTGAAATGCTATAAGATCACAGAAAAGACCGGTAACGTAGTTGGCGTAAAAGCTGTCAACGAAGAAGATGAGATCATGATCATCAATACGGAAGGAATTATCATCCGTATGAAGTGTGAAGGAATTTCCGTACTTGGAAGAATTACATCTGGAGTGAAGCTCATCAATCTTAAAGATAAAGACATCGTTGCAAGTATTGCGAAAGTAAGAAAAGGCGACGAGGACGATTCTGAGGAGGAGCAGGAGAGCACTTCCGAATCTGAAGAAGCAGATGTAACAGAAAACGATACATCTGAAGAATAGAAATATTATATTGATTAAGTAAATAGAAAAACTGACGTATCTGCAGAAAGAATCTCAGGAAGATCTGAAGTACGTCAGTTTTATTTATTTTATTATGACTGCTGTTATATTCTGCAAAAATCCTCTGGAATCTGGATTCCACTACAGTGTTGTTATGGGACTTCGCCTCTTAATATTCCCTGATTGTCATAATAGTACATAAAATCTGTGAAAATAGAGTGAAAGGAAGAGAACATTTTATTTTCGTAGAATTTTTATCAATAATGATGTAAGATAAAAAGAGGAAACTAAAGGAGGTCGTTATTATGAATACGGATATTAATATGGAGCAATTACAGAAGGATGCAGTAGAGATTTTCAATCAGGGGTTCGCCTGTTCAGAATCGCTGATCTATGCTATCCGCAAGAATTTTGATCTGGATATGTCGGATGATGCAATTGCGATGAGCTCAGGATTTCCATGGGGACTTGGAGGAGGCGGCTGTATATGCGGAGCGCTTGCCGGAGCAACAATGATGATCGGGTATTTCTTTGGACGTACCACACCGGGAGATCCAAAGATCAACAAATGTTTTGCCCTGACAAATGAATTACATGATTTCTTCAAAGAATATTGCGGAGCAACCTGTTGTCGTGTACTTACAAAAGGAAAAGAGAAAAATTCTCCGGAACGTAAGGCACAGTGTACAGATTTTGTAGCAGCAACTGTAAAGAAAACAGCAGAAATTATTCTGCGTGAACTGGAAGCATAGATTCTGGAAAGATTAAAGTTACACTTTTTAGCAAAGATAAATTTAAGAAGCGAGTATAAAAAAGGCTTACCTGCAGAGGTAGGTCTTTTTTGTTGAATATAAAAATATAAAAAAGCTATTTACCAAAAATCCACCCTCTAAATATCGAAAAAAGATAAAAAAATATTGAAAAACAATAAATACATATTGAAAAACAATAAACTATATGTTATTTTATAGAAAATAAAGTAAGAAGGAGCAATCTAATTATGAATACAAAGATAGTTAAATTTACAAAACATATTCTGGATGTAATGTTTGTAAGTGGAATTATTGTAATTCTGACATTGCCAATCAGTTTACGATATCTTGCAAAGTTCAAGATTGAGGTATTTATGAATCAGTATATACCAATGCTTATTATTTTCGGAATATCAGGAATCCTTGGAGTGACGATCATATATGAACTCCGCAGAATGATGAAAACCGTAATGGAAGAAGAGTGTTTTGTAACCGCTAATGTAACGAACCTCAGACATATGGCAAGATTAAGTTTTGGAATTACAATTTTATGGATTATAAAACTATTTTTCAATCCGACACCGGCGGCACTTGTAATTATAATCGTTTTCTTTATCGCAGCTCTGTTCAGTCAGGTACTTGCATGTGTATTCAATCAGGCAATCGCATACAAAGAAGAAAATGATTTTACGATTTAGGGGGTGTCACAATGGGAATTAAAGTACATTTGGATGTAATGATGGCACAAAAAGGAATCGGGCTTGTTGAACTGGCAAATAAAATTAACATTACGCCGGCAAATCTGTCAATTTTGAAAAATAATAAGGCAAAGGCAATTCGTTTTACAACATTAGAAGCTATCTGCAGAGAGCTCGACTGCCAGCCAGGAGATATTATCGAGTATACGAAGGAGTAATATGCGAAAGAAATTAATTTCGTCCATTTTAATTGTAATATTCTTTTTTGCTGTTCTATTGGGTATTTATAAAACAAATTACAATAGCATTATTAAGACATATGGCGGAGAAGTATCAGAAAGTTTCCCAGAGAAGATTCCAGAAGAAGCAGTGAAGACAGATGTATACGAAAGTTCGTTACTTGAATCTCCGGAATTTTGCCTGTTATTGCAATTTGACAAGGATAGTTATACAAGTTGGATCAAGAAATTAAAAAAGAGAACTACAGAAAAATGTAAAGTGGAAGATAAAGAGATAAGATATGCAGCGGAAGATGGTTCATTTGTCACCAAAGGTAAATATTATCTTCCAACAACTTTCTTTGAAAAATTCCATGTGCCGAAAACAAAAGTAAAGTGGACATATAGTTTTGTAAAATGTAGTGGAACACAAGAAAAAGAATACGAATGGAATCATGGTTATGTATGTGGATGGGCAGCCAATGATGAAATTCATACAATTGTATATTTTTACGAAAATTGGTAATTAAGATTGTGGATATTGAAGGAGCGTTTAATATGGATCGATATATTGAAAAAATAAAAGAAGAATATCCGTTTTTTGCAGCATTAAGTTTATTATATGGAATTATTTTCACAGTATCATTGTATGAAAATATTTCCGGAATCACATTTCCAATATGCATCGGAATCACAATTATTTTTATAAAAATCTTTTTAAAGAAACTGGGTCTGAAATTAAAAAAGGATTCCTGGATATACATAACAGGAATGTTGCTTTTAGGAATATCAACTGCATGTACAACATCGTACTTTTTTATATTTTTCAACTGGGTAGGAACAGCAATTTTATTAACCGTATTTATGCTGCATCAGTTTTATGATGATACAAGCTGGAATTTCGGCGGCTATCTGAAACGAATCATTTTACTTGGAATTGGAATGATCGAAAGTACGCCAGCCCTGTATGTTGGAGGAGTAAGATATCTAACAAGAGATCACACCGGAGAAGATAAAGCAAAAAAGAAAAATATGTTGATTGCAGTTTTAGTTGGAATAGTAATTGCAGCATTGTTGCTTCTCATCATATTTCCGGTGCTGCTCAGTTCGGATGCAATATTTGCAGGGATATTTGGAAATGTATTAAAGCATATAAAAATAGGCATGGTACCTGGATATATCGTTTTATTTATAGCAGGTGTACATTTATGCTACACATTTTTCTATACAGCAAGCAAGAAAAATTTTGCGGAAACGGATAAAGAAAAGAAGAAAAAAGGAAATGCAGTAATTGCGATCACATTCACAGGAATCATCAGCGCAATTTATGTATTATATTGTATAATACAGATTTTTTATCTATTCATCGGAGTGCAAAAAGGTCTTCCGGCAAATACAACCTATGCGGAATATGCAAGAGGCGGCTTCTGGCAGTTATTGTTTGTCAGTGCACTTAATTTTATAATTGTTATATTATGCCTTTATATATTCAAAGAAAATAAAATTTTAAATATTATACTAACCATAGTCTGCAGTTGTACATTTATAATGATCATTTCAGCGGCATACCGGATGTTACTTTATATCGGAGTTTATCATCTTACATTTTTAAGAATACTTGTATTATGGTCATTGTTGGTACTTGGACTTATTATGTGTGGCGTCGTGATTTCGATATATAAAAGAAACTTTCCAATGTTTCGCTATACAATGGTGATTGCATTTGGATTATATATTTTTTTGTCATTCAGCCAACCGGACTGGATGATTTCAAAATATAACATTGCTCATATACAGGCAGAAAATAAAAAACTGAAATTTAATGATATAGCAGAGCTGACAGATATGTGGTCAGAAGATGCTGCTCCTGTATTAGCAGATCTGAAATCGGAAGATCTGGACAGTGAAGACATAGATAATGTAAAAGATGTACTGGCGGAATATTTCCGGGGAGTGAAAAAAGACCAAAGTGATCTAAATTTAAGAAATTGGAATTTAGGAAGATATAAAGCGAAAAAAGCAGTAGAAAACTTCCAAAAGGGGACGGGGATTTTTTAGAAAATCCCCGTCCCCTTTTGGACATGCACCTGGCACTTTTAAAAAAATCCCCGTCCCTTTTTTACTAACTTTACATTTTATCCACAAAACATTATACTAAAATAGATAATATTCCCCAACAGTGGGGAAACGAATAAGGAGAGGAGTTTACAATGAAAAGGATCATAATGATGGTATTTCGGAATCTGTTTCTAGTTCCTTATATGTGGATAAGATTGTGCTATCATGCATCACATGTGGATAAATACAAAGAAGAACAACATTACGAGTTACTAAAGTATATTACTCACAGAGCAAATAAAGGTGGAAACGTTACGATTGATGCATACGGTGTGGAAAATATTCCGGATGAAAATGGATTTATGTTCTTTCCGAATCATCAGGGGCTTTATGATGTATTGGCTATTCTGGATGTATGCCCGAAGCCATTTTCAGTTGTAGCTAAGAAGGAAATTGCGAACATTCAGTTTTTGAAACAAGTATTTGCCTGTATGAAAGCATATATGATAGATCGAGATGACATTAAGCAATCACTTCAGGTAATTATCAATGTAACAAATGAAGTAAAAAAGGGAAGAAACTATTTAATTTTCCCAGAAGGAACAAGATCTAAAAATGGAAATGAGCTTCTGGAGTTTAAAGGTGGAAGCTTTAAAGCTGCTACAAAAGCGAAATGCCCAATCGTTCCGGTAGCATTAATAGATTCATTTAAACCATTTGACACAAATACTACAAGTCAGGTAACAGTTCAGGTACATTTTCTGAAACCTCTTTATAATGAAGATTATAAAGATATGAATACAAAAGAAATAGCAGCGCTAGTCAGAGAAAGAATTCAGAATACAATTAGAGAAGCTGGATTTTAAATAGAAATAGTGCAACGTAAAGAAACTTGTTTTTCTACGAAGTGAAGAAAAAGAGTAGAAGTTGGTTTTACAAATGGGAAAGTAAAAAGGGCTTATTTAGTTTCACAATGAGATAATTGAGAAAAAATAAAAAAATGGAAATACTATATTGACAATAAACATTAACTCTAGTATAATAATGCGTGCTGGAGAAATACTCAAGAGGCTGAAGAGGCGCCCCTGCTAAGGGTGTAGGTCGGGTGACCGGCGCGAGGGTTCAAATCCCTCTTTCTCCGTAAGAAAATCGCAATTCATTGAATTGCGATTTTTTGTTATGGCAATGAGAAAAATACGCCATGCTTTTATGACAGCATTTGTCGACCGCTAATCAGCGAATAAAACTCGCAGAGTGTTTTCTATTTTACCGGTTTTATTATTTAACAGAGAAAGCATCATTAATTATAATGGCAAATAAAATGAAAGCTATAGAAAATATAATATTATATGTATTATTATAAATAATCGAATGGAAAAAATTGTGTTACAAAAATATAATGTGAAAAGATATATAAAATAAGAAGTAAGAATGTAGAGTGTACAGTTATGATATGGGAATATAAAGACCTATATATAGTATAAAAGCATTAAATTAATACTTTGTGTAGTATTAGAAAAGAAAATGTAAAAAAGTGTAAAAAAAATTACTAAAACTATTGACATGTAATTGTGTAAATGGTATTATATCTAAGCTGACTCGCAAGAACAACGGTTCAAACGAATAGCAAAATAAATTTAAAAAGTTGTTGACAAACGCTTGAAGATGTGATAATCTAATATAGCTGTCGATGAGACAACAGATAAGAACCTTGATAATTAAACAATAGACAACAACCCTGAAAATTCTTAAGAGAATATTCAGAACGGACAAAGAACAAAATGAAGTTCGACTCTGTCGAACGACTTTCACACTGAATTCGTGAAAGACCTCATTAAGTGTTCAATGTCAACCTTAAAACAGTAAAAGGGATAAGAAAGCTAGTAGTTTTCTTGAACTGGAACGAACTTGATTTTAAATCCGAGTCAAATCGGA